>NZ_JABFNH010000015.1:0-20492 GCF_017168435.1 Micrococcus sp. KRD070
CGCCGGCTCCCCCGCCTGGATCGACTACACCGCCCCCGACTTCGCCCGCCAGCAGGCCTTCTACGAGGCCCTCTTCGGCTGGTCCTTCACCGACTCCGGCGAGGAGTTCGGCCACTACCGCATGATCACCAAGGACGGCGCCTCCGTGGGCGGCGCCATGGACGCCGACCAGCTCTCGCAGATGACCGGCGAGGACGCCCCGCCCGCCGCGTGGACCGTGTACCTGCGCACACAGGACATGGACGCCACCCTCACCGCCGTGCGGGAGAACGGCGGCGCCGTGCTCGTGGACGCCATGCCCGTCGGCGACCTCGGTGTGATGGCCATGGCCGAGGGCCCGGGCCACGAGGTGGTGGGCTTCTGGCAGTCCGGCACCTTGGCCGGCCATGACCTGCCGCTCACCCCCGGCACCTCCGTGTGGTTCGAGCTCATGACGACCCGCTTCGACGAGTCCGCCGAGTTCTACCGCGCCGTGGCCGGCTGGCAGCCCACCCCGCTGGGGGACGACGGCGCCCCGGAGGACACGCAGACCGCGGCCGACGCCGAGGACGCGGCCCACGACGGCCCCGCTACGCGACGAACCACCCGTTCGACCGCGCGACCGCGGGCCTGTGCGACGCGCGGGCCTGGCTGCCGCCGAACGCGGTGGGGTACTGGCGCATGTACATCGCCGTCGCGGACACGGACCGCGCGCTCGAGGTGATCCGCGAGCACGGCGGCACGGTCCTGGACGGCCCCCAGGACTCCCCGTTCGGCCGCGTCACCACCGTGCAGGACCCCGCCGGGGCCACGTTCCAAATCAACGAGCCGCCCGCGCAGGGCTGACCTGCGCCGCGGCCCTCACTCCTGCGCGGCGCGCCGGCCGTCGGAACGGCGGTAGGCCATCGCGAGCACGGCCCCGGAGAGGTTATGCCAGATCGAGAACACGGCGCCCGGCAGGGCCGCCGCCGGCGAGATGTACTGCGCGGCGAGGCCCGCGGCCAGGCCCGAGTTCTGCATGCCGACCTCGATCGAGACCGTGCGCGCCACGGGCGTGGGCAGCCGGAACAGCTTCGCCGCGCCGTAGCCGAGCAGGTAGCCGAGCCCGTTGTGCAGCACCACCGCTGCGAACACCAGCAGGCCCGCCGACAGCACGCGGGAGGCGCTGTTGCCGACGACGGCGGCCACCACCAGCGCGATGAACACCACCGAGACCCACGGCAGGGCGGGCAGCACGCGGTCGACGACGCGGCGCAGCAGCAGGCGCACGACGAGTCCGCCCAGGACCGGCAGGAGCACGATGTTCACGATGGACTTCGCCATGGCGCCGCCGTCGACGGCCATGTACTGGCCGGCCAGCCACAGGGTGAGCAACGGCGTGAGCAGCGGGGCCAGGAGCGTGGACACGGAGGTCATGGCCACGGAGAGGGCGGTGTCGGCGCGGGCGAGGTAGCTGACCACGTTCGAGGACGTGCCGCCCGGGGCCGAGCCCACGAGGATCACGCCCGCCGCGAGCTCGGGCGGCAGCTGGAGCACGACGGCGACGCCGAGCCCCAGCAGCGGCATGATCGCGTACTGCGCCACCACGCCCAGCAGCACGGGCAGCGGCCGGCGGGCGACGAGGCCGAAGTCCGGAAGGGTCAGCGTCAGGCCCATGCCGAACATGATGATCCCGAGGAACAGGTTGACCTGGGGCAGCAGCGTCTTCGCGGCGGTCGGGGCGAGGAAGCCCACGAGCGCGGCGGCGAGCACCAGCAGCGGGAAGACGGTGACGGCGATGCGTGCGGAGCGGTCTTCCGCGCGGCGGGCGTCGGTGGGGGCGGGATCCGGTGCGGTCATCCCGTCATGGTAGGAGCGCGACCGCGGTGCGTCGTCGCGTGACGCGGCGCCGTCGTCGGCCTTCCGGAATCTTCTGCGCCCCTGACCCTTCTGGACGTCCGCTCCCGCCCCAGAAGGGTCAGTTCCGCAGACGATCCTCCGCGCCACCGGCGTCGAGACCGCCACGCTCCGCGATCGCGGCCCGCACCAGCCCCGCCGTCTCGACGAATCCCCGCCACCGGTCCGTCCCCGCCACCCGGATGTTGAGCCAGCCCTGACGCAGGAACACCGCGTCCCGGCGGGTGTCCTTGCCGACCTGCGCGGCGCCGTCGTGGGTCTTGCCCTCGTAGTGGATCGCGATCCGCCACCGCCGGTAGCCGAGGTCCGCGCTGGCGGGGTGCCACAGCGAGTAGTCCGGGTCCCAGAGCTCGATCTGCAGGTCCGGCTCGGGCAGCCCCGCGGCCATCAGCGCCAGGCGCAGTTCGGTCTCGGCCGGGGAGTCGGAACCGGTGCGCACGAGCGCGAGCGCCTCCCGCGCCCGCACGATCCCGGCCTCGCCGGTGTGCCGCTCGAGCGCGGCGCCGAGCTCCCGGCGGGTGGCCAGCGCGACCTTCCCCCGCCGTTCGTCCTCCCGTGCCAGCCGATCTCCGACCGCCACGAGCGCGTCTCGGTCCAGGACGGTGGCCAGGTGGAACCAGGTGTCGGCGTGCGAGGTCCATCGCAGCCCGTGCAGCCGGTCCCTCCGCACGAGGACGCGGTCCAGGTCCACGAGCCGGGTGCGCACGCCGGGCTCCCGTAGCACCCGGCGGGTGCGGGACCGCAGGACGGTAGGACGCACCCGGGCCTTCACGTCGTCCGGGAGGGGCCAGCCCAGCAGCCGGGCCACGGACTCTCCGGTCACCACGACGTCGGGACGCATCGCCGCCAGGTCCTGCAGCCGGGACAGCTCGGTGGCGAGGGGACGCGCGGGCGGCGTCGCCCCGGTGACGGGGCCGATCCAGCGGTAGTGGCCGTGCGCGACGCGTTCGACGTCCCGGCTGCGCAGCCGCGACCCGGACACCCCGGCGGCCAGCGCCTGCGCCCGCGTGAACGGGGCGTCCTGGAGGTGGGCGGGGAAGGGTCCGGGCACGCGCATGGCCCCGATCCTGCTCGCTCCCGACGTCGGCGGGCCCGGTTGTCCACAGGCCCTGCGGAGGCGTCGGGCCGACGTCGTCGTGGACGTCCTGCCGCGCACTGGGAATCCGTTGCACATCTGACCCTTCTGGGCCGCCGCGCAGCGCTCGGAAGGGTCGGATCCGCAGAAGATTCCGGGATCACCCGCTCAGCCCGTACTCCTTCAGCATCTTCCGGGCCTCCTGGGTGCCGGCCCTCTGCAGCTCGAGCAGCTGCGCGTAGATCCCGCCGGACGCGGCCAGCTCGGCCGGGGTCCCGATCTCCTGCACCTGCCCGCCGCGCAGCGTGACGATCCGGTCCACGGACGCGATCGTGCTCAGCCGGTGCGCCACGATCAGGCTCGACCGCCCCACCATCAGGTCCTCCAGGGCCGCCTGCACGAGCCGTTCGGACTTCGTGTCCAGCGCGGAGGTGGCCTCGTCCAGCACGAGGATCGGCGCGTCCTTCAGCACGGCCCGCGCCACCGCGATCCGCTGCCTCTGCCCGCCGGACAGCCGCAGCCCGCGCTCGCCGATCACCTGCTCGTAGCCGTCGTCGAACGCCTCCACGAACCGGTGCGCGTACGCGGCCTCGGCGGCGGCCCGGACGCGCTCGTCGGAGGCGTCGGGGTCCGCGTAGGCGATGTTCTCGCGCACCGTCCCGGAGAACAGGCTCGGCTCCTGGAACACGGTGGCGATCCGCCCGCGCAGCACGGCCAGGTCCAGCCCGGCGACGTCCTGTCCGAACACCTCGATGCGTCCGCTCGTCACCGGGTACAGGCCCAGCAGCAGGTGCGCGATGGTCGACTTCCCGCCGCCCGACTCGCCCACGAGCGCCACCCTGGCACCCTGAGGGATGTCGAAGGACACGCGGTCCAGCACGGGGCGGGAGGCGTCGGCGTCGTAGGCGAAGGAGACCTCGTCGAAGCGCACGGCCGGCACGTCCGCGGGGACGTCCGGCGCACCCGCCACGACGTCGGCCCGCGGCTCCGCCGGCACGCGCGGCTCCTCCGCACCCACCGCCGCGAGCGCCGCCCCGCCGGCCCGCTCGCGCTCCTCGGCGAGCACCTCGAAGTAGTCCTTCGACCCGGCGACGGCGCGCTGGGCGGAGTCCACGAGGAAGCTCATGGAGAAGATCGGCTGCCGGGCCATGTTCATCAGCTGCAGGAGGATCACCATGTCGCCCACGGAGAACAGGCCCTGCGCGGTGCGGACGAACACGATCAGGTACATCGCGCCGAAGGCCACGTTCAGGGCGAGCCGGCGCCCGGCGTCCATGCCGTGCCAGAACCGGGACTGCTGCCGGGTGATCTCCACGGTCCGCAGGAACCGGTCGCGGAACCCGGTGAGCTCGTGGTCCTGCCGGTTGTAGGCCCGCACCACGGACATCTGGGAGACCACCTCGGCGAACCGCCCCGAGGCGACGTCCACCTCCGTGTTCTTCTCCCCCTCCCACACCTGCCACTTCGCGGACGTCCGCGCGGTGAGCCACATGTACACGGGGAAGACGACGGCCAGCAGGATCGCCAGCGGCCACCAGTAGAACGCCGTGATCACGAGCACCGCGGCGGTGGTGACGAGCATGGTGAACGCGTTGTTCGCGAAGAACTGCAGAAACTGGGTGATCTCGTTGATGGTGCGGTTCAACCGGTTGACGACCCGCCCGGTGATCGCGGTGTCGAAGTACCGCTGGGGCAGGTGCAGCAGCTGCTCGAAGTACCGCGTGGAGAGAATGGTGCGCATGCGCGCGGCCATCACGTCGCCCCAGTAGCCGCCGACGCTCACCACCAGGGTGGTCGCCACCTCGACGGCGAGGAACGCGACCGCCAGCCAGGTCACCGCGGTGACGGCCTCGGCCACACCGGTCTCCCCCGCGACGGCGGCGACGATCCGGTCCGTGGCCGCACCGATCAGGAACGGGGTGGCCAGGGCCAGCACCGCGGCCAGCACGGAGCTGACGGCGATGCCGAGGTAGAGGCGGTGGAGCTGGGGCGCGAAGCGCAGGATGCGGAGCAGCGACGTCACCCGGCCAGGCTAGTGGCCGGTGCGGACATCAGCGCGGGCCGGTCGGCCCGCCTGGAGGTCAGAACGGGGGCGCTGCGGTGACGGCGGCCAGCACGGGGTGCAGCAGCGGGGCCACGCCGTGCCCGCCCGGTGCGGCCGGGGCGGCGGGGTCCATCCAGTGCAGCTCGACGATCTCGTCCGTCGGCTCGGGGACCTCGTGCCGGGCGACGGGCCGCCACAGCGCGAACACCTCCGAGTGCAGGGCGGCGCCGGGCTCGTTGGCGGCGGCGGTGTCCCACGCGCCGAGGCGGGTCAGCTCGTCCGGGCGCAGGCGCAGCCCGGTCTCCTCGGCCACCTCGCGGACGGCGGTGTCCACGGGGGCCTCGCCGGGCAGGTGCTTGCCGCCGGGGAACATGAACATGGCGGTGCCGGCCTTGCGGACGGTCAGCACGCGGCGGTCCGGGCGGGCCAGCACGACGGCGGAGACGCGGATGACCTCCCCGGCTGCGACGGTCGGCGTGGGGGCGGAGTCGGAGGGGGAAGGACTCATGCCCCCATCATCCTCCCCGGGCGGCTCAGAGGAGCGTGAGCCCCACCTTCACGGCGATTCCCAGCATGAGCACGCCCACCACGGCGTCCACGATCCGCCACGTCCGCGCCGAGTCCATGGACGGGGCGAGCTTGGTGCCGCCCCAGCCGAGCGCGGTGAACCACACGAGCGAGGCCGCCACCGCGCCGCCCACGTACGCCCACTTCGCCGCCCCGAACGTCTGCGCGAAGGTGCCCATCATCACCACCGTGTCGAGGATGGCGTGCGGGTTCACCAGGGAGACGGACAGCGCCAGCAGGATGATCCGCGGCAGCGGCGTCTGCGGGCGGTCCAGCGCCACGCGGCGCGGCTGCACGCACTGCCGCACCGCCACCGACCCGCCGCCCGAGGGAGCGCCGAAGCCGGGCGCGCCGTCGTCGTGACGCCCGACGCCGGCCCCGGCCGGCTCGCGGTCGCGCTCGGCCAGGCGGCCGGTCGCCGGGTCGATCAGCGGCAGCTCACCGGTGAGGACCGCGAGGTCGATGCGGTCGGGGCCGTGCCCGGTCCCCTCGACGTCCGCGGCCGCGGTGCTGAGGGTCCGGTCCCCGCGCCAGGCGGAGCGCAGCGCGCCCGCGGCGAACCCGAGGAGGTAGACCACGCCGGCCACGGTCAGCGCGGGCACGAGCCACGGCCAGCGCTCGGCCACCACGCCCACACCGCCGGCGCCGAGCACGAGCAGCGCCACATCGGCCACGAAGCACACGGTCAGGACGGTCCACACGCGGTCGCGTCGGACGATCTGGCGCAGCAGGAACAGGGTCTGCGCGCCGATGGCGACGATGAGGGCGAGGTAGGTCAGGAATCCGGTGGCGAAGATGGTCACCGAGCGAGGATAGGAGCCGTCCCACGTCCGTGCCATCGCGATCTTCTTCAGGATCTGAAGACATCCTTCATGGCGACCCCTACCCTGGACCGCATGAACTCCGACCACCTGCGCGCCCTCGTCGCGGCCGTCGACCACGGCACCTTCGATGCCGCCGCGGACTCCCTGCGGATCTCCGGCTCGGCCTTCTCGCAGCGGATCAAGGCCCTGGAGCGGCAGGTGGGCCAGGTGCTCCTGGCCCGCACCGTCCCCGTCCGGCCGACCGCGGCCGGAGAGCGCATGCTCCGCCTCGCCCGGCAGACCCTCGCACTCGAGGACGAGGCGCTCGCCGCGCTCGGCCGGGGCGATGGCGGCCGCGTGCCGCTGCGCGTGGCCCTCAACGCGGATTCCCTCGACACGTGGTGGGAGCCCGTGCTGCGCGAGGCGGCGACGTGGGACGACGTCGTCCTGCAGATGCAGTCCGAGGACCAGGAGCACACCGCCGTCCTGCTGCGGGAGGGCGCGGTCGTGGCGGCCGTGACGGACGACCCCACGCCCGTGGCCGGGTGCACCTCCACCCCGCTGGGCACGATGCGCTATCACGCGGTGTGCGCGTCCTTCCTGCTGGAGCTGCACCGCGACGCGCGGGGCCGGGTCGACTTCGGCACGCTGCCGATCGTGGACTACGGCCCCCGCGACGGCCTGCAGCACACGGTGCTGCGCCGCGTCACCCGCGGCCGGCCCGTGGCCGACCCGCCGACCCACCTCGTGCCGTCCGTGCACGCGTATCTGCGGGCGGTGGAGCTCGGGCTGGGCTGGGGCATGCTCCCCTCGGTGCAGATCCCGCCGGGCGTGCTCGAGGGCCGGCACCCCGACCTCGAGCCGATCCCGGCCCTCGGCGCAGCCGACGTGCACCTGCACTGGCAGCGCTGGACGGCCGGGACCGCGGCCCTGGACCGCCTCACGGACGCGGTGCTGCGCGCCGCGCCCTCGGCGGGGGACACCGCGGACTGACGGGCGCATTCGAGACCCGCCCCGGACGCGCCGCGACCCCCGCCGGAGGGGCGGGGGTCGCGGTCACGGGCCGCTCGGGGCGGCCGGGGTCGGGTCAGCGGGCGTCGCCGGTGCCCGGGCGGCGGGTGTCCGCGCCCTCGGCGCGCACGTCGCCGGCGCGGTCGTCCACGCGGTGCACGTCATGGTCGCGGTGCGCGCCGCCCACGTGGTGGTCGCGGCGCACGGGCTCGGCGTGCACCTCACGCTTGCGGCGGCCGGCCAGGCCCGCCAGGCCCAGCAGGCCGGCCAGGCCCCACAGGCCCCAGTTGCCGTTGTCGTCCTTCTCCTCCTCCTGGGGGGCGGGCGACTCGGAGGCCGGTGCCGTCGTGGCGGCCTCGGTGGCCGGGGCCGTGGTCTGCGCGACGGCGGCGGGGGCACCGAGGCCGGTGACGACGGCGGCGGCGAGGGTCAGGGCAGTGGCGGTTCGGCGGATGTCAGTCATGTTCGTGCTCCTCTCACCGGCGGCCTTCGCCGACCGGCGTCGGGGTGGATCGGCCGGAAGTCCCGGACGACCCTTTCGGTCATACACAGGCACCGTACATACAGGGGGGTGGGGGTACGTCAACGGTTGCCGTCCCGGGGTCAGGGCCGGCCGGCCCGGGCGGAGCCGCAGCAGGAGCCCGCAGCCCCCGGCCCGGCGCGCCCCGGGGTGCAGGGCACGACGACGTCGAAACGCGTCCACCCGTCCTCGGACGCCACGGTCACGTCCCCGCCGTGGCTGCGCGCGATCGAGCGCACGATGGCCAGCCCCAGACCTGTGGACGGCTCCGTGCCCGGGGCGCTCGACCGGCCCTTCCCGGGGCCGCGGACGAAGCGGTGGAAGAGGGTGGCGTGTCGGTCGGCCGGGATGCCGCCGCCGTCGTCGTGGACGCTGACGAGCATGAGGCCGGGCCGGGGCCGGTCCTCCCGCACGGAGGCCGTGACGGTGGTCCCGACGGGGGTGTGCTTGGCCGCGTTGGAGAGCAGGTTGCCGACCACGCGGGCCAGCTGCGACCGGTCGCCGGTGACGGACCGCTGGGTGCCCGGCTCCGCCCCCTCGGGCAGGTCCACCACCCACGTGTGGTCCGGCCACGCAGCGCGGGCGTCCATCACGCCCTCGAGGACCACCTCGGACAGGTCCACCTGTTCGGCCAGCGCCACCTCCTCGGAGGGCTCCAGACCCATGGCCCGGCCGCGCGAGACGGACTCGAGCCGTTCGAGCAGGAGCATGTCGTCCACGAGGGCCGCCATCCGGTCGGCCTGGAACAGCACCCGGCCGAGCGACCGCCGGCCGGTCGCGGAGAGCTCCTCCGTCATCGCGATCATCTCGGCGTAGCCGCGCACCGAGGCGAGCGGCGTGCGCAGCTCGTGGGAGGCGTCCGCCATGAACCGGCGCATCTGCTGCTCCTGCACGCGTCGCTGCTCCAGGGCCGCCTCGACCGAGCCGGTGAACCGTTCGAGCGCCTGGGCGACGACAGCCACCTCGTCCGGCCCTTGCAGGAGCCGAGGCGGCATGCGTGAGTCCTCCGGATCGAGCCCGGCGCGGGCCATGTCCACCTGGGCGACCCGCTCGGCGACGGCGGCGACCTCGCGCAGCGGGGCCAGTCCCCGACGCAGCCACAGGGTCACCAGGATCGCGGTGGTGAGGACGGTGACGGACAGTCCGACGGCGACCGCGAGCAGCGCCTGCCGTGCGACGTCGGACATGGCGCCCGTCGGCGCCCCCACCACGAGTACCTGGTCCGCGGCCACCCAGGGGCCCGGCGCGGTCAGGGTCTGGGCCTGGACGCGATAGGAGACGTCGCCGACGACGGCGTCCAGCATCGGCCCGCCCGGCCTGTCCCGGACGGCGTGGAGGAGGTCGTGGGCCTCCTGCGCCGTGAGCGGCACGGACTCCCCGGTGTCACCGACCCGGTGCCCGGTGAGGGCGTCCTGCTGATGCGCCTCCAGACCGGAGAGCGGGACGAGCGCGACCACCGTGCCCTCGGGCTGGCCGAGGGTGCCCGGCGCGCGCAGGTACCCCTCCCCGGGGCGGGCGTCGCCCCCTCCGCCCGGCGAGGGGGCCGTCAGCTGCTCCGAGGCGCGGATCCACGCTTCGGAGGCGTCCCGGGAGGCGGATTCGGCCAGCAGGGCCTTCGTGATGCCGGCCGCGAAGAACGAGTAGGCCAGGATGGTGGCCACCAGGATCAGAAGGACGCCGGCGCCGATGCGTCGGGCCAGCGACGTGGGTTGCGTGCGGCGGGTGCTGCCGTGCCCCGACGGGACCGCGGCGGTCTCAGGCGGGCCGGATGACATACCCGGCGCCGCGGATGGTGTGGATCATCGGATCCCGGTCCGCGTCGATCTTCTTCCGCAGGTAGGAGATGTACAGCTCGACGATGTTCGCGCGGCCGCCGAAGTCGTAGCCCCAGACGTCCTGCAGGATGCGCTCCTTGGAGAGCACCGTGCGGACGTTGGCCATGAGGAACTTCAGCAGGTTGTACTGCGTGGCGGTCAGTTCGATCTCGTCGCCGCCGCGGGTCACCTCGTGGGTGCGGGTGTTCATCACCAGGTCGCCGACCACGAGCACCTCGGAGCCGCCCGAGACCACGCCGGAGCGCTGCACGAGCCGGTGGGCGCGGATCAGCACCTCCTCCATGGAGAAGGGCTTGGTCACGTAGTCGTCGCCGCCGGCGGCCAGGCCCGCCACGCGGTCCTCCGTCGCGTCCTTGGCGGTGAGGAACATGGCGGGCATCTCCGACCAGTGGGCGCGCAGGCGCTCCAGGACGTCCAGGCCGTCCATGTCCGGCAGCATGACGTCCAGGATCGCCAGGTCCGGACGGCCGGCGGTGCCCAGCTCGGCGGCGGTCGCGCCGTCGTGGGCCACGATCACCTCCCAGCCGCAGAGGGTGAAGCCCATGGAGAGCAGGTCGGCGATCATCGGCTCGTCGTCCACGACGAGCACCCGCACCGGCGCGCCGTCCGGGTGCGAGAGCTCGGGCAGGACCTTCTTCAGCTCCGCCATGGATGACGGGCCGGTGGTGCTCTGGATGGGGCTCACAAGGTTCCTCTACGTTCAAGAGACGGTTCACGGTGCCCACGCGGACGTCGCGGGCTGCGGGGGACGAGCGCCTCGCGACGGAGGGGCGACGCCGTTCCGGGGGATGGCGGACGGGCGGCGACCGGAGGCCGGGGGGTGCGCGGATCCCCCCTCGACGGAGCCCCATGCTACGCGGATCAGCCGGGTCGGCCCAGAGTCTTCTCGGATTGCGGACATCAGCGTGACTCGTCACAGCCCTGACGCATCCGGCGGCGCCACCGGGGCCGCCCTGTGCTGACGCCGCGCCGCGTGGCCCGCGTCAGTCGACCGGCTTCATGGCCCAGTGCGTGGCCAGGGTGCCGAACATGTGGGTCTCGTGCCCGATGTTCACGAAGCCGGCCTCGGCGAAGAGGTCCGCGACCTCGTCCGGCGTGTGGAACGCCTTCGTCGAGGAGGACAGGTACGCGTAGGCCTCCGGCCGGTCGGCGATCAGCTTCGCCAGCTGTGGCATCACCCGGTGGATGTAGAAGGAGGAGAAGGGCTTGAGCACGTTGTCCGGCGCCGGCGACGTCTCGAGGGCCGCGACCCAGCCGCCCGGGCGCAGCACACGGAACTGCTCGGCGAGGGTCGCCGGGATGTCCGCGACGTTGCGCAGCAGGTAGCCGTGGGTCACGGCGTCGAACGAGCCGGCCTCGAACGGCAGGTCCGTGGCGTCCGCGACGACCCACTCGATGCGGTCCCCGCCCGCGCGGGCACGGCCGACCTCCATCATCTCGGCGGCGATGTCGGCGCCCACCACCTGCGCGTCGGGGTGCTGCTTGAGCACCTCGAACGCGAGGTCCCCGGTGCCGGTGGCCAGGTCGAGCACGCGGGCCTGCGCGGGGATGTTGGCCCGCGCCACCGTGCGGCGCACCAGGCGCGGCTCCTGACCCCATGTCATGACGGCGTTCATCAGGTCGTAGCGGCCGGCGATGGCGTCGAACATCGCGGAGACCCGGTCGTGGTGGTCGGCGGCGCCGCGCTGCGCGTCGCCGCGCGGGGCGGGGAGGGGGTTCTGGCTCACCAGGCCACCGTATCCCGCCCACCTCCCCCGACGACGCCCCTCACCGGGATTGCACAGGGGAGTTAGGTTGCCCTAATCTTCCAGAGTTACCTCACGTCAGTGTTTGCTAATGCCGGCCCGGCAGGGCCGACGCATCCTCCGACCGCAGACCCGACCCCCTCCGCCCGGCGCCCGCGCGTCGCGACCGTGAAAGGCCACCACCATGGCACCGTCCCCCCTGTCCCGCCGCTCCCTCCTCGCCAGCGGGGGAGTCGGGCTCACCCTCCTGCTCGCCGCGTGCTCCACCGGCCCGGCCGGAGGCTCGGCCTCGTCCTCGTCGGCCGGTGCGTCGTCGTCAGACGCCGCGGGCGGGGACGCCGCGTTCCCGCGCAGCATCGAGCACGTCTACGGCACCACCGAGATCCCGCAGCGCCCGGCCCGCGTGGCCACCGTGTCCTGGGTGAACCAGGACGTGGCCCTCGCCCTCGGGGTGGTGCCGGTGGGCATGGCCGCCGTGGAGTTCGGCGGGAACGCGGAGAAGTCCACCGACTGGTTCGACGCGAAGCTCGCCGAGACCGAGGGCGCCCAGAAGCCCGTGCAGTGGTCCGAGGCCTCCGGCATCGACGCCGAGGCGATCGCCGCCGTGAAGCCGGACGTCATCCTCGCCGTCTACTCCGGCATCACGCAGGAGGACTACGACCGCCTCTCGAAGATCGCCCCCACCGTGGCCTACCCGAAGGACGTCCCCGCCTACGGCACCTCGTGGCAGCAGTCCACGGAGGTCATCGGCCGCGTGCTCGGCAAGGAGCAGGAGGCGGAGGAGCTCATCGCGGACCTCGAGCAGCAGATCAAGGACGCCGGCGAGAAGCACGCGGGCCTCCAGGGCGCGTCCTTCGTCTACGGCACCATCGACCCCGCCGCCGCGGACCAGATCAGCATCTACACGGACGTGGACAACCGCCCGAAGTTCCTCGAGCTGCTCGGCATGGAGCAGGCGCCGGTGGTGACGGAGAACTCCCCGGAGGACCAGGCGTTCTTCTTCACGTGGTCGCCCGAGCGCGCGGACGAGCTGGAGTCGGACGTGTTCGTCTCCTGGGCCGCCCAGGACTCGGTCCGCGAGGCCATCGAGTCCGACCCCCTGCTGGGCTCGATCCCGGCCGTGAAGGCCGGCGCCCTCGTCCTGCAGACGGACGAGCAGGAGGTCCTCTCCGTCTCCGCGATCTCCCCGCTGTCCATCCCGTTCGCGCTCGAGAAGGTCGTCCCGCCGATCGCCGAGGCCGCGAAGACCGCGCAGGGCTGATCCCTCCCCATGCCGTCCACGGCCCTGGCCTCCCCGGCCCGCGTCCGCGCGGGCGTGCTGATGGGCGCCCTGCCCGCGGCGCTGCTGCTGGCGGCGCTCGTGGCCGGCGTCGCCCTCGGCGCGCGCACCGTGCCGGCGACGACGGCGCTCGACACCCTGGGCGCGGTCCTCACCGGGCACCCCGTGCCGGAGGGCATCGAGGCGGCGGCCGTGGCCTCCCGCGTGCCCCGCGTGGTGACGGGGGCGCTGGTGGGGGCGGCGCTGGCCGTGGCCGGCGCGGCCCTGCAGGGGGCCACCCGCAACCCGCTCGGTGACCCGGGGCTGCTCGGGCTCTCCGCCGGCGCGGGGCTGGCCGTGGCGGCGGGCATGGCGCTCGGCGTCGCCGGCTCCACGTTCGGGGTGCTGGCGCTGGCCGCCGTCGGGACGCTGGTCGCGGCGGCGCTCGGCTACGCGGTGGCGGCGGCCGCCACGCGGAGGGGCCGGACGCCCGGCGCCCCCTCCCCCATGGCGCTCGTGCTGGCCGGCGCCGCGATCACCGCCGGCGCCACCGCCGGCACCACGGCGCTGCTCGTGCTCTCCCCCACGGTCCAGGACCGACTGCGGTTCTGGGCCGTGGGCACGGTGGCCCGCGCCGACCTCGGCGAGGCGCTCGCCCTGGCGCCCGTGATCGCCGTCGGGCTGCTCGCCGCCGTCGCCGTGGCCCCCGGGCTCGACGCCCTCGCCCTCGGCGACGACCTCGCGCACGGCCTGGGCGGGCGCCCGGAGCGGGTGCGCGCGGTGCTGCTGGGCGCGGTCGTGCTGCTCACGGCCGCGGCGGTGGCGCTGGCCGGGCCGGTCGGGTTCGTGGGGCTGCTCGTGCCCCACGCGCTGCGCCGTCTGCGGCCGCCGAGCACGCGGGCCCTGATGGTCGGCTGCGCCCTGTGGGGCGCCGTCCTCGTGATCCTCGCGGACCTCGCCGGGCGGCTCGTCGTGGCGCCCGGGGAGATCCACCTCGGGGTGACCACCGTCCTGCTCGGCGTGCCCGTGCTGCTGGCGCTGCTGCGCCGCCCGGGGGTGGCCGCATGAGCGTCCAGCGCACCGCCTCGGACGACGTCGTCGCCCGCCTGCGCCGCGCCGACCGGCGCCGCCTCGGAGGGGCCTGCGCGGGCCTCGCCGTGGCCGTGCTGGTCCTCGCCCTGCTGCGCGTGGTGTGGGGCACGTACCAGGTGACCGTCCCGGACCTCGTGCGGATCCTGGGCGGGGAGACGATCCCGGGAGCGAGCTTCATCGTGCTGGAGGAGAAGCTGCCCCGCGCCGTGGCCGCAGTGCTCACCGGCGCCGCCCTGGGCGCGGCCGGCGCGCTCTACCGGCGCACGCTGCGCAACCCCCTGGCCTCGCCGGACATCCTGGGCGTCACCCAGGGCGCCGCGGCGGCGGTCGTGCTGGGGATGCTGGCGACCGCCGGGCAGACCGGCGGAGGATCGGACCTGATGCGCGCCGCCACGGCACTGATCGGTGGCCTCGCGGCGGTGGTCGCCGTGTTCGCCACGGCCCGCTCGGTGGGCGGCGAACGGTTCGTGGTGGCCGGCATCGCGGTGGCGGCGGCGGGCCAGGCCGTGGTGGCCGGGGCCATGCTCTCGCTGGCCCAGCACGACCTGCAGTCGGCCACCGTCTGGATCGCCGGCTCGCTCAACGGGGTCACGTGGGGCCGCATCGCGCTGCTCGCGGGCGTCCTCGTGGCCGCCCTGCCGCTGGCGGGGGTGCTCCACGCGCGGCTGGCCCCCGCCGACGTCGGCCCGGACCTCGCGCACGCCCTCGGCGCCCGACCGCGCCCCACCTCGGCCGCGGCGCTGGGGCTCGGCGCGGTGCTGGCCGCCGTGGCGACCGCCGTCGTGGGGCCGCTGGCGTTCGTGGCGCTGCTGGCCACCCCGCTGGCGCGCGGGCTCACCCGCGGCCTGCCCTCCCTGCCCGCGGCGGCGCTCACGGGCGCCGCACTCGTGCTGCTCGCGGACCTCGTGGCCGGCGAGGCCGTCCCCCTGCTCACCGGCGCCGCCCTGCCCACCGGTGTGCTCACCGGCGCCGCCGGCGCCCCGCTCATGCTCTGGCTGCTGCTGCGCCAGGGCCGGACCCCAGGAGGCGTGCGCTCCGCATGACCGCTCCCCCGCTCACCGTCCCGTCCCCCGCCGCACCGCGTGCCGGGGCCGCCGACGACGTCGCGATCCGCCTGCGCGGCCTGACGCTCGGCTACGGCCCGGTCTCGGCACCGCCGATCGTCGAGGACCTCGACCTGGACGTGCCCGCCGGGCGCGTCACCGCGATCATCGGCGCCAACGGCTGCGGCAAGTCCACGCTGCTGCGCGGCCTGACCCGCCAGCTCGCCCCGCGCGCCGGGAGCATGGAGGTGCTCGGCCGGGACGCCGCCCGCGTGTCCGCGCGCGACTACGCCCGCACCGTGGCGCTGCTGCCCCAGCATCCCGTGGCGCCCGAGGGCATGACGGTGGCGCAGCTCGTGGCGCGCGGCCGTCACCCGCACCGCGGGCTCCTGGGCGGCCGGGCCGCCGGCGACGACGCCGCGATCGCCTCGGCGCTCGAGCGCACCGACCTCGTGGAGCTCGCCGAGCGCGAGGCCGGCACGCTCTCCGGCGGGCAGCGGCAGCGGGCGTGGCTCGCCCTCGTGCTCGCCCAGCAGACCCCGGTGGTGCTCCTCGACGAGCCCACGAGCTACCTCGACCTCAGCCATCAGGTGGAGGTGCTCGACCTGGTGCGCGCCCTCCCGGACCCGCGCGGCGGGGGCCGGGCGACCGTCGTCGCGGTGCTGCACGAGCTGAACCTGGCGGCGCGCAGCGCGGACCACATCGTGGCGATGGCCGCGGGCCGGGTCGTGGCGCAGGGCACGCCGGGCGAGGTGATCGTGCCGGAGGTGCTGGCCGAGGTGTTCGGCCTGGACGCGGACGTGGTGGCCGACCCGCTGCTGGGCCACCCCGTGGTGCTGCCGCGCGGGGCCGGGGACCGCCGATGAGCGCCGACGGCATGATCGTGGCGCACACGCGCGTGGTGTCCGTGGAGCAGCCGTGCCGCGGGTTCCGGCGGATCGTGCTGGCGGGCCCGGACCTGGAGGCCGCCAGCGGGGACCTGCTGGGACTGCTGCCGCCCGGCGTCGCCGACCTGCACGCCCTGTACCGGGGCGCGCGGCCGCGCCGGGACTCCTATGTGAAGCTGCTGATCCCCCCGCCGGGCGGGACGTCGGCGGACCCGGACCTGTCCGCCGGGTTCCGCGCCGGGTTCCTGGCCATCCCCGAGGAGGAGCGCGGTTGGATGCGCACGTACACGGTGCGCTCGGCCGGGCTCGTGCGGCTCGACGGGCGGCAGGTGCCCTCGCTGACCGTGGACGTGGTGCTGCACGGCGACCCGGACGACCCCGCCGACCCGCATCAGGGGCCGGGCCTGCGCTGGGCGCGCGCCGTCCAGGCGGGGGACGCGGTGAACGTGCTGGTGCCCTCGGCGGAGGCGCCGGCGTGGTCCGGGTGGCGGCAGACGAGGGCGCGCCGTGTGCTGGCCGTGGGCGACGAGACCGCCGTCCCCGCCCTGGTGTCCGTGGCGGAGGAGCTCGCGGACCCGTTCGGCGGGTTCGACGGCGAGGCGGACCTCGTGCTCGAGCTGCCCCACGACGGTCAGGCCGCCGACCTCATCGCCGAGCGCCTGGCCGTCCCCGAGCCGTGGGACTGGCGGGCCGTGACGGAGCTGGCGGACCGGGGCCGCGTGCGCCTGCACGTGGGCCGCCGGGCGCCGGGGGCGCCGTCGGGGTCCTGGGCGCACGCCCGCCTCGCCGCCCTGCTGGGCGTGGACCCCGACGACGCCGGCGGGCCGGTCGCGCCGCCCGCGGCCTCCGTCGAGCGCGAGTGGACCGTCGCCGCCCTCGAGGCCGACGAACGGCCCGAGGCCTACGTGTTCCTCGCCGGGGAGTCCGCGATGGTGCGCGCCCTGCGCCGGCTCAGCGTGGGCCCCGGCGGCGTGCCGAAGAAGCACGTCTCCTTCATGGGCTACTGGCGGGAGGGTCAGGCGGAGAGCTGAGGAGTGGGGTGGCGGTCGCGCGCCGCTCCACCCTCGCACCGGCGGCGGGCTCTCCCTACTGTGGAAGTCCAGCACCCGATCGAACCGAAGGAGAGATCCCCATGACCCGCACCGTGATCATCGGCGGCCACGGCAAAGTGGCCCTGCTCGCCGCACCCCTGCTGGCGGAGGCCGGCCACGACGTCGTCTCCCTCATCCGCAACCCCGACCACGCCGAGGACGTCCGCGCCGCCGGCGCCGAACCGCTCGTCCTGGACATCGAGAAGGCGGATCAGGAGGAGCTGCTCCACGCGCTGCGCGACGCGGACAACGTCGTGTTCTCCGCGGGCGCCGGCGGCGGGGACGCCCAGCGCACCCGGGCCGTGGACCACGACGCCGCCGTCGCCAGCATGCGCGCCGCCGAGGCCGCGGGTGTGCGGCGCTACGTGATGGTGTCCTACCTCGGCGCGTCCCTGCACCACGACGTGCCCGAGGACGACCCCTTCTACACGTACGCGCAGGCCAAGGCAGAGGCGGACGAGGCACTGCGGGACTCCGGGCTGGCCTGGACCATCCTCGGCCCCGGCGCCCTGACCGAGGAGGAGGCGTCCGGCCGCATCACCGTGGACCCGGACCTGTCCGACTCCGACGCCTCGCAGCGTGAGGCCAGCCGCGGCAACGTCGCCCGGGCGATCGTGGCCGTGCTCAACGAGCCGGGCACGGTGGGCCGCAAGATCGACTTCGTGGACGGCGACGTGCCCGTGGCCGAGGCCGTCCGCGGCGACTGAGGCGCCGCCAGCGCCGGGCGCCGGCCGCTAGCGCCGGGGACGGCCCCTCAGGCCAGGCCGAGGCGGCGGTCCACGGTGCCGAGCACGCCCATGAGCCCGGTGAAGCCGGCCAGGATCCCGGCGAGCACGACGCCCACGCTGCGGCGGCCGAGCCGCGGCACGTCGAGGAACGGGTACGGGTACCAGTCGATGCGGGGCCCGCGCGCCATGGTCACCGCCGCCCACATCAGCGGGATGACCGAGGCCAGCCCGGCGCGCCGCGGCGTGATCTGCCCGCGCGGGTCGAACAGCGCCCACACCGCCGGGGCGAGCACGGGGTTGACGATGTGCTGCAGCGCGTCGTTGAACCGGTAGAGGAAGGTGTCCTGTTCGCGGCCACGCAGCACCGCGTTGTAGACGATCCCCGTGACCATCACCGAGCCGAGGCCGGCGGTGCGCACGGCCCAGAACGCGTCCGACGTGGGCGCCTCACGACGCGCGGCCAGCGTCAGCGACGTGCCCGCGACCAGCGCGTTGGACAGCCACGTGAAGTACGCCGGCTGGTTGAGGGCGTGGGACCAGCCCGCGGGGAACCCGCCCTGATAGCCGACGCCCGGGATCACCATGGAGTCCTTGGACATCCCGATGGGGAACGAGGTCAGGCACCCGATCAGCGGCAGTGCCCCCGAGACCTGCCACGCCAGGCGGCTCCGACGGTCCACCGGCGGCACGGGACGCGGCTGCAGCCGGGACACGACGGCGTGCGCGATCCGCTCACGGACCCCCTGCGGGGCGGGGCGGGTGCGGCGGACGGAGGGCAGGCTGACGCGGAGGGTGGAAAGGGGCATGGGGGGTCGTCCTCGAACGGCGGGGTCAAGGGATGAGACCGCCCATTCTCACATGAACAGCAGTTGAACGAAAGGGGGCGAGACGGAGAACACCGCCGCGCCCCCCCTCCTGCCCGCCCCGCCGCCTCAGTGGGCGCCGGCCTCCTCCAGCGGCAGGATGCGCTCCGGATCCTCGACCTCCACCCGCACGCCGTCGGCCTGCAGCCGGCGCACGCCCTCGGCGATCAGCCGTCGGCCGACGTCGTCGATCCGGTCCACCCGCGTGAGGTTGAGCACCACGGTGCGGATGGGCCCGTCGTTCTCATCTCGGGCGGCCACGGCGGCGGCCTCGTGCACCGCACCGCCGCTGGTCGCGGCCGCGAGCGCCGCGCTGTCCGCCGCGGCCTCCTGCCACCGCGGGTAGACGGCGGCGTCCCACCCGGTGCCGGGCTTCTCCGCACCGGTGTCCAGGTCCGTGAGCGCGTCCAGCACCGCCTCCGCACCGCCGAACCGGATCACGCCCTGCAGATGCACGAACACGCGGTCACCCTCGCGTTCCACGAAGCGCACGGCGGTGCCGCCCAGGCTGTCCCCGTCCATGAGATGCAGCCGGAAGTCCTCGGAGAGGCGGCGGCACGCCAGCACGCCGCGCGCCGAGTTGCCCACCTCGTCCAGGCGCGGCGAGAACACGCCGATCCCCACGCGACCCGGCAGCGCGCCGAGCACACCGCCGGCCACCCCGGACTTGGCCGGGATCCCGACGTCGGCGAGCCACTGCCCGGCGGCGTCGTACATGCCGGAGGAGGTCATCACGGACACCACGCGCCGCGCCACGATGTACGGCAGCATCCGCTCTCCCGTCATCGGGTGGATGCCGCCGGTCGCCAGACACGCGCCCATCACAGCGAGGTCCTTGGCGGTGACGAGCACGGCGCACTGCGCCACATACCCGGCCACGATCTCCTCGGCGGAGTCCTGCAGCACCCCGTAGCTGCGGAGCATGTGCGCCAGGGAGAGGTTGCGGTCCGAGACCGCCATCTCGGACTCGTACGTCTCCCAGTCCACCGAGAGCCGACGCCCGGCGAGCAGGGACATGATCTCCACGGCCCGGTCCAGCCGCTCCTTCCGGCTCGCCTCCGGTCCCACGAGCAGCTGGTGCACCGCGAGCGCGCCGGCGTTGATCATGGCGTTGTCCGGGCGGTGCGACTCCGCCTCGAGGGAGAGCTCGTTGAAGGCCTCGCCCGAGGGGTTCAACCCCACCTGCCGGTCCACGGCGGCGAAGCCCCGGTCCACGAGCGCGGCCGCGTACGTGAACGGCTTGGACGCGGACTGGATGGTGAACTCCACGTCCGCGTCGCCCGCGAAATGCAGCCGCCCGGTGGGGGTGGCCAGCGCGATGCCGAAGCGGTCCGGGTCCGCCTCCGCGAGCACGGGGATGTACTGGGCCGTCTCGCCCGGGTTCACGGCGCCGAGCTCGGTGACCAGGCTCGCCAGGTAGTCGGGGATCGGGTGTCTCATCTCAGGCCTCCCAGCGCAGGCAGGTCAGGGGCTCGCCCCCGGGCACGGGCACGTGGCCGGTCGCACGGAAGCCGAGCCGCTCATAGAACGGGACGGTGGCGGGCACGGACGCCTCGAGGTGCACGGGCAGACCCGACGCGCGGCGCTGGCCGTGGCGCACCAGCGCACTCGCCGCCCCGCGCCCGCGGGCGGACGGGACGGTGCCGACCTCCTCAAGGTACCAGTGCCGGCCTGCCGGGCGGGCCCGCTCGCAGGCGCCCTGGATCCGCTTCAGGGCGAGGGTGTGGCGGCCGTGGACGGCGACGGCGGTGGGCAGCCCCGCCAGCAGGCCCGGCACGTCGACCCCGCGGGGGGCGGCGGGGGAGGTCCACACGGCGGCGCCGAGCAGCGTGCCGTCGGCCGCGTCCACGGCGACGTCCACGGCGCCCAGCGGGGCGCCGTCGGCCCCCGCGCGCAGCCCCTGGCGCACGGCGGCGGTGAACTTGCGCTCGAGGCGGGGCCCGCGCCGGTCCTCGGGCACGAGCCCGAGCGTGTACGGGTCCGTGGCGAAGGCCTCGGCGAGGACGGCGCCCACGCGGCGGGCGGTGTCCTCACGGGCTCCATCCGGGCGCAGGG
>NZ_JABFNH010000015.1:20592-38767 GCF_017168435.1 Micrococcus sp. KRD070
CCGCCGCCCCGCCTGCCGCGGACGCCCCGCCCGCCGACGTCGTCGCCCGCCTGCAGGCGGAGCTGCCCGGCCGCGTGGACGTCTCCGCCGCCGCACTCGAGGCCGCCCGGGCGGACCGCTCGGGGCATCGCTCCCCCGCCGCGCCGCTGGCCGTGGTCCGCGCGCGGACGGTGGAGGACGTGCAGGCCGCGTGCCGGATCGCGCACGGGACCCGCACCCCGCTGGTCACCCGCGGAGCGGGCACGGGGTTGGCCGGCGGCGCCGTCGCGGGGGCGGGCGAGATCGTCCTGGACATGACCGCGATGGACCGGATCCTGGAGGTCTCCCCCGCGGACCGCGTGGCCGTCGTCGAGCCGGGGATCCTCAACGGGGCGCTGAACGCCGCGCTCGCCGAGCACGGGCTGTGGTGGGCCCCGGATCCCGCGTCGAAGGACATCTCCACGGTGGGCGGCAACATCGCGATGAACGCCGGCGGGCTGCTGTGCGCCAAGTACGGCGTCACGCGCGAGGCGGTGCTGGGCCTGGACGTGGTGCTCGCAGACGGCACCCTGCTGCGGCTGGGCCACCGCACCGTCAAGGGGGTGACCGGCTACGACCTGGTCGCGCTGATGATCGGCTCGGAGGGCACGCTCGGCGTGATCGTGGGCGCGACGCTGGCGCTGCGGCCGGCCGTGCGCGGCGTGCCCGTGACGCTCGGCGGGTTCTTCCCGGACGTCGTCGCGGGCGCCGCCGCGGCCGAGGCGATCACCGGGGCCGGTCACGTGCCCGCCCTGATGGAGCTGATGGACGAGGCGACGCTCGCCGCGGTGCGCGCGCACGCGGGGCCCGAGCGCGGGGCCGCCCTGCCCGAGTCCGGCGCGTTCCTGCTGGTGCAGGCCGACGGCGCCGGCGCCGAGGCGGACGGGGAGGCCATGGCCGCCCTCATGCGTACCCACGGCGGGGACGTCACCGTGACCGTGGACCCCGCCGAGGGGGAGGCCCTCATGGCCCTGCGCCGCACCGCGTTCCCCGCGCTCGAGCGCCTCGGCACCCCGCTCGTGGAGGACGTGGCCGTCCCGCGCAGCCGCATGGCCGAGATGTTCGCGCGGATCCGTGAGATCGAGGCACGCACCGGCGTCGCCATCCCCACCACGGCCCACGCCGGGGACGGCAACCTGCACCCGATCCTGCTGTTCGGCGCGGCGGCGCAGGTGGGCGGCGCGGCCGAGGACGCCGCGTCGATCCCGGCGGACGTGTGGGAGGCCGCCCGCGAGCTGTTCCGCGCCGGCCTGGAACTCGGCGGCACGCTCACCGGCGAACACGGCGTGGGCCTGCTCAAGCGCGCGTTCCTGCGGGACGAGCTCGGCGACGCCCAGCACGACCTCCAGCAGCGCATCAAGGCCGTGTTCGACCCGCACGGCATCCTCAACCCAGGAAAGGTGTTCACCCCGTGACTCAGCCGACCACCCCCGAGACCCCCGCCGACGCCGGCACACCGACCCCGTTCGAGGTCGGGCTGCAGCTGCGCTGGTCCGACGA
The DNA here is from genome assembly GCF_017168435.1 of Micrococcus sp. KRD070. Lineage (NCBI taxonomy): Bacteria > Bacillati > Actinomycetota > Actinomycetes > Micrococcales > Micrococcaceae > Micrococcus > Micrococcus sp. KRD070. Next base: position 22,111 of record NZ_JABFNH010000015.1, read on the forward strand.
GGACCGCTACGGCCACGTCAACAACGCCCGCCTGCTCACCCTCGCCGAGGAGGCGCGCGTGCGCGCCCTGGCCGCGTGGGCCACGACGACGGCGTCCGGGGACGTCCAGCGCGTCGTGCGGTCCATGGAGGTCCAGTACGAGGCGCCCGTGGTCTACGCCGGGCCCGAGGTGACGGCGCGGGTGTGGATCCTGCGGATCGGCCGGACGTCCTTCACGCTGCGCCACGAGCTGTGGCAGGACGGGCGGCGCTGCGTGCTGTGCGACGCCGTGTTCGTGCAGGTGGACCCGGCGGCCGGGCGGCCCGTGGCCGTCTCCGACGAGGAGCGCGCCGTCTTCGAACGCGTGCTGATCCCCGCCGAGGACTGACGGGCCGCCGTCGGGCCTGTGGACGGCCCGCCGTCTCGCAGGATCCCGCCGTAGGCTCTGAGGCCATGGAGCAGGACCCTTCCCCGGACGCGCCCGCGCCCTCGGCGGACGTCGAGGCGCTGCGCGGCACCCCCGTATCCGATTTGACGCAGCTCTCCCCCGCGACGTCCGTGGCGCTGGAGCGGCTGCGCCGAGACGTCGAGCGCTTCGACCTCGAGTACCGCTCGGCCCTGCTCCAGGTGGAGGCGCGGCTCGAGGTGCTGCGGGACGAGTTCACGCACCTGCACGACTACAACCCCATCGAGCACATCGTCACGCGGGTGAAGTCGCCGGAGTCGATCCTGCGCAAGGCCTCCGCCCGCGGGCTGTCCCTGGACCTGGACGCGCTGCGCACCAACGTCACGGACATCGCCGGGGCGCGCGTGATCGTCAGCTTCGCCCGGGACGTGTACCGCGTGTTCCGCCAGTTCACGCAGCAGCCGGACATCCGGGTGCTCGAGGTGGAGGACTACATCTCCCGGCCCAAGCCCTCCGGCTACCGCAGTCTGCACTGCCTCGTGCAGGTGCCGATCCACCTGTCCACCGGCACGATCCCGGTGACCGTGGAGATGCAGTTCCGCACGAGCGCCATGGACTTCTGGGCCACGCTCGAGCACAAGATCAACTACAAGTTCGACGGCGGCGTGCCCCCGGACATCGCGACCGAGCTCGTGGCCGCCGCCCGCGTGGCCGCGGATCTGGACACCCGCATGGAGCGGCTGCATGACCAGGTGCAGGAGACCGACAGGGACGACGACGCCGCCGCGGCCTGGGAGGACGACGGCGGTCCCGCCTTCGAGGACGAGCCGGCGGCGGGGCCGGATGGCGCGGGTCCGGGTGAGGCGCGGCCGGGTGACGACGCGCCCGGCGCGTCCACCGTCTGAGCCCCTCCGTCCACACCCGGCGGGCCGCGTGCACAGGGTTCTCCACAGAGTTGTCCACAGGTGTGGATGAGTCACACGCGTGTGATCCACCGAAGCAGCGCGGGGCGTGGCCGCAGACCGGGGAGGACATGCTGACGGAACGGGGCGGGGCGACTCCCGGTAGCCTGAGCCGATGCCCTCCACCGCCGTGCCGCCGCGCGACTCCGGCGCCGCCTCCACCCTGCCCGCCCGCACCGGGCACCGCGGGGTGTCGATCCTGCGCACCGCCGCCCTCGTCCTCGTGGTGGCGGCGTTCGTGTGGCTGGCACTCACCGTGCGCCTGCCCGGTGTGGACGAGCTGCGCGCCCAACTGGACGGCTTCGGCTGGTGGAGCTGGCTGGCGTTCACCGTGCTGTACGCGGCCGTGGCGCTCACCCCCATCCCCGTGACGATCATGGCGGTCACCGCCGGTGTGCTCTTCGGCGCGATCGAGGGGACGGTGCTGTCCGTGGTCGGGGCCCTGCTGGGCTCGCTCGGGGCGTACGGCATCGCGCGCGCGGTCGGGCGCGAGGTGGTCCTGCGCGGGCTCGGCCGCCACGCCGAGACCGTGGAGCGGCGGCTCGAGGACACCGGGTTCCTCGCCCTGCTGGCCCTGCGCGTCGCCCCGGGGCTGCCGTACTGGCCCGTGAACTACGGGGCGGGCGCGCTCGCCGTGCCGCTGGGGATCTTCGCCGGCTCCACCGCGGTCGGCGTGATCCCCGGGCAGCTCTCCCTCGTGGCGATGGGGGCGTTCGCGGTGCGCCCGGGCGTCGTGAACGGCGTGCTGCTCGGGGTGGGCTGGCTCGCCGTGGGCGGTCTGACCCTGTGGGCGGTGCGGCGCTGGCGACGGGCAGCCCGGGCCGCGGAGGGGCCGGCGGGCTCGGAGGGGCCGGAAAGCCCGCGGAGTGGTCAGGACACGCCGTCTCCGCGTGCGCGACGCGGCGTGTCGTGACCACTCTGCGCCGGACGTCAGCCGAGGGTTGTGTACCGCACGCCGAACTTGCTGCTGACCTGCAGGAACACGAGCACGTCCGTGCCGCGCGCGTAGGCGGGCATGCCGTACCAGGTGCGGGGTTCGAGCTCCGGGGCCGCCTCCGTGACGATCCGGTGCACCCCCACCGCCATGGCGCGGTCCTGCTCGGGCATCTCCTCGATCTTCACCAGCAGGTCCTGCAGGGCGTCGGCCTTCTTCCTGCCGCCGCGCTGGGCGCGCAGCTCCTGCGCGCGCTCGGCGATCGCGGCCTGCTCCGCGGCGCTGAAACCGGTGGACTCGCTCACGGTGCCTCCTGGGGTGCGGGGACGGGTCCTGCCCTGGTCTCAGCCCCGACGGCCCAGGCGACCGAGCAGGCGGGTCTGCCGGTCGGCGTCGTCGGCCACGGGGACGGGCTCGCCCAGGATGCCGGGCGTGTAGGCGGCGTCGCCGAACAGTTCCAGCGACTCCTCCACGCAGTCGATCTCCGCGTCCGTGAACCGCGCGTCCACGCCCTGCGAGCGGGCCAGGTCCCAACGGTGCACGATCACGTCGAACGCGTGGAAGCGGATCAACGCCTCGCCCACGGGCATCTCCCCGAGCGCGGTCTTCATGGGCCGCATGATGAACTCCTCGTCACCGGCGAGGGCGGACATGGCGGCGGCGTGCTTGGCCCACTGGGTGGCCAGCTGCTGGCGGGACCCGTCGAAGAGGGGCACCTCCCGGCCCTGGCGGGCGGCGAAGTCGCGCTGGCCGGCGATCACGTGGTCCAGCAGGTCCAGCGCGTCCCAGCCCTCACACGGGGTGGCGGCGTCCCAGTCCCGCACCTCCCGGACGACGGCGGTGAACGGCTCGGCGGCCGCGTTCCAGCGGGCCTCGACCTCGGTGGCGGGGATGGACATGGTGCTCTCCTCAGGGTCGCGGGGTTCTCGGGGCCGCGGCGGGCGACGACGGCGCCGGGCTCGGCTTCTTCGGGCCGCGGATGGACTCGGGGCGGGCCGGGTCCAGGACGGACCGGGGGTCGAAGAACTCCTCCAGCACGGGCCGCTCGCCCGAGACGGCCGCGGCGAGGCTGATGCCGTCCACGTTGATGCGCGAGCCGCGGTAGTAGCCGGGCTCGAGCTGGCCCCACGCCTTGGAGGTGCCGTCCACGAGGAAGAAGGAGCGGTAGCCGAGCTCGCGGAAGTAGCGGTACCGCTCGTTGTCCTCCGTGTACTTGCCGGGGCCGGTGACGTCCGCGCCGAACGGGTAGATGAGCATGTCCGTGGGGCCGAGGATCGGCTCGACCTCCTCGTGCCAGTGCCTCATGTCGAACTCGAGCTCCTCCATGGTCAGCTTCGGCACCGTCCGGTGGCCCCACGTGTGGGAGGCGAACTCCCAGCCGCTGTCCTTGAGCGCGTCGGCAACCTCGGTGGCGGCCGCGACGTCGGCGTCGAACGTGGGGCTGTCCCCGAACTCGCGGGCCGAGGTGCGGTAGCCGAACACGCCGTCGTAGCCGGTCATGGCGAGCACGCCGCGGGCGCCGTTGAGGCTGAAGTCCGGGTGCTCGGCGAGGAAGTCGTCCAGGCGCGGGACGACGTCGAACGCCCCGATGTGCGTGGTGCCCTCGGCGTCCGTGTACTCGTTGCGGACGCCGCCGTCCTCGGCCACGATCAGGCGGTCCGCGAAGCCGTCGCCGTCCATGTAGAGGTAGTACGAGCAGTCGTCCAGGGAGAGGATCAGCGGGGTGCGACCCTCGGGGACCATGAGGGTCTTCGGGCGGACGACGTCGTCCTCGCCCACCTCGTACAGCTCGTGCGGGGAGACCAGCACGTAGCCGCGCTCGTAGACCTGCCGGATGACGGCGTCGAACTCGTCCACCGTGACCATGAAGTCCAGGTAGCCGCCGGCCTTGTCGTCGCCATCGAAGGCGCGGGCCGGGTCCACCACGAGGGAGTGGAAGAACAGGTGCGGAACCCGGGCCACGTCCGGCCAGGCCACCGGGTCGCCGGCGGGCGGCGGTCCAGCGGGGGCGGCGGACCTGTTCGCCGAGGACGCGGACTTCGTGAACGTGGTGGGCGTGTGGTGGACGCGGCGGCGGCAGATCCGGGTGAACCACGCGCTCGGCTTCCGCTGGATGTTCCCGGCCTCCCGGCTCGTGCTCGGGCAGGTGCGCGTGCGCGAGCTCGGGGACGTGGCGGTGGTGCATGCGCCGTGGACCATGACGGGGCAGACCGCGCCCGACGGCGACGAGGCCGGCGAGCGCACCGGCGTCCTGCTGCTCGTGGTGCGCCGGACCGAGGCCGGGGCGTGGGAGGCGGTGGCCGGGCAGAACACGGACTCCGTGCCCGAGGCGCAGACCCACCTGGCCGACAACGACGGGCTGGCCGCGGTGCACTACCACCCGTCGGCGTGGATCGATCCCGACGACGACCCCGACGGCCCGGAGGCCTGCTGAGCGGCGGCCGGCTCACGCCACCGTCAGCAGCCGCACCCAGTCGTCCTCGACGCGCTCCCCGCCGACCACGAACTGCCGCGCCCCGATCGTCGCGAAGCCAAGGCGCTCGTAGAACCGGTTGGCCCGTGTGTTCTGCGCGTTCGTGCCGAGCCACACGTGCCGGAACCCCAGCCGCCGCAGCCGCTCGACGCCGTCGTGCACGAGGGCCTCGGCCAGCCCGGTGCCGCGCCCCTCGGCGAGCACGTACAGCTTCGAGAGGTGGCCGGCCGGCACGTCGCCGAGCCGCTCCGTGACGGGTGCCTCGGGGGTCGCGGCGGTCTCGTACATGGCGTAGCCGAGCAGGGTCTCCGGGGCGTCGGCCGCGGCGCCCACGAGCACGATCCGCTCCGGGTCCGCGATCCACGCGGCCACGGCCGCCTCGCTCAGGTGCAGCGCGATGTGCGCGTCCACCGCGGCACGCGGCAGCGAGGCCGGGGAGGCGTCCGGGAAGGTGGCCGCGGCGATCGCGGCGATCGCGGGCGCGTCCTCGGGGCGGGCCGGACGGACGACGGCGGCGCGGGGTGCGGAAGTCATCCCCGCTCAGGCCTGCAGCGCGGGGTGCAGGTCCTTCATGCGGAACCGACGCCGGCGCCGCACCACGAGCACGTCCAGGGCGAGCGCCGCCGCCCCGATGCCCATCAGCACGACCACCGGCACCCAGAAGCGCTGGTCCAGACCGCCGGAGATCGCGTTGCGGAACGCCTCGATGGAGTAGCTCATCGGCATGAACGGGTGCAGCGCCTGGAAGAAGCCGGGCAGCACCTCGGCCGGGTAGGTGCCGCCGGTGGAGGCCAGCTGCAGGATCAGCAGGACCAGCAGCAGCGCCGAACCGGGGGTGCCGAGCGCCGTCTGCACCAGGTGCGCGATGAGGGAGAACACCACGGCCACGAGCACCGTCAGGGCCACGGCCCGCACCGGGTGGACGGGGGCCAGGCCCAGCGGCAGCGTCGCGGCGAGCATGAGCAGACCGCCGCCCACGGCCACGATGCCCACGGGCAGCCACGCGGCCAGCGCGATCGCCACCGGGTTGCGGCGCCCGGCCAGCAGCCGCCCGCTGATGGGCCGCATGATGTTGAACGCGGCGATGCCGAACACCCACAGCGCGATGGAGAAGAACATCGGCGCCATGCCGCGGCCGTAGACCTCCGCGGAGTTGTCCACCTGCATCACGGCCTCCACCGGCCGGGACATCACCAGGGCGGCCTCGTCCCGCTCGTCCTCGGTCAGGGCGGGGACGCGGTCGACGCCGTCGGAGAGCCCGGAGGCGAGCTCGTGGGCGCCGTCGTCGAGGGTGCCGAGGCCGGTGTGCAGCTCCCCGGCGCCGTCCTGGAGCTGGGCCAGGCCGTCGTCGAGCTCGGTGGCGCCGGACTCCAGCTGCCCCGCACCGTCCTGCAGGGTCAGCGCCCCGTCGTGGAGCGCGGCGTTGCCCTCGGCGAGGGTGGTCGCCCCGTCCGTCAGCTCGCCGAGGCCGGACTGCAGCTCCCCGGCGCCGTCCTGGAGCTGGGCCAGGCCGCCGTCGAGCTCGGTCGCGCCGGAGCCCAGCTGCTCGAGGCCGTCCGCGAACTTCCCGGCGCCGTCGGCGAGGGAGTCGGCCCCGTCCTTCGCCTCACCGATCCCGCCCTGCAGCTTCTCCGCGCCCGCGGCCACGGCGTGGGCGCCGTCGTTGAGGTCCGTCAGATCCGCCTTGGCGGAGGCGGCGACGTCGTCCTCGACGAAGCCCTGGACGCGCTCGTTGGCGGCCGCGGAGGTCGCGGCGGCCTCCTCGGCGCGGCCGGCGACGGCGGTCACCCGCTCGTCCGCGCCGGTGAGCGCCTCCTGGAGCGCGGCGTACTGCTCGGACTCGGCGAGCGTCGGGTCCTCTTCGGCGAGCTCGGCCAGGGCGGCCTGCGCGTCGGCGATGCGGGCGCCCGCGCCGTCCTCGGCCGTGCCGGCCACCTCGGCGACCCGCTGGACGTCCTCGTCCACCGCGGCGACGTCGGCGGCCACCGCGTCCTGCCGCTCGATCACCTGGTCCAGGCCGGGGATCACCGTGTCGTAGAGCTGCTGGGTGCCGTCGGCCACCTGCGTGGCGCCGTCGGCGAGCTCGGCCGATCCGGTCTGCAGCTGGGCCAGCCCGTCGGAGAGGTCCGTGGCGCCCTGACGCAGGGCGGGGGCGTTCTCGGCGAGCTGCCCGGCACCGTCGGCGAGGGCCTGGGAGCCCCCGCGCGCCTGGTCGAGCCCGTCGGCCAGGCGCCCGGCCCCGTCCTGCGCGGACGCGGCGCCCTCGGCGAGTCGCTGGGCGCCGTCGTCGGCCTGGGCGGCGCCGTCCGCGAGGTCACCCGCACCCGTGGCGAGCTGGCCCGCGCCCTCGGCCAGCTTGCCCGAGCCGTCGTGGGCCTGGACGATCCCGTCCTCCAGCTGGCTCGCGCCGTCCTCCGCGGAGGCCGTGCCGTCGGCCAGCTGTGCGGCGCCGTCGGCGGCGTCCACCATGCCCGACCGCAGCTCGCCGAGGCTGGAGAAGACGGCCTCGAAGTACGCCTCGATCGCGGACCGGTTCACGGCGGCCTCGACCTTGGCCTGGCTCGCGTTCGTGACGGAGCCGATCACGAAGCCGTTGGCGTCGTCTCGGCGCAGGGTGATCTGCGCCTGCCGCGGTGTCCCGCCGCCCTCGGGGCTGACGAGGTCACGACTGAGCTCGGCGGGGATCTCCAGGACGAGGTAGTACCGGCCCTCCCGCAGTCCCTCCTCGGCCTCCTCGCGCGTGGTCTCGCGCCAGTCGAAGGCGCGGTCGTCCTTGAGGCGTTCGGTCATGTCCGCGCCGGTGCGCAGCGTGGTGTCGCCGCGCTGGACGGGCTCGTCCTCGTTGACGATCGCCACCGGCAGACGGTCCATGGCCCCGTAGGGGTCCCAGTTCGCGGACAGGTACAGGGCGCCGTAGATGGCGGGGACGAGGAAGATGAACAGCAGGGCGAGCAGGGGCAGGCCACGGCGGAAGCGTCGCAGCTCGTAGCGGAACAGCATCAGTTCTCCCGGACGGGGGGCAGGGTGAGGACGACGGCGTCGCGCGGCACGGGCGCGGAGGCCACGGCGCTCACCGCGAACGGGTGGCCGTGGTCCTTGAGGACGTCCAGGGCCGCGTGGAGCGCGACCAGCTCATCGATGGTCAGGGTGGCGTCCACGTCGTCGAAGGTGACGAGGCGGGCCGGGCGCAGGCAGGCGACGACGGCGGCCAGCAGCGCGCGATCGGGCGCGGACAGCTCCCGGACGACGGCCTCCGGCGCCACGGTCAGCCTCACCGCGTCCGCGAGGAGGGCGAAGCGTGCGCGGCCGGCGCGGCGGCGCACGCCGTCGGTGAGACAGCGCTCGTCCACGACCTCGGCCGCGGTCAGCGCCGGCTCGAGCTCCACCACGTCGGTGGTGTGGGCGACGGCGGTGCGGGCGCGCAGGGCGTGCGGGTGGCGCGCGGCGTCGATCGGGGGCCGGTACGCGCGGGCGGCGGGCCGCTCCGGCCCGTCCAGGGCGACGTCCACGGGGCCGCCGGTGAGCACGAGCTCGCCCCGCACGCCCTGCAGGCGCCCCGTGAGGGCGAGCAGCAGGGCCGAGCGGCCCGAGCCCTGGGTTCCGAGCACGGCCAGGTGGGTCTGCGGGGGCAGCACGAGGTCGAGGGAGCCGAACACCGGCCCGCGACTGCCGCGCAGGGTCAGACCGCGCGCCACGAGGGTGGCGGGCGGGAGGTCGTCGAGGTGCGCCGGGTCGGGGGCGGGCCCGGGGCCATGGTGATCGGCGTCGGTGGGAGTGGAAGACATGGGCCCTCTTTGCCGAGTCGAGGCGGATTCAATACCATCGGTATTCAATACCATCGGCATCGAGAGGGCAACATGGCGACCCGACCCCGCCGCGAGGATGTCCGCGCGGCCATCCTCGACCACGCGGCTCGGGTGTTCGGACGGGAGGGTTACGCGCGCTCCTCCCTCGCCCGCATCGCGGCGGAGGCCGGCTACACGAAGGGCGCCGTCTATTCCGGTTTCGCGGGGAAGCCGGACCTCTTCGCCGCCGCCTGCACCGTCCAGTTCGAGCGGGCGACCACCCGAGCCATGGACGGCGTCGCCGACGCCCTGGACGACCCCGACCTGCCGCGCGAGGACCTGGTGGCCCGCGTGGCGGAGGCCCTGGCCGACGTCGTGCTCGAGACCACGGGCTCCTGGCCCCTGCTCCTCCACGAGTTCCAGGCCGTGGGCCTGCGCGAGCCCGCCGTGGGGAGAGCCTACCGGACGCTGACCGTCCGGCGGCGGGACTTCCTGGCCGGCCTGCTGCGCGAGCACCGCGTGCTGGCCGACGTCCCGGACGAGCAGGTCACGCACACTGCGGCCATGCTCCTGATGCTCGTGCACACGCTGTCGGTCGAGCGGCACCTGGCCCCGGAGGACCTGACGGTGGACGACGTGCGGGACACGCTGGCCGCGGCCGTGCGCTCCCTCCTGCCCTGACGCCTGCGCGCCGGCCCCGCCTCAGCCCAGGGTGCCGGCCACACCGCGCACCAGCGCCAGCGTGCCCCCGACGCCGGCCAGGCAGATCGCGAGGACGCGCGCCTTCGCGGGGTCCACCCGGCGGGCCACCACCGAACCGGGCAGGACACCCAGCGGGCCGCCCACCACCACGGCGACCCACACCGGCCACGGCACGTGCAGCCCCGCGGGCACGGCCGCGCCGAACAGCGACTTGGTGACCAGCGAGGTGAGATTGGCCAGCAGGAACACGGGCTGGAGGGTGGCCGCCCACGAGCGCTGGTCCCACCGGCTCGCCACCGCGTAGACCGCGAGCGCCGGCCCGGCGATGCCCGCGGTGGTGTTCATGAACCCGGCCACGGCGCCGGAGGCGAACACGGCCCCGTTCCCCTGGGCGGTGAAGCGCTGCTGCAGGCCCAGGACGGCGGCCACGGCCACCAGCACGGAGGACCCCAGGAGGATCTCGAGGGCGTGGGCGTCCAGGACCCGCACGGCCCACGCCCCCGCGAACGAGCCGGCCACGAGCAGGGGTGCGAGGCGGACGAAGCGCGGCCAGTCCACGTGCCTGTGGAGCACCGCGAACAGCAGCACCGCGGACACCGAGGCGGCCACGTTGGACAGCGTCACCCCCGCCACCGGGCCCAGGAGCAGGGACAGCGTGGGTGCGGCGATCATGCCGACGCCCATGCCGCTCACCCGCTGGAGCGTGCCGCCCACGGTGATCGCGGCCAGCGCGACGACGGCCGGCAGCCACACCAGGGAGGGGTCCATGCGGGCAGTATGCCGGAGCCGGGGTGTCCGTCGGCCCTGGCTTCCGCCCGTGACGGGTGCGCATGCTGGCCGCATGGCCCAGCACAGCTCCACCCCGTTCCCGCTCGTGATCGTGGGCAGCGGCCCCGCCGGCGTCAGCGCCGCCCGCGCCTACGTCGACGCCGGGGGACCCGGCCCCGTCCTCATGCTCACCTCGGACGTGGACCACCCGTACGAGCGTCCGCCGCTGTCCAAGGAGCTCCTGCGCGGCACCGCCGAACCGGAGCCGACGGTGCTGGAGGACCTGCCGGACGCCGTCGAGCTGCGCCGGGGCGTGACCGTCACCCACGCGGACCTGGGTGCCCGGACGCTGCGGGTCGGCGAGGAGCCGGTCCGCTTCGAGCGCCTGATCCTCGCCCTCGGCGCGCACCCGAAGCCCCTGCCCGTCGCGGACGACGACGCCGAGGTGCACCTGCTGCGCTCTCTCGACCACGCCCGCCGCCTGGTGGCCTCCGCCGGGCACGCGCGCTCCGCCGTCGTGATCGGCTCGGGGTTCATCGGCTGCGAGGCGGCCGCCTCCCTGGCCCTGCGCGGGGTGGCCACCACGCTGGTCACCCCGGACGAGGTGCCGCAGCAGAAGCGGCTCGGCCGCGAGGCGGGCGATCGGATCGCGCAGTGGCTGATCGGCGCCGGCGTCGAGCTGCGCACCGGCGTGCGGGTGGGGCAGGTGCGCGCCCCGCGCACCGTCCACCTCGACGACGGCGCCACGCTCGCCCCGGACCTGATCCTCGCCGCGGTGGGGGTCGAGCCGGGGGGCGGGTGGCTCGAGGACTCCGAGCTGACCATGCACGAGGGGCGGATCGTGGCGGACGAGCACCTGGCGGCGGCGCCGGGCGTGTGGGTGGCCGGGGACGTGGCCCGCGCCCACCACGCCGTGGCCGGCCGGCCGATCCCCGTGGAGCACTGGGGCGACGCCCTCGGCATGGGCGAGGTCGCCGGGCACAACGCGGCCCGCACCGAGGTCGGCGTGCCGGGCGGCGCCGGCCAGGCCTCCGTGCTGGCCCACGCGGCGACGGCGGACCCGGAGTCCCTGCGGCGGTGGGAGGCCGTGCCCGGGTTCTGGAGCACCATCGGCGAGCACACGCTCAAGCACGCCGCGTGGGGCGACGGCCACGAGCAGGCCCGCATGGTGGAGCGCACCGGCGGGTTCACTCTCTGGTACATGGACGCGCAGGACCGCGTGGTGGGCGTGCTGACCTACAACGCGGACGAGGACTACGAGCGCGGGCGGGAGCTGGTGGCGGGCCGGGATGCCGTGGGCGAAGGCCGGGGCCGTCCCGACCCTGCATGACAGACTGAGGGGATGACCACCCCGACCCCCGGCGCCGGCTCCCCGGGCAGCGGTGTGGCCGGGGGCGTGCTGGCCGCAGTGGGGGCGCTGGCCCTGATCGCGACCGTCCTGGCGCTGGTCCTCGCGTTCGGTCCGGCCGGCCGGGACGACGCCGGCGCGGGCGCCGAGCGGCGGCGCTGGAACGGCGGCTTCACCCCCGCCCCGCCCACGGTGAACACGCAGGGGTACGCCGAGCCCGTGCAGGGCCGCGTGACCTCCCGCTTCGGGCCCCGCCCCAACCCGTTCGGCGAGGGCGTGGTGCCCTCGGGGGTGTCCGAGGAGGCCCTGACCCGCCACGACGGCGTGGACCTCGGCGGGGTGCCGGAGGGCACGCCCTTCCACTCGGTGTCCGACGGCCGAGTCCTATTCGTGGAGGCCGGCGGGGACGCGGGCGGCAACCTGCTCGCCGTGGACGCCGGGGACGGCCACGTGTGGCGCTACCTGCACGCCGCCCCGGACTCCACCGTGGTGGACGCGGGCCAGCGCGTCTCCGCCGGGGACCACCTGGCCGGCGTCGGGCAGACCGGCGCCGCCACCGGCGTGCACCTGCACCTGGAGCTGCGCGTGGACGGCGAGCCGGTGGACCCGGAGGCCTACCTGGCCGAGCGGGGCGTGGAGCTCGGCGGCTCCTACCCGGAGCGGCGCCGCGGCCTCAGCCGGTGACCGGGCCGCCGCCGTCGTCCACGGACCCGGCCCAGCGGACCTCCCCGTCCACGACCTCGTCCGTCGGCGCCAGGCCGATCGCCTGGGCGACCCGCTGGGAGGCCGTGTGCTCGGGGTGGACATCCGCCACGAGGCGCCGCACCCCCCGGTCCCGCAGCTCGCCCTTGAGGAGGCCGGCGGCCTCCTTCGCCAGCCCGCGGCCCTGCCACGGCGTGCCGATCAGCCAGGCGATCTGCGTGGGTCCCCCGTCCACGGGGATGGTGGCCTGGACGTAGCCGACCGGCCGGCCCTCCGGCTCCAGCACCACGATCCAGTTGGCCCAGTCCTCCGCGCCGTCCTCGGAGCGACCGCGCGCGAGGATCGCGTACCGCTGCCGCAGCTCCTCCTCGCCCGGCGGCGTCCCGCCGGTGTACGTGTACAGGTCCGGGTCGGCGAGGACCGCGGCCATGGCCTCGGCGTCATCCACCCGCAACGGGCGCAGGGAGAGGGAATGCGGCATGGGCACAGTCGACCAGCCCGGCCCCGCGCAGACAAGAGGCGGGGCGCATCCGCCCGCCGCTAGCCTGGGCGCATGCCGCCCGCCCCCACCGCCCGTCTGCGCTTCCGCGAGATGGCCGACGCCGACCTCGACCACCTGGCCGGCCTCCTCGCCGATCCCGTGGTGATGCGCTTCTACCCCGCCCCGCGCACGCGCGCGGAGGCGGCGGCGTGGATCGCGGGCAACCGGCGCCGGTACGCGCAGGACGGGCACGGGCTGTGGATCATCGAGACCCACGACGACGGCGGGCCCGGCTTCGTGGGCGACTGCGGCCTGACGTGGCAGGAGGTCAACGGGGAGCCTCGCCTGGAGGTCGGCTACCACGTGCGGGCCGACCTGTGGGGGCGCGGCTACGCCACCGAAGCGGCCGCCGCCTGCCGGGACCACGCCCGGGACGTGCTGGGGCACCACGAGCTCGTGGCGATCATCCACCCGGAGAACACGGCCTCGCGCCGGGTGGCCGAGCGGATCGGGATGACCGTGGTGGGCGAGGACCGCACCGGCGCGCCCGAGGCCCGCGCGGCTCTGGGGCTCGAGGCGCGCACCGTGCTGGGGATGAGGCTCCGGCCGGGCGCGTGAGGCGCGGCCCGGCCGGACGTCTCAGCCCCGGTCGCTCACTTGGCGTGGCGGGCGAGCAGCTCGCGGGCGGCGTCCAGGCCGCCGGCCTCGACGTCGTAGGAGCCGGTGGACGCGTGGTGGGCCTCGACCGCGTCCGTGATCCGGTAGTGGTCCGGGTTGCCGGGCGGGTCGGAGGTCTCCAGCACGTGGATCAGGTAGGTCTCGCCGGCGGCCAGGGCCTGGCGGTCGTCGCGCTCGTGATGGGTCATGACGTCCTCTCGGGTCGGCGCCCGGCGGGTCTGTCCCACCGGGGCGTGCGCACCAGGGTGGCGCATCGACGGCGGCGGGGCACAGTCCTGCCCGCCCGCGGGCCGGATCCGGTCAGTAGGCGGGTCAGAGTCCGCTCAGGCCCCGACGTAGGAGCTGACGACGCTCCGCAGTGCCTCGGCGGATTCGTAGATGTCCTCCAAGTTCTCGAGGTCGGCCCGCGTCCTGTTCTTGTCCGCATCGAACAGCACCAGATATTTCACCTTCCCGTCGAAGTGAAGGCGCGCGATCGGCTTCCGATTGTTGTCGTCCAGGATGACGCTGCAGTACGAGGCTGCGTCGCGCATGTAGACGCGGTTCATCGGCACGATTCCGGCGAGAATCGCCTTGATGATGCGGAAACCCTCGATCTCCTCTTCGGTCGTCACCACGCCCGGCTTGAGCTGGCCCTCCTGACCGTTCTCCTCGTCGGACAGGACCGTCTGATCGCCGGTGGCCACGGGCTCAGCGGGAGCCGCCAGTACCGGAGCGACCTGGTCGCCCAGGGCAGTCTTCAGCCGCGCGTTGACGCGATCGTTGATGTACTGGCGCGCAGCCTCCTCGGTGAGCCGGGTGAAGGTCTCCACCGCCTTGGCGTTCATGTACCCGGAGTACACGCGCTTGGCGAGGACCTTCACCAACTCATCGCTCGGCGCAGCCATCTCGGCAGAAATCTCGCGCTTGATGGCCGATACGTACTTCAGCTCCTCGGCTGCGGCGATGACCGAGTCGAGATCGAAGGATCCCTTCGCCAGCTGCTCGAGCTTCGGCACGGTGACCGGGTCGATGTCCAGAAGATCGAGGACGAGGAACGGACGCTCGTCGAGGATGTTGGCCTTGTCGAGGTCCGTGTAGAAGTTCCACACCCGCCCGTTGGTGAGCACGCCGATCCGCGCTTCACTGGTGTGGAAGTAGCGCACCAGCTGGCTCGCGTGCGCCAGGGACAGCTCCGAGCCGACCTTCTTGGCCTCCACGAGGATGTTGACCTTCCCCTCCCGCATGATGGCGTAGTCGATCTTCTCCCCCTTCTTCAGGCCCAGATCTGCGACGAACTCCGGGACGACCTCCTGGGGATCGAACACGTCGTAGCCCAACACCTGCGAGATGAATGGCATGACGAGCGCGTTCTTCGTCGCCTCTTCCGTGTCCAGGGAGCTTGCGTAGTCGCGGGCTCGCCGAGCCACTTGCGCAAGCTTGTCCTCGAATTCAGTCATGCCGTTTCACCCATCCGTGAGTAGGAGCCGGACAGCCGGGAATCCGGCAGCCTCGCACGTCAGCGCCCGAAGGCCCGCCGCAGCTGTGTCGAAATATAACCCAGCTCACAAACACGCTACGGGGACCCTCGCAGGCGCTCCGTGGCCGGACCGCGGGATCGCCCGGAACGCGAGGCGGCCACGACGCGTCGCCTCTCACAGGAAGGAGACGGGGCGTCGTGGCCGCGTTCCGCGGGGGGCCGCCCTGTCAGGCGACGCCCGGCCGGCTCAGCGGTTGCCGGGGTGCTGCGGGTCGGCCGGGATGCCGCGGCTCAGGGGCTCCACGGGCGGGCCGCTCGTCTCCGGGGTCACGGGCGAGCCGGTGCGGGAGCCGCCGACCTCCGGGGTGTCCGGCACCTGATCGCCGGAGGGCTGGGCGCCGGAGCGCAGCGCCTCGAGCCGCGTCTCGAGGACCTGCACCACGGGCAGGCGGTCGCCGTGGGCGCGCTCGTAGGCGAGCAGCTGCTCCACCTGCGACTCGTCGAGGCCGGTGATCCGGGTCGACAGCGTGCCGTTGGGGATGTGGTCGTAGTCCGGCAGGGGGAGCTCGTCGCGGTTCGGGGCGTTCGTCATGGCACTGTCCCTCTTCTCTCGTCGGGGTCCCTCGTCGGGATGCGTGGTCCACCCACGCTAGTGAAGGCCCCCGTCAGACGGCACCCCCAGCCCGACGAGCGGCCACGCTGGAAGCGCCTGCTCGGCTACCTCGAGGACCGCTGGGACCAGCCGGTCAAGGGCCTGTTCTTCCTCGCCATCGACGGTGAGATCCCCATCCCGTTCGTCCAGCCCGCAGCACGATCTCCAGGTCGAACCGCGCGTCGGGGTCCTCGAGGGCCTCCCCGAACAGCTCGCGCAGCCGGCCCACCCGGTACCCCACGGTCTGGGGGTGCACGCCGAGCTCCGCGGCGATCGGCGCCCGCTGGCCCCAGTGCGTGAGCCAGGCGAGCAGGGTCTCCTCCAGCACCGCCCGCTTCGCCTCGCTCACCTCGTCCAGGGGCGCCAGCACGCGTTCGGCCAGCTGCGTCACGACGCGCGGCTCGGCCCCCAGCACCACGCGCGCCAGGTGGTCCGCGGCGAGGATCGGGGACGGGGCGCCGTCGTCGTCCTCCCCCTGCGCGGGCTCCGCCGTCCGGCCCGCCGCCTCCTGGACGGCCAGCGTGCGGGCCACCCGGTAGGAGTGGGGCACGAGCGGCCAGTCCACGGCCGGCCCGACGACGGCGGCCGTCCCCGCCAGCAGGCGCAGCATGCGCTCGCGGCGGCCCTGGGAGGGCGTCGCGTCGATCACGGCGACCACCTCCGAGTCCCGCTCCACCACGAGCCCGGCCCGGCCCAGCCTCTCCCGGACGGCGACGCCGGCGTCCGCGGGCAGCACCACCACCGCCAGCCGGCGCGGCAGCCGCCAGTCCGCGAGCGCGGCCAGCCGTTGCACCTCCTTCTCCTCGGTCCCGCCCCGGACCAGGGCGGTGGCGAGGGCGGCGCGGTGCAGCTCGAGCACGCCCGCCTGGGCGGACTGCGCCTCCGCGTACGCCTGGGCGCTGACGGAGGAGAGCTCGTCGATGTACGCCCAGATGGACTCGCCCAGCTCGATCACCACGGACATCTCCAGGCCCAGGCGCGCGCACTCGGCGGAGAGCTCGCGGAACACGATCCGCGCGGAGGTGCGGTACGCGCCGAGCAGGGCGTCCATGGAGCGCCCCTCGCGGAACTCGCCGGCCCCCAGGCGGGCCATGAGGACGCGGGACTCGCTGTTCAGGGCCGGGCGGGTGGTGCCGGGCAGGCTCATCAGCTGCTCGAGGGCGGTGGTCACGCCGGCGGTGAGGTTCTTGCCGTAGTGGCCGTCGCGCGCCGCCGCGTAGGCGGGGATCTGGTCCGGGACCGTCTCGATGATGCGCTCCATGATCCCGGGGATCGCCGGGGCCAGGCGCTCCGCGAGGTCGTCGGGGAGGGACTGCCAGGGCGGGCGC
>NZ_JABFNH010000015.1:38867-45646 GCF_017168435.1 Micrococcus sp. KRD070
TATAAGAGACAGGTCGGGGGCGGGGGTGGTCTGCGTCACACTCAATCTTGTCTCCTCGCGATGAAGTGATGGCCCAGATCGTACGCTGAAGACGAAGAACTGCGGCATGCCGAGCCATAGACTGGAGCCATGGTCGGCCCGTCTCTGTTCTCCCGTCTGGCGTCGACGCTCCTGCACCCGCTCGCCCCGCAGGACGTCCTCAGCCTGCTCGACCCCGTGCACTCCTCGCGGCAGCTGCGCGGCGTGGTCACCTCCGTGACGCGCGAGACGCCCGGCACCGCCACCATCGCCTTCCGCCCGGGCCCGGGCTGGCGGGCCCACGACGCCGGCCAGTGGGCACGCATCGGCGTCGACGTGGACGGGGTGCGGCAGTGGCGCTCCTACTCACTCTCCGCCCCCGCGGGCGCGGACCCGGAGATCACGGTGTCCGACATCGGCCTCGTCTCCGGCACGCTCGTGCGCCACACGAAGCCCGGCGACGTCCTCTTCCTCGACATCCCCGAGGGCGACTTCACCCTGCCGGACGAGCCGCGCCCACTGCTCATGCTCACCGCCGGCTCGGGCCTGACCCCGGTGATGTCCATGATCCGCACGCTCGTGCCGACGCGCCGGGATGCCGACGTCGTGCTCATCCACTCCTCCCGCACCCCCGAGGACGCCCTGTTCCGCGAGGAGCTGGCCGAGCTGGCCGACCAGTTCCCGGGCCTGCGCGTGGTGCACCACCACACCGCGGAGACGGGCCGCCTCGACCTCTCCTCCCCCGCACAGCTCGAGGGCCTCTGCCCCGACTGGCGCGACCGGGCCGCCTACGCGTGCGGCCCCGCCGAGTTCCTCGACGACGCCGAGGACCTCTGGCGGCGCGAGGCCGGCGAGGACCTGCGCATCGAGCGCTTCCGTGCGGACTTCGCGGCGGGCGTGGCCGGCGCGGGCGGCCGCGTGGTGTTCGAGCACGCCGACGCCGAGGCCGACGCTCCCGGTGACGTGCCGCTGCTGATCGTGGCCGAGGAGGCCGGCGTCGCCGCCCCGTCCGGCTGCCGCATGGGCATCTGCCACGCCTGCCTGACCCCCCTGCGCTCCGGCCAGGTCACCGACCTGCGCTCCGGCGAAGTCCACGGCGAGCCCGGCGAGCTGATCCAGACCTGCGTGAGCGCCGCCGCCGGCCCGCTGAGCCTCGACCTCTGAACCTGACACCCGGCCGAGACCCGGGCCTCCCCGACCATCCCCCGCCTCCCGTCCCCAGGGGCACGTACCTGCCCGTGAAAGGAACCCCACCATGGCCTCCGTGACCTTCCGCTCCGCCAGCCGCCAGTACCCCGGCTCCCCCCGCCCCGCCGTCGACTCCCTCGACCTGGAGATCGCCGACGGCGAGTTCCTCGTGCTCGTGGGCCCCTCCGGCTGCGGCAAGTCCACCTCCCTGCGCATGCTCGCCGGCCTCGAGGAGCTCTCCCACGGCAGCATCCTGATCGGCGACCGGGACGTCACCGACGTGGACCCCAAGGACCGGGACATCGCGATGGTGTTCCAGAACTACGCCCTGTACCCGCACATGACCGTGGCGGACAACATGGGCTTCGCCCTGAAGATCGCCGGCGTCCCCGCGGACGAGCGGCGCCGCCGCGTCGAGGACGCCGCAAAGCTGCTGGACCTGACCGAGTACCTGGACCGCAAGCCGAAGGCCCTCTCCGGGGGCCAGCGTCAGCGCGTGGCCATGGGCCGGGCGATCGTGCGCGACCCGCAGGTGTTCCTCATGGACGAGCCGCTCTCCAACCTGGACGCAAAGCTGCGCGTGCAGACCCGCGCCCAGATCGCCAACCTGACCCGTCGCCTGGGCACCACCACCGTGTACGTGACCCATGACCAGACCGAGGCCATGACCATGGGCGACCGGGTGGCGGTCCTCAAGGAGGGCCGCCTCCAGCAGGTGGACACGCCGCGCAACCTCTACGAGCGCCCGATGAACGTGTTCGTCGCCGGGTTCATCGGCTCCCCCGCCATGAACATCTTCCGCATGCCCGCCACGCACGAGGGCGTGCACTGGGGCGAGACGGTCATCCCCGTGCCGCGGGAGGATCTGGCCGACGCCGGCACGACGGTGGACCTCGGCGTGCGCCCCGAGAACCTGGTGATCAGCGACGACGCCGCCGGCCTGCCCGTGGAGGTGGACACCGTGGAGGAGCTCGGCGCGGACGCGTACGTGTACGGTCACGCGACGATCGGCGGCGAGGAGCGGCTCATCACCCTGCGGACGGTGGGCTACACGGCGCCGGAGAAGGGGTCCGTGGTGCACGTGGTCCCGGACCCGGAGCGCGTGCACCTGTTCCACGCCGACACCGGCGAGCGACTCAACCGCTGACGGCGGCGCGGGGCGGCGTGACGGCGGCGGGCGTCGCCTGCCCTCAGTCCTGACGCTCGGCGAGGTCCGCGAGCCGGTCGATCGACGCGCGGAGCTGCTCTTCTCCGGTCCGCAGCGCCTTCTGGATGCGCTTCGGGTCGGTCAGGGCGGTCCAGTCGTAGGTGTGGGTGACGCGGCAGCCGCCCTCGTCGTCGCCCTCGACCTCCCACCGCCACAGCTGGCCGAACGGCTCCCCGCCGACCTCGGAGGGCTTCCAGGCGATGCGGCGGCCCTCCTCGAACTCGACCACGTGGTTCGCGCGGTCCACGCCCTTCTGCAGGGTCATCACGAACACGTCCCCGACGGCGGTCACCCGCTGCCCGGGGGCGGCCTCGGCCAGGTTGTCGTTGCCGTCCCACTCGGGCTGGCGGGAGGGGTCCGCGATCAGCTCGAAGACGACGCCGGCCGGGGCGTCGACGTGGTGGGTCGCGGACACGACGCGGTCCTCGGGGGCGGGCAGGGCGGTCTCGTCGATGTGCTCCATGGGGAGAGCGTAGACCCCGATGCGCACCCGCCGAGAGGGTCGGCGGGGCTCGCTCGGGGAGCGGCCCCCGATCTCAGATCAGGCCCAGCGCGGTGAGCTTGGCCGCGGTCTCCTCGTTGGTCGGCTCCACCTGGTGGTCGCCGTCGGGGAACACGACCACGGGGATGTCCTTCTGGCGCCGGGTGCGCAGGCAGTCGCGGCACCAGTCGGCGCCGTCGACGGTGAGGACGTTCTGACTCATCCGTCCAGCGTACTGAGGGGTGGGATGCTGGGGGGCATGCCCGCCCAGCCCGCCCAGCCCTCCCCCTCCGGCCGCACCGTCCACCTGTCCACGTCGGGCGTGGACGCCCGCATCGCCCCCGACGAGTTCGGCGGGTTCGTCCTGGAGATCGGCGGGGCTGTCCAGTCCCACGTGGACCTGGCCGACCCCGCTCGCATCCGCTACGAGTACCTGCGCCGCATGGCCCACGTGCTCGACGGCGTCGCTCCGGCGGGCGCGCCGGTGCGGGTCCTGCACCTCGGCGCGGGCGCGCTGACCCTGCCGCGCTACCTCCAGGCGACCCGACCCGGCTCGGAGCAGACGGTGGTCGACCTGGACCGGGAGCTCGTGTCCTTCGTGCTCGCCGAGCTGCCCCTGCCGGCGGGCACGGACCTCGTCTCCGTGGTCGCGGACGCGCGCCTGGCCGCCGTCGACCTCGCGATGGACGGGGAGCGGTTCGACGCCGTCGTGCTGGACATCGGCACCGGCGAGGAGGGCGCCGAGCACCTGCGCGGCGCCGTGTTCTACGGGGAGCTGCTCGAGCTGCTGACGGCGGGCGGGGTGCTGCTGGTGAACATCGGCGACGACGCCGGCCTGCGCTTCCTGGGCGCCGAGCTGGGCGCCCTCGAGAAGGCGGCCGCCGAGGCCGGGGTGCCCGGCCCGTGGACGCTCGCGGACCAGGGGATGCTGGAGCGCCTGGACTGGGGCAACGTCGTGCTGGCCGCGGGGGCGCCGCTGGGAGAGGCCGGCTGCACGGAGCGCCTCGCCGCGGCGGGGCCGCATCCGGCGGCCGTGCTGGACCCGGCGGAATCGGCCGCGCTGGCCGCCCGCATCCGTCGCGCCTGAGGGCGGGCGCGGCGCTCAGGGCCGGGGGTCCTCCGCACCGGGGCCCGTATGCGGCCGGGGCCACGGGTGGCCCCGGCGCTCCTCCGCCCCCTCGTTGAAACGCCGCAGGAGCCTGCTGAACTCGACGACGTCTTCGGCGGGCCAGGAGGCGACGATCTGCGCCACGTTGTCCGCGCGGGAGCTCAGCTCCGCGGCGAGGCGGGCGCGCCCCTCCTCCGTGGGGCGGTGCAGCCGGGCGGAGCCGCCGTCGGGGTCCGCCACCCGCTCGACGAGGCCGGCCTTCATGGCGGCGGCCACCTGCCGGTGGACGGTGGAGACGTCGAGGTCGAAGGCCTCGGCCAGCTCGGCGACGCTCATGGCCCCGCCCGCCTCCAGGCGGGCGAGCAGCACGGTGGCGCTGCGCTCCAGCGCGCTCGACCGGCCATAGGGGGCCACCCCCTGCGTGGCCACCCGCAGCAGGAGCATGTGCTCGTACATGATCCCGCGGACCGGGTCGACCCACGCCCCCTCAGATGATTGCATCATGCAAACGATGCTACCTTTTGCATCATGCAAATCGCCGAGCAGGAACGCATCGCCTCCCCCACCTTCGTCCTCGCCTGGGTGGTCTCCTTCCTCCAGTTCCTCGCGTTCTACGCCCTCGTCACCACCATGGCCGTGTACGCGGTCCGGCAGTTCGCCGCCTCGGACGCCGGGGCGGGGCTGGCCTCGAGCGCCTTCGTCATCGGCGCCACCCTCAGCCGCGTGGTCACCGGCCACGTGGTGGACCGCTTCGGCAAGCGCCGCGTCCTGGTGGTGGCCCTGGTCGCCGTCGCGCTGTCCTGCACGCTCTACCTCGTCGCCTCCTCGTTGCCGGCCCTGGTGGCGGTGCGCATGCTCCACGGCGCCAGCTACGCCTTCGCCAGCACCGCCGTCATGGCCCTGGCCCAGGCGGCCATCCCCGACGGGCGACGCGCGGAGGCCACCGGCCACCTCGCGCTGGGCACCACCCTGGCCACCGCGATCGGACCCGCCCTGGGGCTGTTCCTCGCCGGCTCCATCGGCTACGCGTGGCTGTTCCGGGCGACTCTGGGGATCACGGTGGTCAGCCTCGTGCTGGGCCTGCTGGTGCGCGAGGCGCCCGCCGCGGCGGGCGTCGACGGCGAGCGCGCCGCCGGCGAGGCCCCCCTGGAGCACCCCGCCCCCGCGGTGGGCTTCCGCCTGCGCTCCGTGCTGCACCCGGCGGTGCTGCCGATCAGCGGCTTCATGCTGCTGGTGGGCCTGAGCTATGCCGGGATCCTCACCTACCTGAACGCCTACTCGGTGGAGCGCGGGCTCACAGCCGGCGCCGGCCTCTTCTTCCTGGCCTACGCCGCGGCGATGCTCGTCATGCGCCTCACCCTGGGCACCCTGCAGGACCGCCGGGGGGACGACGCCGTCGTCTACCCGGCGCTCCTCTGCTTCACGGCCGCGCTCCTGGTGCTGGCCTTCGCCACGCGCGACGGGCACGTGGTGCTGGCCGGGGCGCTGAGCGGCCTCGGCTACGGCACGCTCATGCCCGCGGCCCAGGCGATCGCCGTGAACGCGGTGCCCTCCCACCAGCTCGGCGCCGGCATCTCCACCCTCATGCTGTTCGCGGACGTGGGGCTGGGCCTGGGCCCCGTGCTCCTCGGCGGGCTCGTGGCCTCGGCCGGCTACGGCGCCATGTACGCGGCCCTGGCCGGTGTGCTGGTGATCGCCGCCGGGTACTACTTCGTGATGCACGGACGCCGGCACGGGCGGCAGGGGACCGTGGCCCGCGCCTGAGTCCCGGGCGGTGACGGCGGCCTGCCGCCGCGGGCGGCGCTATCGGCGCCGCGCCGGCCAGGACGCGAGCGTGACGGCGGCGAGGGCGCCCAAGGTCCCCAGCACCGTCGTCATGGTGACCACGGATCCGTCGGTGGGGGCCACCAGGTCCACCACGAGAGAGCCCAGGAGGTTGCCCGAGACCAGGCCGAGAGTGGCGGCGAAGACACCCAGGCGCGGGACGACCATGGCGCCCACCCCGATGAACACGCACCCCAGCGGGCCGCCGAGGTAGAGCCGCCAGTCGTGCGGCAGCGCGGGCATGCCGTGGCCGGAGGCCAGGGTGATCCCGCCCCACACGATCCCGAGGAAGAGGACACCGGCGGTGAAGTTGACCAGGGTCGCCGGGATGGCGGTGCCGTAGGCCGTGGTCTGACGGGCGTTGAACACCTGCTGCCCGGCGGTGGCCAGGCCGGCCAACAGGGGCAACAGGGCCAGCAGCGCCCAGCCGGGCCCGCCACCGGCCTCGCCGAGCTTGGGCCACACCACGAGGGCGACCGCGGCCAGGGCGAGCGCCGCCCCCGTGAGGCGCCGCGGCGTCAGGCGCTGCACCCCGGCGGGGCTGAGCCCGAGCCGGTCCACGACCATCCCGCCGACCACCTGCCCGGTGACCACGGCGACCGTGAACACAGCCACGCCGAGGGGACCGATCGTCGCGGATTGGGTGAGCACCAGGAGCCCGCCGATCACGCCCGCCACCGCGTACCACGGGCGCACGGACCCCGCGGCCAGGGCCGGGCGGATGCGGGCCAGGCCCCGGCGGCCCCGCGGCGTCAGCACGCTCACGAGCACCATGACGACCAGGCCCGCCGCGAAGGAGCACAGCGCGGCGAGGACGGGGTCGCCCGTCAGGTGGGCGAGGCGGGAGTTGATGCGGCCCTGCAGCGGCATCACGGAGCCGGCGGCCACCGCGAGCGCGAACAGCAGGGCGGTCGCCCGCGGGGAAGGGGCGTCCGGGCGGGCGACCGCCCTGC
>NZ_JABFNH010000016.1:0-41495 GCF_017168435.1 Micrococcus sp. KRD070
GGAGGACTCCGGCTCGCGCGGGGCCGGCCCCGGCGCCGGAGCGGGCCGGTTCGGCTGCGCCGCCGGTCGGTCGGGCCGTCCCTGCGGCGGGGCCGGGCGCTCAGGCCGGTCCGTCCGCGCCGGGCCGGCCGGGCGAGCGCCGGACTGTCCGCGGGTGTCCCCGGTCGGCGCGTCCCCACCGAGGATCAGGTCGAGCCGCGGGCGGATCCCGAGCACCTGGTGGACGGCCTCGCCGAGCACGCGGTCGCCGCCCCGGCCGAGCAGCGACTGGCGGGGCCCGTCCTGCTGGAAGCCGATCGTCAGCAACGAGCCGTCGTAGCCCGCGACGCTCGCGTTGTCCTTCACCAGCATCCACACCAGGCGTGAGGCGTCCTCGAGGGCCGCGAGGATGTCCGGCCAGGCCCGGCGGATCATCTCCACTTGGCTCGCCGCCGGGGCGGGCGTGGGGCTCGACGGCGCGGCCGTCTCCTCCGGCCCGTGGGCGGGGGCCGGCGCGGCACCGGTGCGGTCCTGGGCCTGGGGCCGGCCCTCGGGCTCGGGGCGGCCCTCAGGCTCGGGGCGGCTCCCGGCCTCCGGGCGGCGCGCGTCCTCGGAGCGGGCCCCGACCTCCGCCGGTTCGGGCCGCCCGGGCTGTGGCGGCTGCTGCGGACGTTCGGACCCCGTGGCCCCGGCGGCCGCGTCCCCCTCCGGCGCCTCTGCCACGGGCTGCGGGGCAGGCGGCGTCCAGCGCTCCGGCGGGGCGGTGGGCGCCGTCGGCGCGGGCTCCTCCGGCCGCCGCATGGCGGCCCGGGCGAGCGCGGCACCGGTCAGAGGGCCGGAGCCCTCCGCGTTCTCGGCCGATCCGCCGCCGTCCGGGGCGGGCGTGCCGGACCGGGCCGGCGTCGTCGTGCCCTCCGGGGCGCCGTCCTCGACGGGCGCGGCGCCACCGAGCTCGAGGCGCCGTTCGAGGGCCTCGAGGCGGGCGGCCAGGCCGCGGTGCGTCTCGTCCGAGGCGGGCAGCAGCAGGCGCGCCATGAGCAGCTCGAGGTGCAGGCGGGGACTGGTGGCCCCCACCATGTCCGTCAGGGCGAGGTTGGTGATGTCCGCGAGGCGGGAGAGCTCCGCGCGGGAGAGCTGCGCGGCCTGCGCCGAGAGACGCCGCACCTGGTCCTCCGGCATGCCGTGCAGGATCGCCCCGGCCTCCTCCGGCAGGGCACGGGCGATCACGAGGTCGCGGAAGCGGTCCAGCAGGTCCTCGACGAAGCGGCGCGGGTCCTGGCCGGACTGCACCACGCGGTCCACCACGCGGAACACGGTGGGGGTGTCGTCCGCGGCGACGGCGTCGATCACGTCGTCCAGCAGGGCTTCCGGGGTGAAGCCGAGCAGGCTCACCGCGAGCTCGTAGGAGACCTGGCCCTCCTGGGCACCCGCGATCAGCTGGTCCAGCACGGAGAGCGTGTCACGCACCGAGCCCGTGCCGGCGCGCACCACGAGCGGCAGCACGCCCTTCTCCACGGACACGCCCTCCTCCGCGCACAGCTGCACGAGGTAGGCGATGAGCGGCTCCGGCGGCACGAGCCGGAACGGGTAGTGATGGGTGCGGGAGCGGATGGTCCCGATGACCTTCTCCGGCTCCGTGGTGGCGAAGATGAACTTCAGGTGCTCCGGCGGCTCCTCCACGATCTTGAGCAGCGCGTTGAAGCCCGCCGCGGTGACCATGTGCGCCTCGTCGATGATGAGGATCTTGTAGCGGTCCCGGACCGGGGCGAACGTGGCCCGCTCGCGCAGGCCGCGGGCGTCCTCCACACCGCCGTGCGAGGCCGCGTCGATCTCCAGCACGTCCAGCGAGCCCGGCCCGCCGGTGGCCAGGTCCCGGCACGAGTCGCACTCGCCGCACGGCGTGGGCGTGGGGCCCTGGGCGCAGTTCAGGCAGCGCGCGAGGATGCGGGCGGACGTGGTCTTGCCGCAGCCGCGCGGGCCGGAGAAGAGGTAGGCGTGGTTCACGCGGTCCTTCGCCAGTGCGGTGCGCAGCGGGACCGTGACATGGTCCTGCCCGATCACGTCCTCGAAACGGTCCGGGCGGTAGCGGCGGTACAGGGCGGTGCTCACCCTCGAAAGCCTATCCGGCGGGCGGACGGGCTAAGGGAGCCGGGGAATGCGCCCACCCACCGGCCCGTTCCCTGGCCCATGACCACCACGCACATGCACACCGACGCCGAGGACACGATCCACCCCACGCAGCCGGCCCCGGACGCGGGACCGCTGAGTCAGGCCGAGATCGACCGCCTCTTCGCGGACCGCCACACGACGCAGCTCTTCTCGGACGAGCCCGTCGACCTCGCGCTGATCGAGCGGGCCTACGCGGACCTCCGCTGGGCGCCGACCGCCATGAACAACCAGCCGCTGCGGCTCGACGTCGTGGACAGCCCCGAGGCCCGCGCCCGCCTGGCTCCGCTGATGATCGAGTTCAACCGGGAGAAGACGGAGCGCGCCCCGCTCACGCTGATCGCCTCCTACGACCTCGACTGGCACCGCCACATGGGCCACCTCGCCCCGTTCCGGGAGGGCTTCGCGGAGGACGCCGAGGGCAAGCCGGGCATGCGCGAGGGGATGGGCCGCACGAACGCGCTCATCCAGGTGGGCTACCTGCTCGTCGCCCTGCGCGCGCACGGTCTCGAGGTCGGCCCCATGGCCGGGTTCGACGCCGCTGCCGTGGACGCCGAGTTCCACGCGGACCGTGCCTGGAAGTCCCTCCTGGTGATCAACGTGGGCCACGCCGCCGCGGACGACGAGAAGGCGCAGCAGCCTCGCCAGGGCCGCCTCGACTTCGACCAGGCCGCCCAGGTCCTCTGACCGGGGCCGGGCCTGCGGCGGGCCAGGGCGCCGGCCCGCTCAAAGCCCGGTGAACACCCACGGATCGCGCGGCAGGGCGGCCGGGTCGAACGCGGGCACGGCGGCCGCCAGTGGTCCCGGGGGCAGGTCGAGGGACTCCAGCAACCGGTCCCGCACCCGCTCGGGGGTCCACGCCGGGTCCTGCGCCGCGAGGTCCTCGAGTGTCACGGCGCCGTCCCGCTTGGCCAGCCGCCGCCCCGCCGCGTTCAGCACGAGCGGCACGTGCAGGTACTCCACCGCGGGCGTCGGCTCCCCGCGCGCGGAGCACAGCGCCTCGGCCAGCCAGCGCTGGCGCGGGGCCGAGTCGAGCAGGTCGTCGCCGCGGACCACCTGGTCCACGCCCTGCGCCAGGTCGTCCACGACGACGGCCAGGTTGTACGCGTACGCCCCGTCGTTCCGGCGCAGCACCAGGTCGTCGACCAGGCCCGTGACCTCGCCGTGCAGCACGTCCACGGCGGTGGCGCGCGGGATCTCGCCCGCCGGCAGGCCCGCGACCTTCGCCACGTCGATCCGCAGGGCGGCGGGGCGCACCCGCCGTCGCTCGGCCCGCTCGGCCTCGGTCAGGCCGCGGCAGGTGCCCGGATAGAAGCCGGGCGGACGCAGCGGCACGGTGCCGCCGGAGGCGGGGGCGCCGTCGTCGGGCCTCGGGTGCGGGGCCGACGTCGCCTCGGCGATGTCCTTGCGCGAGCAGAAGCACTCGTAGACCGCGTCCGCGCCGTGCGCGGCTCGCAGGGCGGCCACGGCGGCGTCGTACAGGGCGGTGCGCTCGGACTGGCGCACCGGCTCGGCGTCCCAGTCCAGCCCGACGGCGGCCAGGTCCGCCCGCTGCCCGGCCTCGGCCCCGGAGCGAACGCGGTCCAGGTCCTCGACCCGCAGCAGGAAGGCGCGGTCCGTGGCGCGCGCCGCGAGCCACGCGACGAGCGCGGTGCGCAGGTTGCCCAGGTGCAGGCTTCCCGTGGGGGAGGGGGCGTAGCGTCCGGCGGGCATGGGATCTCCTGGGGGAAAGTGAAGACCCCTCACGCACCTGCCAGAGCCCACCTACCCTTGCTACCTTCCGGTCCTGGGGGAGTTCAGCGAGATGACACCACGTGAGGGGCCGCCCACGACTCTACCAGGGCGGCGGTGGGCGGGGCGATTCGGGCCGCGGTGAGACCCGGACCGGGCCCTCGCCTCCCGCGGGGGATTGGCGCGGCCCAGGACGATCTGGTTATGATGGAGCCTGCCCTCGCGCGGTCCGCCGCATGAGGGCGCACCAAGGAGGATTCGCCTAGCGGCCTATGGCGCACGCCTGGAACGCGTGTTGGGTTAACAGCCCTCGGGGGTTCAAATCCCCCATCCTCCGCGGGCAAGCCCCGGGACCCCAGTGGTTCCGGGGCTTTTCGCATGTCCGGGGCCGCTGTCGTCGCGGGCCGCGCGCCCGGATTCCCGATCCGCCACGCTGGATGCGAGACGCGGGTCACATTTGCGCGTATCCTTCTCCCCAGTCGTCCGGGACCGCCGGCGGCCGCCGCTCGGAGCTCGCACCGCACCGGCCATCCCCACCCCGATCTGGAGACCCCATGTCCTTCGCAGATCTCATCACCGCCGTGAACGACGTCATCTGGTCCCCGGCCCTGATCTGGCTCTGCCTGATCGTCGGCCTCTACTTCACCATCCGGACCATGTTCCTGCAGTTCGTGAACATCCCGGACATGGTGAAGCAGCTCCGCGAGGGCCAGGACTCCGCGGACGGCACCTCGTCCCTCCAGTCCCTCATGATGTCGCTCGCCGGCCGCGTCGGCATGGGCAACATCGGCGGCGTCGCCACAGCCATCGCGTTCGGCGGCCCCGGTGCCGTGTTCTGGATGTGGGTCATGGCCCTGCTCGGCGCCGCCACGTCCTTCATCGAGTCCACGCTCGGCCAGATCTACAAGGAGCGCGACCCGGACACCGGCGAGTACCGCGGCGGCCCGGCGTACTACTTCGAGAAGGCCTACAAGCACACGGCCGCCGCCCCCGCGTTCAAGGTGTACGCCATCCTGTTCGCCGTCGTCACCGTCTTCGCCACCAGCTACTTCCTGCCGGGCGTGCAGGCCAACGGCGTGGCCGCGGCCGTGGGCGAGGCGTGGGCCGTGCCCGCCTGGGTCGTGGCCCTGGCCATGGTCATCCTGCTGGCCTTCATCGTCCTGGGCGGCGTGAAGCGCATCGCGACGTTCGCCGTCTACGTGGTGCCCGTGATGGCCGTGCTGTACATCATCCTCGCGCTGATCGTGCTGTTCCTGAACTTCGACCAGATCCCCGAGGTCTTCGGCTCCATCTTCGCCAGCGCGTTCGGCGTGCACGCCGTGTTCGGCGCGATCCTCGGCCTCGCCATCCAGTGGGGCGTGAAGCGCGGCGTCTACTCCAACGAGGCCGGCCAGGGCACGGGCCCGCACGCCGCCGCGGCCGCCGAGGTCTCGCACCCGGCAAAGCAGGGCTTCGTGCAGGCGTTCGCCGTGTACATCGACACGCTCTTCGTCTGCTCGGCCACCGCGTTCATCATCATCTCCACGGGCGCCTACCGGGTGTACTCGGACGGGTCCGGCTCCGGCCTGCTGTTCGAGGGCATCGTCTCGCCGACGGCCTCCGAGGGCCCGGCCTTCGTCCAGACCGGCTTCGACGCCATGTTCTCCGGCTTCGGCCCCACGTTCGTGGCCGTGGCGCTGGCGTTCTTCGCCTTCACCACGATCGTGGCGTACTACTACATGGCCGAGGTCAACATCGTGTTCCTCACGCGCAACCTGCGCAACGGCATGGTCCGCCGCGTCGTGCTGCGCTTCCTGCAGGCCCTGATCCTCGTGTCCGTGGCCTACGGCGCCGTCGCCACCACGGGTGCGGCCTGGGGCCTCGGCGACATCGGCGTGGGCTCCATGGCCTGGCTGAACATCCTCGGCATCCTCGTGCTGCAGGGCCCGGCCCTCAAGGCCCTCAAGGACTACCGTGCACAGAAGCGCCAGGGTCTCGACCCGCAGTTCGACCCGCGCCCGCTCGGCATCCGCAACGCGGACTTCTGGGAGCACCGCGCCGACGGCCTGATCACCCAGGGCGTCGCCGGCACGGCCGAGCACCCGATCGTCACCGAGGGCGGCGCCCACCGCGCCTGACGGGCCGGCGGGGCTGGGCCCTCCCCGCCCCACCACGACGACGGCCCGGACGCCGCCAGCGTCCGGGCCGTCGTCGTGCGCGGCAGGTCAGAACAGCTGGCGCAGGTTCGCCTTCGCGAGGTCGAGCAGCTTGGTGCCCTTGCCGTCGAGGACGGTGCGCATGGCGTAGAGCGCGAAGCCCTTGGCCTGCTCGAACTCGATGCTCGGCGGGATCGTCAGCTCCTGACGCTCGGTCTTGACCACCAGCAGCGCAGGCCCGTCGTGGGCGAGGAACTCGCGCATCACCGCAGGCAGGTCCGTCGTGTGGTCCGCGCGGAAGCCCTTGATGCCGGCTGCCTCCGCGATCGCCGCGAAGTCCGGGTTCTGCAGGTCCGTCCCGAAGGGGACGAACCCGGCGGCCATCATCTCGAGCTCCACGAAGTTCAGCGAGTCGTTGTCGAACACGAGCGTCTTCACGGGCAGGTCGTTCTGCACGAACGACAGCAGCTCGCCGAGCATCATGGCCAACCCGCCGTCGCCGGCCATCGCCACCACCTGGCGGGTGGGGTCGACCGCCTGGGCGCCGACCGCCTGCGTGACCGCGTTGGCCATGGAGCCGTGGGACAGGGAGCCGATGATCCGGCGGCGCCCGTTCATCGTCAGGTACCGGGAGGCCCAGACCACCGGGGAGCCGACGTCGGGCAGGAACACCACGTCGTCGTCGGCCAGCTCGTCGAGGAGGCGGGCCACGTACTGCGGATGCACGCGTCCGCGTCCCGGGGAGGCCAGCTGGTCGAGGTCCTTGCGGGTCTTGGCGTAGTGCTTGAGCGCCTTGTCCAGGAACGCCGACGACGAGTTCCCGCGCAGCAGCGGCAGCAGGGCCTGGGCCGTCTCCTTCACGCCGCCCACGAGCGGCACGTCCACGGCCACCCGTCGGCCGATCTGCTCGCCGCGCACGTCCACCTGGATGACCGTGGCGTCCTCGGGGTAGAACTGCCGGTACGGCAGGGAGGAGCCGAGGATCAGCAGAGTCTCGGCCTCCTTGAGCGCGTGGTAGCCGGAGGCGAAGCCGAGCAGGCCGGTCAAGCCGACGTCATACGGGTTGTCGTACTCGATCCGGTCCTTGCCGCGCAGCGCGTGGACGATCGGGGCCTGCAGGCGCTCCGCCAGGGCCACGACCTCGTCGTGGGCGCCGGCCGCACCCGCGCCGGCCAGGATGGTGATCCGCTTGGACGAGTCCAGGGCCTCGGCGGCCTCGCGCAGCACGGAGTCCGCCGGGATGACGCGGGACGGCGTGTGACGGATCACCTCGGGCTTCGCGGAGAGCTCGGTGAGGGCCACGTCGCCCGGGATCACGAGCACGGCCACGCCCCGCTGCTCGACGGCGGCCCGCATCGCGGTGCGCAGCATGCGGGGCATCTGGTCCGCCGAGGAGACGTGCTCCACGTAGACGGAGCACTCGCGGAACAGGTCCTGCGGATGGGTCTCCTGGAAGTAGCCCGAGCCGATCTCCTCCGACGGGATGTGCGCGGCGATCGCGAGCACCGGAGTGCGGGAGCGCTGGGCGTCGAACAGGCCGTTGATCAGGTGGAGGTTGCCCGGACCGCACGAGCCCACGCAGACCGCGAGCTCATCCGTGAGCTGGGACTCGGCGGAGGCCGCGAAGGCCGCGGTCTCCTCGTGCCGGGTGTGCACCCACTGGATGCCGCCGTGGGAGCGCAGGGCCTCGGTCAGCCCGTTGAGGGAGTCCCCGGGCACGCCGTACATGCGGCGCACGCCCGAGGCGTGGAGGGTCTCGACGATGTTCTGGGCGACGGTGGCCACGGTGGAACCTCTCTCTGGTCGGGAGGCGCCCGGGCCGGTTTCGGCAGGGGCGCGGCATTGCCTTCCACGCTAGGGGTCGAGGTCCAGGCCCGGGGAGGGTCGGCCGTCCGCAGAGGGGGCGTCCGGCCTGGTCAGCGCAGCAGGTCGCGCTCCACCCAGCGCAGCAGGGACTCGCCCGCCCGCTCGTGGACGTCGTCGGCGTCGCCGATGCCGCGTTCGGCGAGGATCGCCGCCGTCACCACGCCGTAGGGCTTCTCGGGGACGCCGTCGGCGGGCCGCACGTCCATGTGCTCCACGGCGAGTCCGCGCTCGTGCAGCCGGTCGGCCATGGCGTAGTCGCTGCGCGAGTCGCCCGCGGTGAGCCAGCGTTCGGGCACCGGGGTGCCCGCCTCCGCCAGCAGGTCGAAGCAGCGCTCGACGCCCAGGTCCTTGCCGGAGGAGCGGTGCTCGACGTCCACCGAGATCACCGAGGGGGCCACGCGCACCTCCTCGGCGAGTCCGCGCTCGGCGAGCAGATCCTCGACGCCCGCGGCGACGTCGTCGCGCACCCGCTCGTACTCCGTCTGGTCGGCGCCGACCGTCTTCTCGAGGGAGACCATGGCCAGCTTGGTGCGGTCGGTGAACTGCAGGTCCCCGGCGCGCTCATCGTTGAGGGCCCAGATCGCGTCACGGGTGTCCGCGTCGATGGCCATGTCCGGGTCGGTGCGGAGCCAGTCCGGGGCGGTGCCGTCCACGGTGACGTCGGGCAGGTCCCCGGAGGGCACCGCGGAGAACGGGAACCACACGGCGCCCTTCTCGCAGATCGCGTGGAAGGGAGCGTCGTCCGGGAGGCCCGCGTCGCGCAGCGGGGCGATCAGGTTGTGCAGGAGGAAGTCCGTGGAGCGGCCCGTGTTGAAGCCGACCGGCACCCCGCGCCTCGCGAGACGGACGAGCACGTCGATGATCCCCTCCGGCACGGTCCGGGTCTCGGTGGAGGCCACGGGGGCGTCCACGTCCAGCAGGAGTCCTATCGGGGAGGAAGTGCGCATGCCCCCACCCTAGGCCGCGGTGGCCCGTGCCCGCGATGGGCCCGGCGGCTACGCTGACCCTGAGACCCGCCCCGCCCGGGGCACACCCCCGACGATCACCCCACGGGAGCACCCATGAGCACCGCCACCGACCTCGGCCCGTCCCGCAGCCCCTTCGGCCCCGACGCCGCGGCGCGCGTCCCCAGCTCGGGGACGGGGCTGTCCTCGACGGGCGGCCGGGTGGCCATGCTCGTGGTCGTGATCCTCGCGGTCGTGGCCGCGTTCCTGGGCTCCGGCGTCGTCGGCGGCCTGACCCCCGTGGCCGAGGCCGCGGGCGGCTGGCTCGGCCCGGACGCCACCTGGGTCTCCCCGGCGACCCCCGCGTTCGGCATCTGGTCCGTGATCTACGCGGGGCTGCTGGCGTACGCCGTGTGGCAGTTCCTCGCCTCGGCCCAGTCCGCCCGTCACGACCGCCTGCGACCGTGGATCCTGGTCTCGGTGCTGCTCAACGCCGCGTGGATCTGGACGGTGCAGGCCGGGCTGCTGGGGCTGAGCGTCGTGGTGATCGCGCTGCTGCTGACGTGCCTGGCGTGGATCCTGGTGCTCCTCGAATCCGTCCGCGCGCACAGCTGGGGGGAGCGGATCCTCCTGGACGGGGTGCAGGGCCTGCATCTGGGCTGGGTCTCGATCGCCGCCGTGGCGAACCTGGCCGCGTGGCTGGCCTCGACCGGCGTCGTCGGCGATCCGGGGCAGTCGTCCCTCTGGGCGAAGGTGATGCTCGTGGTGGCCGTGCTGATCGGCGCGTTCACGGCCGTGTACAACGGCGGCCGCCCGGCTCCGGCGTTCGCGCTCGCGTGGGGTCTGGTGTGGATCGGCGTCGGCCGCGCGGACGGCACGGGGCTGCTCTCGGGCAGCCTCGCCCTCCTGGCGTGGGGCGGCGCGGCGATCGTCCTGCTGTGCTGGCTGGCCGCGCTGCTGCTCTCCCGCCGGTCCGCGACGGGCGAGGCCCGCGACCTCGTCCTCGACGCCCTCGACGGCGGCGGCGACCCCATCGACGGCCGACGCTGACCCCCGTCGTCATTGACGGAACGGGGACCGATGCTGTCGTGACGTGCGGCAACACCTGTGCCTCCCACATGCGATGATGTGGTGATCCGAAGGCCCCGCCTCACGGCGGGGCCTTCGTCATGTCCCCGTCCCTTCCCCTCCAGGATCCTCGTGCCCCTTGCCCGTCTGCGCGCGGCGCTCCCCGCGGCCGCACTGTCCCTGCTCCTGCTCACCGGCTGCACCGCCACCGACGACGGCGTCACCCCGGCGAGCGATGCCGACACCTCCGCGTCGGTCAGCACGATGCCGATCACGTCCACCCCCTCCGTCGACGCGGCTGCGACGAGCCGTGCCGCTGCGTCGTCGCTGGCCGCTTCCTCCTCCGCCGCGCAGAGCTCGCGCGCCGCAGCGTCGTCCTCGAGCGGGGCCGCCGAGTCGCGTGCCGCACGTGCCGCGGAGGAGTCGCGTACTGCTGAAGGCTCCCGCAGTGCCGAGCCGGCGGCGCCCGCCGCCCCGGCCGACGTCGAGGGAGACGTGGTCACGGTCGAGTCGATCTCGGACGGCGACACGCTCCGCGTGACCCTCGGCGAGGTGTCCACGCGGGTGCGCCTGCTCAACATCGACACCCCCGAGACCCGTCACCCCTCGAAGCCGGTCGAGTGCATGGGCCCGGAGGCGACGGCGGCGCTGAAGTCGATGATCAGCCCCGGCGACACGGTGGTGCTGCGGTACGACCGCCGGCTCTACGACCGCTATGACCGCCTCCTCGCCGGCGTGTACGCCGACGGCGTCCTGGTCAACGCCGAGATGGCCCGCCTGGGCTATGGCGAGCCGGCGGTCTTCGACGGCAACGACCGTTTCCTGCCCGAGGTCGAGGCGGCGTGGGAGCAGGCCCGGGCGAACGGCGTCGGCAGGTTCTCCGGGGAGTGCGGCACCGCGGCCGAGCCCATCCCGGAGGCGGCCCCGGCCCCCGCCCCGGAGGCGGCCCCCGCGGCCGGCGACGCGGGGCCGGTGCGCGGAGCCGACTCCGTGTGCCCGGACTCCCACCCGGTCAAGGCCAACGACAACTCGGGCATCTACCACATGCCCGGTCAGCAGCACTACGGCAAGACCAACGCGCGCAACTGCTACGCCTCCGCCGCCGCGGCCCAGGCGGACGGCTACCGGGCGGCCCGGCGCTGAGGGCGCCGCATCGGGTGCGGTCAGCGGCCCTCGTGGACCGCCCGCAGCTCGTAGCCGCGCTCCTCCACGGCCGTCTGCTTCTCGGCGCGCTTCTCCACCCCGGCCACGTCCTTCGGGGGCAGCTGCACCCGAGCCTCGGCGGGCAGGCCGGCTTCGAGCTGGCGGGCACGCTCCACCTCGGCGTCGACCTCCAGGCCGAGCAGCAGCACGATGTTGAAGATCCACAGGGCGAACAGCAGCGCCATGATCGTGCCGATCGCGCCGTACGCCGAGTAGCCGGCGAACTGCGTGAAGTACACGGACAGGGCCACCGCGGCCAGCACCATGCCCACCAGCGCCACGATGTTGCCGGGGCCGAAGAGGTGGAAGCGCGGCTTCTGGACGTTCGGGGTGGTGTAGTACAGGGTCGCGATCAGCACCAGCAGGATCAGGACGACGACGGGCCACTTCACCCACGCCCACACCGGCAGGAACGTGTCCGAGAGGAAGTTCACCACGCCGGTCATGCCGAGCGGCCCGGCGATCGGCTGGAGGAAGCCGTCCACGAGTGAGCGGTTCAGCGCCAGCGAGATCAGCACGACCACGATGCCCACGATCAGGATGAGCGTGGTGAGCAGGTTGGTCAGCGTCAGCTTCACCAGGCCGCGGCCCTCCTCGTAGCCGTACACCGTGTTGGCCGAGCGATTGAACGCCTTCACGTACGCGGAGGCGGACCACAGGGCGGTCGCGATGCCGATGACGAGGGCGATGATCCCGCCGCCTGAGGCGGCCGAGTCGCTCATGGTGGTCACCAGGTTCGTGACGAGCGCCTGGTAGTCGCTCGGGACCAGACCGGTCAGCTGCCCCAGCAGATCGTCGATGGCTCCGCGGTTGGAGGCGAGCACGAGGGACAGGATGGAGAACACGGCCAGCAGCGAGGGGGCCAGCGAGAGCACCAGGTAGTAGGTGAGCTTCGCGGCCAGGTCGGTGCCGCCGTCGTTGCCGAACTCCTTGAGCGCGCGCGTGAGCGCGTACTTCCAGCCGGCGCCGTCGAGCTTCACCCCCTTGAGCCGCTCGGCACGCTGGTCGGGATCGATCTTCGCGGCCTCCAGGGTCGCGTCCACAGGATGAATGGCCACGTCGGTCCTCTCGCGCTCGGGGGGCAGGGTGCGGATCGGGCCCCACGCTAGCGGACGGGTGCCCCGTCCGTCCCGACCGGAGCGGCGCTGGGCCGCGGACCCGGGCGATCAGCACTCGATGACGTTCACGGCCAGGCCGCCGCGCGAGGTCTCCTTGTACTTGGACTTCATGTCCGCGCCGGTGTCGCGCATGGTCTTGATGGCCTGGTCCAGGGTCACCCGGTGCGAGCCGTCCCCGAGCAGCGCCAGCCGGGCCGCGTTGATGGCCTTCACCGACGCGATCGCGTTGCGTTCGATGCACGGCACCTGGACCAGGCCGCCCACGGGGTCGCACGTCAGCCCGAGGTTGTGCTCGATCCCGATCTCGGCCGCGTTCTCCACCTGGTCCACGGTGCCGCCGAGCACGGCGCACAGCGCGCCCGCCGCCATGGAGCAGGCCGAGCCGACCTCGCCCTGGCAGCCGACCTCGGCGCCGGAGATGGAGGCGTTGCGCTTGTACAGGATGCCGATCGCCGCCGCGGTGAGCAGGAACTCGACCACCTTGTCGTCCCGCTCCTGCTGCGTGGCGCCCTTGGGGAGCACGAAGCGCATGTAGTAGAGCATGACGGCCGGGATGATGCCCGCGGCGCCGTTCGTGGGCGCGGTGACGATGCGCCCGCCCGAGGCGTTCTCCTCGTTCACCGCGAGCGCGAAGAGGTTGACCCACTCCATGGCCCACATGGGGTCGGTGCGGTCGGTGGTCTGCAGCAGGTGCTCCCGCAGCGCGGGGGCCCGACGGCGGACCTGCAGTCCGCCGGGCAGGATCGGCTCGGTGCGGGTCACGCCGTTGTGGACGCATTCCTCCATGACGGCCCAGATGGCCAGCAGCCGGGTGCGCAGCTCGTCGAGGTCGTGCCGGGTGGCCTCGTTGGCGAGCATGAGCTCCGCGATGCTCAGGCCCGCCTCGTGGCAGCGGGCGGCGAGCTCGGCGCCCGTGGAGAAGGGGTACGGTTCGCCGGTGTCGCCGTCGTCGGTGCGGTTGACGTCCTTGGTGGCGTCCAGCTCGGCCTCGAGCTCGTCCGAGGTGACCACGAAGCCGCCGCCCACCGAGTAGTAGTCGCGGGTGTGAAGCTGTTCGCCGGCGTCGTCGTAGGCGGTCAGACGCATGCCGTTCGGATGCCCGGGCAGGGACTCGCGCATGTGCAGCGTCAGGTCGCCCTGCCGGTCGAAGGCGATCTCGTGGCGCCCGTCCAGGGGCAGCCGGCCGCCCGTGACGATCTCCTCCACGAGCCCGGTGCAGGCGTCCGGGTCGATGGTCTCAGGGTCCTGGCCGGCCAGGCCGAGCAGCACCGCGGTGTCCGAGCCGTGGCCCACGCCGGTGGCCGCCAGCGAGCCGAACAGCTCGGCGTGCACGCGGGCCGTGCGCTCGAGGACGCCGTGCTGGCCCATGCTGTCCGTGAAGCGGCGGGCGGCGCGCATGGGTCCCACGGTGTGGGACGAGGACGGGCCGATGCCGATCGAGAACAGGTCGAGGACGCTGAGCGCCATGCAGTGCTCCTAGGGTGCGAGCGGGACGCGCGGTGGCCGGGGGTGGGGGCCGGACGCGCGGAGCCGGGAGATCCAGTGCAGACCAGACTAGGGGCACGGGGCCCTGCAGGCCATGGGGTCGCGGCTCGCGGTCCGCGCTGCTCTCCGGCCCGTCACCCACCGCACGGCCCGGAGCCGGGAGCGCTCAGAGGATGTTGTCCTTGGACTCCTCCACCTGCGCGGCCGCGCGGAACGCCGTCAGGTCACGCAGATACTCGTCCGCGTGGGGGAACACGGGCCCCTGCCCGGCCACGAGCATGACCCCCTCGAGGGGCTCGAACCGGGAGCGGCCCGCGTGGATGTCCTCGCCGGCGTCGACCAGGGTGCGCAGCTGCCACCATGTGGGGGCCATCAGGTTGACCTTGCCGGCCCGGAAGCGGCGCAGCAGCTCGGCGGGGGACGCCCAGCCGTGGCTGGCCGCCTCGGAGGACATCCGCTCGGGGGACTGACCCTGCGGCAGGTGGACGGCGAAGAAGAACGTGTCGTAGCGGCGCGGGCCCCCGTGCGGGGTGATCCACCGGGACCACGGCACGAGCGCGCCGGCGTCGGGGCGCAGCCCCTCGCGGTCGAGCAGCTCCCCGAAGTCCACCTCGTGGCGCTCGACGGCGTCGCGCAGCTCGTCGGGGAACGCGGCCACCCGGGCCGGGTCCACGGGAGTGCCGGTGACGGCGTCCCGGGCCAGGAGCACTCCGGTCTCCTCGAACGTCTCGCGGACGGCGGCGGCCAGCACGCGACCGGCGCCCTCGGCGGGGTCGAGCTCCGTGAGGGTGCCGTGGGCGTCCACGGGCTCGTGCGGCAGCCCCAGGCGCCGGCCCCACTCGGCCAGATCCGTGCCCTCCCACAGCCGGTCCGGCAGGTCGTCCGCGGGGTCCACGCGGCCGCCGGGGAAGGCCGTGGCGTGGGCGCTGAAGGCCATGGTCCCGGCGCGGCGGACGGTGAACACCGAGATCTCGCCGCCGGCCCCGGGTCTGACCAGCACGAGGGAGGAGGCGGGCACCGCCGGGACCCGGGGCCGGTCCTCGGCGGCCGACGGCTCGGCGGGCGGGGCGGCGGGGCTCACGGTGCCTCCTCGGTTCGGGCGATCATGGTCCGGACGCGCGGGCCGACGACGGCGGCCCCGGCCGCTCCCGCGCGGGGGTCATGCGGCCCGGATGTGCGCGGACCCGTAGTCTGTAGCGTAAGTCGCCGCGCTCGGGGCGGAGGCCCCGGGGCGAGACCGCGACCCAAGGAGGAGAGGCCGTGAAGATCCTGGTGCTGGCCAAGCAGGTGCCGGACACGTGGCAGGAGCGTGAGCTGAGCCTGGAGACCGGCTGGGTGGTGCGCGACGGCGCGGCCGAGCCCGTGCCGGACGAGATCAGCGAGCGCGTCATGGAGGTCGCCCTGGGCTGGCGGGACGCCGGCGCGGACATCGAGGTCGTGGCCCTGACGGTGGGCCCCGAGGACTCCTCGAAGACCCTGCGCAAGATGCTGGCCATGGGCGCGGACTCCGCCGTGCAGATCACCGACGACGCACTCGTCGGCTCGGACGCCGTGCAGACGGCTCGCGTGATCGCCGCGGCCGTCGAGAAGGAGGGCGCCGACCTCGTGCTCGCCGGCACGCTGTCCACGGACGGAGGCACCGGCGTGGTGCCCGCCATGGTCGCCGAGCTCCTGGAGCGGCCCTACCTGCCGCACGCCGAGGCCCCCGAGCTGGCCGACGGCGAGCTGACCGGCACCGTGGCGACCTCGGACGCGGACGTGCGCGCCGCCGTCGCCCTGCCCGCCGTGGCGGGCCTGACGGAGAAGACCGCGGAGCCGCGGTTCCCGAACTTCAAGAACATCATGGCGGCCAAGAAGAAGCCGCTCACCGTGCTGTCCCTGGCCGACCTCGGCATCGCCGCGGGCCCGGCCGAGGCCGCCTACCGCTCCGTGATGGTCTCGGCGGACACGCGTCCCGAGCGTGCCGCGGGCGAGAAGGTCACCGACGACGGCACCGCCGCCGAGCGGCTGGTGGAGTTCCTCGCGGGTCGGGGGCTCGTGTGAGCGCGAACGTGGAGGAGACCGAGATGACGACGCAGACCGACGCCGCGAACAGCGGCCAGACCGTGCTGGTGCACGCCGAGATCGGCGCGGACGGAGCGCTCCGCCCGATCGTGGCCGAGCTCCTCGGCGCCGCCGCCACCGTGGGCGTGCCCGAGGCCGTCCTCGTGACCGGCGCGGAGGGCAGGGACGCCGCCGTCGCCCGTCTGGGGGAGTACGGCGCCACGCGCGTCCACGTCCTCGTGGCCGACGACGCCGCCACCACCCTGGGCGACGCCGCCGTGCAGGCCCTCGCCGCCGCGACCGCCCGCACCGCGCCCGTGGCCGTGCTGCTCTCCGGCAGCCCCGAGTCCCGCGCGGTGGCCGGCCGCCTGTCCGTCCGCGCCCGCGGCCCCGTCTGCGCGGATGCCGTGGGGCTGCGCTGGGCCGACGACGAGGTCATCGCCCGCCACTCCGTGTTCGGCGGCGACTACCTCAGCGAGTCCACCGGCGAGGGCGGCCCCCGGATCATCACCGTGCGCCCCGGCGCCGTCGCGGACCGGGCCCCGGCCGTCGAGGCGCCCGAGGTCGTGGAGCTGGCCGCCGCCGAGCTCGGCCCGGTGACCGCCGGCGCCCGGGTGCTCGAGGTGAACGCCCGCACGCAGAACTCCGCCCGTCCGCCCCTGCGCGGCGCGAAGACCGTCGTCGCCGGCGGTCGCGGCGTGGGCTCCGAGGAGGGCTTCGCGATCGTCGAGCAGCTCGCCGACGAGCTCGGCGCCGCCGTGGGCGCCTCGCGTGCCGCCGTCGACTCCGGCTACACCGCGGCCGAGCGCCAGGTGGGCCAGACCGGCGTGATCGTGTCCCCGAACCTGTACATCGCCCTCGGCATCTCCGGCGCCATCCAGCACCTGGCCGGCATGAAGACCGCCAAGACCATCGTGGCGATCGACAAGAACGAGGACGCCGAGATCTTCGAGCACGCCGACTTCGGCGTGGTCGG
Source organism: Micrococcus sp. KRD070 (assembly GCF_017168435.1). Classification (NCBI taxonomy): domain Bacteria; kingdom Bacillati; phylum Actinomycetota; class Actinomycetes; order Micrococcales; family Micrococcaceae; genus Micrococcus; species Micrococcus sp. KRD070. Next base: position 16,715 of record NZ_JABFNH010000016.1, read on the forward strand.
GGACATCTTCCAGGTGGTCCCGCAGGTCATCGAGCAGCTGCGCACCCGCCGCGGCTGAACCGGTGCGGGCGCGGTCCGCTGCGGACCGCGCCCCTCGGACGAGGAGAAGCATGCCCAAGCAGCGAATGGCCGGCTACGTCCCCCTGAAGGGCGCCCCGGCCGAGACACTCGGCCTCGCGGGCGAACGGGACGTACCCGGCACGGCATACGAGATTACTACGCGTCTCGTGGGCTCGGAGTTGTGTATAAGAGACAGCACCACGACGGCGGCCCCCGCCTCGGCCGCGGCCGCCGTCCCGGTGGCGCCGACCGCGCCGACGTCGGGCCTCACGCCCCTGTCCGCGCGACGCCGCATGGCCGGGTACGTCCCGTTCGCCCGCGAGGCCGAGTGGCTCGGCGGCGCCCCCGCCCCGGCCGCGGGATCGATCCCGGCCGCCGCCCCGGCGCGGTCCGTCGCGCCCGAGCCGATCGCCGCCTCGGCGTCCCCGACGCGGGCCCCCGCACCCGCGGAGACCGAGCCCGTCGTGCCGGACGTGGCGGCCGTCGTCGCCTCCGCGACCGGTGCGCCGGCCGCGGCCGGGGTGGGCGCTCCCGTGGAGTCCGACCTCGTGCCGCTCGCGAAGCGGCGACGCATGGCCGGGTACGTGCCGTTCGCCCGGGAGGGGGAGTGGTTCACCGAGCTCGCCGCCGTGGGCGGCCCCACCGCGCCGGAGACGGCGGCGCAGGAGGTCGTCGCCGAGCCGGCCACCGCCGAGCCCGCCGCCGCGGAGCCGGCCGATGCGGAACCGGCCGTCGCCGCCCCCGTGGCCGCGGCGCCGGCTGCGGAGCCGGCTCCCACCGCGCCGGACACCCGTTCGGCCCCGCCGGCCTCCACCGCGCAGCCGCCCCGGGCCGCCCCCGGGGCCGCCACCGGCACGCCCGCTCGGGCCGCGGAGACGGACGCCGCCGAATCCGCCGCCCCGTCCCGCCTGCGCAAGGCGCTGCCGGCGGTGGCCGGCGTCGTCGTGCTGGCGCTGCTCGCAGTGCTGGCCGGACGCTGGCTGCGGAGCCTCGACCCGGTGGCGGACTTCATCGCGACCTACGACGGGCACCCGGTCCTGCCCGAGGGCACCCCCGAGGGGATGCCCTGGTGGATGGGCTGGCAGCACTTCCTGAACATGTTCCTGATGGTGCTGATCATCCGGACGGGCCTGCAGATCCGTCACGAGACGCGGCCGCCGGCCAACTTCACTCCGACGAAGGACGGCCTGTTCTCCGCGCGGGGCAACACCCCGAAGAAGTTCTCGCTCACCATCTGGACGCACCAGGCCCTCGACGCGCTGTGGCTGCTCAACGGCGTGATCTTCGTGGTGCTGCTGATCGTCACCGGCCACTGGGCGCGGATCGTGCCCACGGACCCGCACGTGTTCCAGCACGCCCTGTCCGCCGGCATCCAGTACCTGTCCCTGGACTGGCCCACGGAGAACGGCTGGGTGCACTACAACGCGCTGCAGATGCTCTCCTACGCGCTGGTGGTGTTCGTGGCCGCCCCGCTCGCCGCCCTCACGGGCTGGCGCATGTCCTCGTGGTTCCCCACGGAGGCCAAGGGACTGAACAAGGCGTTCCCCATGGAGGTGGCCCGCAAGGTGCACTTCCCGGTGATGGTCTTCTTCGTGGCGTTCATCGTGGTGCACGTGTTCCTCGTGGCCTTCACGGGCCTGCTGACGAACTTGAACCACATGTACACCTCGCGGGGCGGTGCCACCGACGCGTGGGGCCTCGTGGTGTTCCTCGTGAGCGTGGCGGTCACCGCCGCCGCGTGGTTCTTCCTGAAGCCCGCCTTCACGGCCCCCGTGGCCTCCCGGTTCGGCACCGTGGGCCGCTGAGCCGGCCGCACGACGACGGCCCCTCCTCCTCCACCCGGGACTTTCGAACGTGATCTCGGGGGAATGAGCGCTTTCGAACGTGAGATAGGCCCTTTCTCACGTTCGAAAGCGCTCGGGTGCTCGGGCGTGCGGAGCGTCAGCTCCGGGCAGCGCGGAAGGTGACCTGCACCTGGACCATCGGCTTGTCGGCCACGGGGACGCCGTCGGCGCCGACCGGCACGAGGTCCACGTCCACGAGGCGCAGGGACCGGCCGGCGTGCCGCACCCGCGTGAGGGCGACCATCTCGCCGTGGCCCGGGCGCACGAACACCACGCGCACGGCCTGGACGTCGTAGCGCTCGCGGTCCGGCATGGCCGCCTGCGCGGCGGTGACCGCCCGCAGCGTCATGGCCCCGCCGTGGACGGCGCCCGACGGGTTGGCCAGCTCCGGCTTCGGGGCGAAGCGGGCGCCCGCGGTCGCCGCGGCGTCGACGGCGGGGCGCACGTCCGGATCGGCCGTCGGCAACGACTCGGGGCGGGCGGCCAGCAGCCCCGGCATGGGCACGCGGGTCTCGGCCCCGCGGGGCAGCCGTCCGGCGGCGACGAACTCGGCCATCCGCTCCGGCGCTCCGGCCGGCACCGACTGGAACCAGCCGGTCGCCTCGACCACGCGACGCCCGTCCGCGTCCTCGAGCCACGCGCGGGCCACGCCGCCGGCAGCATCCCAGGCCAGCGGGCGGGTCCAGCACTCCAGCAGCGGGCCGTCCTCGTCCCCGGCCGTGACGGCCGCCGCGTCGAAGGCGGGCAGCGGGCCGAGCACGTTGACCTGCAGCTCGGTGGTGACCACGGTCTCGATGTCCCGGGCCGCGTGGTGCACGGCCACCGCGGTGGCGGTGTCCATGATCACGGTGGCCGCCGCGCCGGTGGGCCGGCCGTCCAGGTCGAGGCACCACGGGCCGACCTCGAACGCGGCCGGGTTGAGGGCGCCGTCCCGCTCGGTCATCAGCGCGTGGCGGCGGATGCCGAACAGCTGTTCCGTGCGGCCGGAGGGGTGGGAGCGGGGGCGTGGGCGAGTCCGCGGTGGGGCTGGTGGTGGTCTGCACGGGGAGCACGCTAGCCCACGGCCCGGTGGCGACACGGCAAATCATTGGATGTCCTATTATCATGGTGACGACAGTCACACCCTGTCGCCGCCCGCGGTGTCACCCCCGCACCACCCCGTCGTGGACCGCCCGCGCGGCCGGCCCGAGCCCCAGGAGGACGAACCCATGTTCCCCATCACCGACGACCAGAAGGCCCTGGTCGACGCCGTCCGCGACTTGGCCGAGCAGCGCGTCGCCCCGCACGCCCTCGACTGGGACGCCGAGTAGCATTTCCCGGTGGACGTCCTCGCCGAGGCCGGCGAGCTCGGCCTGGGCGGCATCTACGTGGGGGAGGAGCACGGCGGCACCGGCCTGGCGCGCACGGACGCGATCCTGATCTTCGAGGAGCTCGCCAAGGCGGACCCGGCCTTCGCCGCCTACATCTCCATCCACAACATGGTCGCCTGGATGATCGACTCCTTCGGCAGCGACGAGCAGCGCGCCCGCTGGATCCCCGACCTCGTGGGCATGGAGCACCTGGCCAGCTACTGCCTCACCGAACCCGGCGCCGGCTCGGACGCGGCCGCGCTGAAGACCCGCGCCGTCCGCGACGGCGACCACTACGTCCTCAACGGCGTCAAGCAGTTCATCTCCGGCGCCGGCTCCTCCGGCTACTACGTGGTCATGTGCCGCACCGCGGACACGGGCGCCCGGGGGATCTCCGCCGTCGTGGTCCACAAGGACACCCCCGGCCTGTCCTTCGGCCCCAGCGAGAAGAAGATGGGCTGGCACACCCAGCCCACGCGCCAGGTGATCTTCGAGGACGTCCGCGTGCCCGTGGCCGACCGCCTCGGCGAGGAGGGCGACGGCTTCCGCATCGCCATGAAGGGCCTCAACGGCGGCCGCCTGAACATCGGCGCCTGCTCGATCGGCGGCGGCCTGGCCGCCCTGGACAAGGCCACCCGCTACCTCAAGGAGCGCAGCGCGTTCGGCGAGCCGCTCACCACCAAGCAGGCCCTCGTCTTCGAGCTCGCGGACATGTCCGTGAAGCTGGAGACCGCCCACACGATGCTCATGCGCGCCGCGGACGCCCTGGACCGCAACGACCCGGACACCGTGCGCCTGTGCGCCATGGCCAAGCTCGTGGCCACCGAGTCCGGCTACGAGGCCGCCGACACCGCCCTGCAGCTGCACGGCGGCTACGGCTACCTGCACGAATACGGCGTGGAGAAGCTCGTCCGGGACCTGCGCGTGCACCGGATCCTCGAGGGCTCCAACGAGATCATGCGCATGATCGTGGGCCGCGGCCTGATCGGCTGACGTCGGGGGCCCCACCCGGTCGCCCCACCCAGCACGGCGCCCCGCGGTCCCCACACGTGACCACGGGGCGCGGTCCGTCGGGGCGGGCTCAGCCGAGCTGCAGCGGGTCCACCCCGGACACGGGCTCGAAGTGCCCGGCCACGTCCTCGGTCGAGACGTCCTCGAGCCGGGCCGGGCTCCACGTCGGATCCTTGTCCTTGTCCACGAGCAGCGCGCGGATGCCCTCGGCCATGTCCGGCTCGCGCATCAGGTGGGTGGCGATCGTGAACTCCTGGCGCAGTGCGTCGGCCACGGTCAGGTCCGCTCCGCGCGCGGCCAGCCGGCGCTGGGCCTCGTGGGCCACGGCGACGGCGGTCGGGGACTTGGTGCGGATGGCCTCGGCGGCCTGCCCCGCGGCCTCGGCGTGCTCCCCGCCCGCGGCGGCGCGCTCGTCCAGGGCGGCGAGGACCTCGGCGGCCGTCTCCCGGTCGTAGACGTCCTCGATCCACTCCCGGCCGGCCACCAGCGCGGAGGCGGGCTGTGCGTCCTCGGCCACCGCGAACCGGGCCAGCACCTCGTCGGCGGCGGCGAAGGCGGCCTCGTCGCGCGCGCCCGCGTCCGCGGCCGGGCCGAGGGCGCCGAACGCCGCGGCGAGGGCCTGCTCGAGCTCGTCCAGCCGGGCGGACTCCACGAAGACGTCCGCCAGGCCCAGGGCCACCGCGTCGGACCCGGAGGCGTGCGCCGAGGTCGCGGCCAGGTGCCGGCCCGCCTGGAAGGGTGCGCGGGCGAGGTGGAAGGAGCCGCCGACGTCGGGGGTGAACCCGATCGCCGTCTCGGGCATGCCGGCGCGCGTCCGCTCGGTGGCCACGCGGTGCGAGCCGTGCGCGGACACGCCCATGCCGCCGCCCAGGACGACGCCGTCCATGAAGGCCACGTACGGCTTGGGGTAGGCGGCGATGCGCTCGTTCATCGCGTACTCGTCGCGGAAGAACTCCTCGGCCTCCGCGAACCGCCCCGCCAGGAGGGAGGCGCGCAGGGAGACGACGTCGCCGCCCGCGCACAGCCCCTTCTCCCCGGCGCCGCGGATCAGCACGCCGCGCACGGCGGGGTCCGCGGCCCAGTCGGTCAGGGCCGCGTCGATCGCCCGGACCATGTCCTGCGTCAGCGCGTTCAGGGCGCGCGGACGGTTCAGCGTGATGCGGCCGAGGCCGTCGCGGACCTCGAGGAGCACCTCACCCGCCGCGCCGTCCCGTGCGGCCGCGGGGGCCGTCGTCGCGGTGGACTGCGCGTCGCTCATCGGTGCTGCCACCCCGCCTCGCGCTTGGCCGTGAACGCGTCCATGCCCTCCTTCTGGTCCGCCGTGGCGAACGCGGCGTGGAACACGCGGCGCTCGAAGGCGATGCCCTGGGCGAGCGTGGTCTCGAACGCGGCGTTGACGGCCTCCTTGGCCATCCAGGAGGCCGGCTTGGACTTGGACGCGATGGTCGCGGCCACCTCCAGCGCCTCCTCGAGGGCCTTCTCGTCGGCCACCACGCGGGAGACGAGCCCGATGCGCTCGGCCTCCTCGGCCCCGATCATGCGGCCGGTGAGGATCATGTCCATGGCCTTCGCCTTGCCCACGGCGCGGGTCAGGCGCTGGGAGCCGCCCATGCCGGGGATGACGCCGAGGTTGATCTCGGGCTGGCCGAACTTCGCGCCCTCGCCGGCCACGAGCACATCGGCCATCATGGCCAGCTCGCAGCCGCCGCCGAGGGCGTAGCCGGTCACGCACGCCACGATGGGGGTGCGGGCACGGGTGAGCCCGTCCCAGCCGGCGAACCAGTCGGCCGCGTACATCTCGGAGAACTCCTTGGTGGCCATCTCCTTGATGTCCGCGCCGGCGGCGAACGCCTTGGGGGAGCCGGAGAGCAGGATCGCCCCGATCTCCGGGTCGGTGTCCAGCTCCTGCACCGCCGCGACGACGGCACGCATCGTCGCCTCGTTCAGCGCATTCAGGGCCTTCGGCCGGTTCAGGCGGATGTGGCCGACCCGGCCCTGCCGCTCCACGATGATCGGCGACTCGGCGCCGTCCGGGGTGGTCTGCTCGCTCATGCCTCGCTCCTGTCCGTGTGTGATGCTCGGATGTCCTCGATGATGCCGGAAAAGTCGCGGGCGGCGCCTTCTCCGGCGGCGTACTCGGCGTATTTGGCCTGCGCGAGGCGCCCCAGGTCGGCCGCCACGCCCTGCTCGTCCAGGGCCGCGAGCGCGAGCCCGAGGTCCTTGGCCATCAGGGCGCCGGCGAAGCCGGGCTGGAAGTCCCGGTTCGCGGGGGAGCCGGGGACGGGGCCGGGCACCGGGCAGTTGGTGGTCAGGGACCAGCACTGCCCGGAGGCCTTGCTCATCACGTCATACAGGGCCTGGTGCTGCAGGCCCAGGCGCTCGCCCAGGACGAAGGCCTCGGCGACGGCGATCTGCGTGACCCCCAGCACCATGTTGTTGCAGATCTTCGCGGCCTGGCCCAGGCCGGCGGCCCCGCAGTGCACGATCCGCGCGCCCATGACCTCGAGCAGCGGCAGCACCTCGGCGTACACCTCGTCCGAGGCGCCCACCATGAAGGCGAGGGTGCCGGCCTCGGCACCCACCTGGCCGCCCGAGACCGGCGCGTCGGCCGCCCGCATGCCCGCCGCCTCCGCCGCCGCGGCCGCCTCGCGAGCCTCGGCGACGTCGATGGTCGAGCAGTCCAAGAACACGGTGCCGGGCCGGGCGGCGGCGAGCAGGCCGCCGTCGCCGTCCTCACCCCGGTAGACGTCCAGCACCAGGCGTCCGTGGGGGAGCATGGTCAGCACGACGTCGGCCTCCGCGGCCGCCGCGGCCGTGTCCGTGACGGTCTCGACGCCGGCCGCACGGGCCTTCTCGAGGGCCTCGGGGACGAGGTCGAAGCCGAGCACGCGGTGACCCGCGGCGGCGAGGTTGGCGGCCATGGGGCCGCCCATGTGGCCGAGGCCGAGGAACAGAACGGTGGTCATGGGGTCCTCCTGGTCGGGACGGGCTGCGGGGCGGTCACGAGCCGGCCGGCATCACGAAGCTGGCGCCCTCGCGCACGCCGGAGGGCCAGCGCGTGGTGACGGTCTTCGTCTTGGTGTAGAACTTCAGCCCGTCCGTGCCGTGCTGGTTCAGGTCGCCGAAGCCGGAGGCCTTCCAGCCGCCGAAGGTGTAGTAGGCGATCGGCACGGGGATCGGCACGTTCACGCCGACCATGCCGGTGTCCACGCGGGTGGAGAAGTCGCGGGCGGCGTCGCCGTCGCGGGTGAAGATGGCCACGCCGTTGCCGAACTCGTGCTCGTTCACGAGCGTGAGCGCCTCCTCGTAGTCCTTCGCGCGGACCACGGAGAGCACCGGGCCGAAGATCTCCTCGCGGTAGATGCTCATCTCCGGGGTGACGCGGTCGAACAGGGTGGCGCCCACGTAGAAGCCGTCCTCGTGGCCCTCGACGACGACGCCCCGGCCGTCCTCGACCAGGTCGGCGCCCGCCTCGACGCCGGCCGCGATGTAGCCCTCGATGCGCTCCTTCGCGTCCTTCGAGACGACGGGGCCGAAGTCCGAGGACGCCTCGAGCGACGGGCCGACCCTGAGGTCCTTCACGCGCTCGCGGAGCAGCGCGATCAGGCGGTCGGCGGTCTCCTCGCCGACCGGGACGGCCACGGAGATCGCCATGCAGCGCTCGCCGGCGGAGCCGAAGGCGGCGCCGACCAGGGCGTCGGCGGTCATCTCGAGGTCCGCGTCCGGCATGACCACGGCGTGGTTCTTGGCCCCGCCGAAGCACTGCGCGCGCTTGCCCATGCGGCCGGCGTGGGCGTAGATGGACTGCGCGATCGGGGTGGAGCCGACGAAGCCGACGGCCTTGACGCGCGGGTCCTCGATGAGCGCGTCCACGGCGGCCTTGTCGCCGTGCACCACGTTGAGGGCGCCGGCGGGCATGCCGGCCTCGAGGGCCAGCTCGGCCAGGCGCACCGGGACGGAGGGGTCGCGCTCGGAGGGCTTGAGGACGAAGGCGTTGCCCGCCGCCAGGGCGATGCCGGCCTTCCACAGCGGGATCATCGCCGGGAAGTTGAAGGGCGTGATGCCCACGGCCACGCCGAGCGGCTGGCGCATGGAGTGCACGTCGATGCCGGTGCCCGCGTCGGCGGTGAACTCACCCTTGAGCAGGTGCGGGGCGCCCGCGGCGAACTCCACGACCTCGATGCCGCGCTGGATGTCGCCCTTGGCGTCCGGGAAGGTCTTGCCGTGCTCCTGGGCGAGCACGGTGGCCAGCTCGTCCATGTTCTCGTTGATCAGGTCGACCCAGCGCAGCAGGATGCGGCCGCGGCGCTGCGGATTCAGCGTCGACCACGCGGCGAAGCCCTCCTCGGCGGAGGCCAGGGCGGCGTCGATCTCCTCGGCGGAGGCCAGCGGCACGCGGCCCGCCACCCTGCCCGTGGCCGGGTGGTAGACGTCGCTGTGCCGGCCGGAGGCGCCCTCGCGCCGCTCGCCGTGCACGAAGTGGGGGATCACGGGGGCGGTCTCGGTGGGCGCGGTCTTCTCGGACATGGGGGCTCCTCGCGGGTCCAGGCGGAAGGGCGGACGTCGTTGGGCGCCGCCCACGGCGGGCATGGCAGGCCCGGCCGTGCGTGTGATCTGGGTTACTCATCCGCTAATCTAGGATGAGAACGTAGGACATGCAACTATCGAACTCGGGGGGTATCCCGAGGAGGAAGGGAGGGTCCGTCCATGGACCTGTCGAACCAGAGCGCGATCGTCACCGGCGGGGCCTCGGGCCTCGGCCACGCCACCGCCCGCCGCCTGGCCGACGCGGGCGCCGCCGTCGTGGTGGTGGACCTGCCGGACCGCGAGCGCGAGACCGTCCGCGCGGACGCCGTGGCTGCCCTCGGCCCCCGCGCGCGCTTCGTGACGGGCGACGTCACCGCCGAGGACACCGCCCGCGAGGCCGTGGCCGCCGCGCTGGAGGCCGGGCCGCTGCGGGTGCTGGTCAACTGCGCCGGCGTGGCGACGCCGGGCAAGCTCGTGGGTCGCGACGGACCGCTGTCCGCCGAGGTGCTCAGTCGGGTCCTGGCGATCAACACGGTCGGCACCGTGGCGATGATGGCCCAGGCCGCCGCCGCGATGAAGGCGCAGGAGCCGCTCGGCGAGGACCGCGGCGTCATCGTCAACACCGCCTCCGTGGCGGCCTACGACGGGCAGATCGGCCAGATCGCGTACTCCGCCTCCAAGGGCGCCGTGGTCGCGCTGACCCTGCCCGCGGCCCGCGAGCTCGCCTCCTCGCAGATCCGCGTGGTCACGATCGCCCCCGGCCTCATGGAGACGCCCATGATGGCCGGCCTGCCCGAGGCCGCCCGCGAGGCGCTGTCCACCAAGACCCCGCATCCGGCCCGCCTCGGCCGGCCCGAGGACTACGCGCTGCTCGTCGAGCAGATCGTGTCCAACCCGTTCCTCAACGGCGAGGTCATCCGGCTCGACGGCGCCGTGCGCCTCGAGCCCCGCTGAGCCGCGCGGCCGGAGGCCGCGGAGAGCGTCAGGAGGAGGTGTGCTCCGCCGTCGCGGGCGCGCCGGCGTCGGGGCCGTCGACCTGGAAGTCGCCGGCCTCGGCGCGGAACCGGCCGAGGACGTCGATGAGGGTGTCCACGTCCGCCGGGCCGAAGCCGGAACGGCCGAAGACCTCGGCGTTGAGCGTCTCCGTGGCGGCGACGGCGACGCGCCGGCCCTCGTCCGTGAGGGCGAGCACGAGCGCGCGGCGGTCCGACTCGTGGGGGGTGCGCTCCACCAGCCCGGCGGCCTCGAGCCGGTCCACCGCATTGGTCACCGAGGTGGGGTGGACCTGCAGGAGCGCGGACGCCTTGGACATCCGCATCCGGTTCTCGCGCGAGAAGTTCAGCAGCGCCAGCAGCTCGTACCGCGCGAAGGTGAGCCCGTAGGGCTTGAGCGCGGCCTGCGCCCGACCCAGCAGGATCTGCTGGGCCCGCATGATCGAGGTGATGGCGGCCATCGGGCGGGCGACGTCACCCCATCCGTGACGCTCCCAGTTCCGGGCGGCCTCCCGGATGGGGTCCTGGGCGAGGGGTGGCTTCTTCATGGCGCTCCAGACTAGCGGCGCACCGGGGGTCCCCCGCCACCGCCGGACACGGACGGGGCGGTGGCGGGGAACGGCCGGTCAGCGATGCAGGTCCAGGTCCTCCTCCCGGAACTCGGTGCCGTAGCCGTCCGGGGCGGCGCCCGTCTGGGCGCGCTCGACCTCGGCCTTGCGCAGCTCCACGCGGCGGATCTTGCCCGAGATGGTCTTCGGCAGCTCGAGGAACTCGATGCGGCGGATGCGCTTGTACGGGGGCAGCTGGGTGAGCGTGAACTGCAGGATCGCCCGGGCGGTCTCCGCGGTGGGCTCGTGGCCCGGGGCGAGGGTGACGAAGGCCTTCGGCACGGCCAGGCGCAGCTCGTCCGGGGTGGGGACGATCGCGCCCTCCATCACGGCCGGGTGCTTGACCAGCACCGACTCCAGCTCGAACGGGGACACCTTGTAGTCCGAGGACTTGAAGACGTCGTCCGCGCGGCCCACATAGGTCAGCACGCCGTTCTCGTCGCGGCGGGCGATGTCGCCGGTGTGGAAGACGCCGTCGCGGAACACCTCGTCCGTCTTCTCCTGGTTGCCGTAGTAGGACTTCAGCAGGCCCACCGGACGCGGGTCCAGGCGCAGGCAGATCTCGCCCTCCTCGGCCTCCTGGCCCGTGAGCGGGTCGATCAGGGTGACGTCCATGCCGGGCAGCGGGCGGCCCATCGAGCCGATGACGACCTTCTGGCCGGGGGTGTTCGCGACCTGCAGGGTGGTCTCGGTCATGCCGAAGCCGTCGCGGATCGTGGTGCCCCACGCCTTGTGCACCTGGTCGATCACCTCGGCGTTGAGCGGCTCGCCCGCGGAGATGGTCTTGGTCGGCGGGGTCGTCAGCTGCGCCAGGTCCGCCTTGATGAGCATGCGCCACACGGTGGGCGGGGCGCAGAAGCTCGTGACGCCGTAGCGCGCCATGTTGGCCATCAGGGCCGCGGGGTCGAACTTGCGCGCGTTGTGCACGAAGATCGTGGCCTCCGCGATCCACGGGGCGAAGAAGTTGGACCACGCGTGCTTGGCCCAGCCCGGGGAGGCCACGTTGAGGTGCACGTCGCCCGGCTCCAGGCCGATCCAGTAGAGCGTCGTGAGGTGGCCGACCGGGTACGAGGTGTGGGTGTGCTCCACGAGCTTCGGCTTCGAGGTGGTGCCCGAGGTGAAGTAGAAGAGCAGCGTCTCGTCCGCGGGGGTCGGCTCGGCCGGGGCCAGCTCGGTGGCGGCGTCGGCGGCGTCGTCGTAGGAGAGCACGGTGTGGCCGGCGACCTCCGGGGCGCGGCGCGCCGGGCCCTCCGCGAAGACGCCCGGCACGTGCACCAGGTGCAGGCCCTCGCCGACGCCGGCGAACTTGGCCAGGTCCTCGGCGCCGGCCACGGCCCACGCGGCGCCGGCGCGCGTCACGCGGTCCTCGAGGTCCCCGGAGGTCATCTGCGTGGTGGTGGGCACCATGACCACCCGCAGCTTGATGCAGGCGAGCATGAACTCCCACAGCTCCACCTGGTTGTTCAGCATGAGGATGAGGCGGTCGCCGCGGCGCAGGCCCTGCGCGGAGAGCCAGTTCGCCACCCGGTTGGAGGCCGCGGAGAGCTCGGCGAAGGTGCGCTCGGTGCTGCGCCCGTCGTCCTCGGCGATGATCAGCGCCGGCACGTCCGCGCGGGCCGGGTCCTGGGCCAGGCGGTCGAACCAGTCGAAGCCGAAGTTGAAGTGCTCGAAGCGGGGCCACTCGAACTCGGCGCGGGCGCGCTCGTCGTCGGTCTGGCACTCGACCAGCAGGTCGCGGGCCACGCGGAACACCTCCGTCGGCGACGGGGCGGCGACGGCGGTGGGGTCCTGGACGGTCATGGGTCCCTCCTCGGGATGGCTGCTGAACGGATCCTTGGCCGGGGGCCTGTGATCTGGAACACTACTGGCAGACCTGGATAGTAGGAAGTCCTACAGTCGGATTCGCGGCGAAACCGCCCGCCGTCGTCGGACCGCCCCCGAAGGAGAGCCATGACCGCCATCGCCGACCGCCCCGTCCCCGACTCCGGCGCGCCCGCCGCCCCTCCCGGCCTGCCCCACGTGGACCTGCTCCGTCTGCGGGACCGCCTCGAGCCGGCCGAGCGTGCCCGGCTCGACGCGATCGAGGACCACCTGCAGACCCGCGTGCGGCCGCACCTGACCCGGTATTGGGACGCCGAGGAGTTCGCGTTCGACCTGCTGCCGGGCCTGGCCGAGCTGGGTCTGGGACGCCTCGTCCTGGACGGCTCGTCCTCGCTGTTCCAGCAGCTCGTGCACGCGGAGATCGCCCGTGTGGACCTGTCCCTGTCCGCCCTCGTGGGCATCCACAACGAGCTCAACCTCGGCATGATCGCCGGCCTGGGCTCAGAGCGTCAGAAGGCCACGTGGCAGGGGCGCCTCGAATCCTTCGACGCCCTGGGCGCGTTCTGCCTCACCGAGCCGGACCACGGCTCGGACATCGCCGGAGGCCTCGCCACCACCGCCACCCGCGACGGCGACGAGTGGGTCATCCGCGGCGCCAAGCGCTGGATCGGGGCCGGTACGATCGCCGACGTAGCGCTCGTCTGGGCGCGCGACACCGCCGACGGCGAGATCAAGGGCTTCGTGGTGCCCACCGAAACCCCCGGCTACGAGGCCACCAAGATCAGCGGGAAGATGGGCCTGCGGATCATGCAGAACGCGGACATCACCCTGGACGTGCGCCTGCCCACGGACGCGATCCTGCCCGGCGCCACCACCTTCGCCGCCACCCGCGCCCTGCTGCGCGACTCGCGCATGTGGGTCGGCTGGCAGGGCGTCGGCGCGCAGATGGGCGTGTTGGACGTGCTGCGCTCCTATGCGCTGCGGCGGGAGCAGTTCGGCCGCCCGCTGGCCGCGTTCCAGCTGATCCAGGCCCAGATCGCCGAGGTCGCCGGCAACCTGGCCGCCTCCGCCGGGATGATGCTCCAGGTGGACGCCCTGCGGCAGGAGGGGCGGATGGAGATGATGCACGCGGCGATGGCCAAGGCCACCTCGACCCGGCTGGCCCGGTCCTCGGCGGCGCTCGCCCGCGACGCCCTCGGCGGCAACGGCCTGCTCACGGAGCACGAGATCGCCAAGATCATGGGGGACGTGGAGGCCATCTACTCCTACGAGGGCTCCTACGGCATGAACACCCTGATCGTGGGGCGGGCCCTCACCGGCGTCTCGGCCTTCGTGTGAGCCACGCGTCCTGCAGGTCCTGGACCAGCGGGCGGTGGGCGATGAGCAGCAGCACGCCAGCCACCGGGATGACCACCTCGAAGCCCAGCCAGAGGTAACCGGCCGCGCCCGCCACCCCGCCCAGGAAGAACAGGGCCACGAGCAGCGCCAGCAGTCCCACGCGCCGCGGTTCCCCGACGACGGGGGCCGCGGCCCCGGGGCCGTTGCGGTACAGGATCTTGCCGAGCTCGACGCCGATGTCCGTGACCATGCCCGTCACGTGCGTGGTGCGGATCGGCCACGCCCCGATGCGGGTGATCAAGGCGTTCTGCAGGCCCATGGTGAAGCACAGCACGGCCACCACGACCAGCGGCCGGTGCGCATCGCGGACGTGCTCGGCGAGCAGGCCGAACACCAGCATGCCGACGCCCTCGAGCAGGAGGATGTTGGCGTAGCGCGAGCGGAGGCCGTTGACCCGGCCCCAGTTGAACACCAGCGCGCAGACGACCGCGCCCAGGATGAACATGGCCAGCGCGAGCAGGCCCGTGCCGACCAGACCCGGGGCGTGGAGGACCGCCGCGTCCGCCATGGACGCCACGATCCCCGTCATGTGGGACGTGTACGTGGCCACGGCGACGAAGCCCACGGAGTTGAGGATCCCCGCGATCGCGGTCAGCACCAGCGCCAGGTGGGTGTTGCGGCGCACGGTGCGCTCGGGGGCGCACAGGTTGAGCACCCCGCCACCCTACGACCGGACGCCGCCGTCGGCGCCGACGCGGGAGGCGCCGTCGTCGACGCCTCCCGTCACCGTGCCCGGGCTCAGTAGCTGGAGTAGCCGTCCTCCGACAGGGTGTGCTTCTCGTCGCCGGTGATGGCGGGGTTGAACACCGAGATCAGGTGCATGTCCTCGGTGCCGCCGCGCAGGTCGTGCGGCTCGTGGTCCGGCAGGACGTAGATGACACCCGGCGTGATCTCGTGGACGGTGCCGTCCGGCTCCACCACGGAGCCGTTGCCCGCGATGCAGTAACAGGCCTCCTTGTGGTTGCGGTACTGGAGCTTCGAGGACGATCCGGCGCGCACGATCGTGTGGGCGACGGCGAAACCCATCTCGTCCTTCGCGGTGATGAGGCGTTCGGAGGTGCCTCCGCCCCACTCGACCTTCTCGACGTCGTTCCGGCTACGGGTGTACATGGCGTTCCTTTCGGCGAGCTCTGCGGGTCGGGCAAAGGGCCGTAGCCCTGGCTCCATCGTAGGGATGCCCGTCTCAGACCATAAGGGGCAACACGTGGGGGCTCATATGGGATGAAATAGTCCAGATCCACTATGATGTGCATCATACCCGGCATACGCTTCATCTTGACCCATGCGGGCCGGAGATGGAGGAGACGCGATGGCAACGCAGGCGAGGGATGGCCGGTTCTCCAATGAGGTGTTGCCCCAAGACGAGAGGCCTAGTCGTTTCGGTCCGGGGCTAATCATCGCCGCGTCCTTCATCGGGCCGGGGACCATCACAACCTCCATCGTTACCGGAGCCGAGCAGGGATTCGTCCTGGCCTGGGCTGTCGTCTTCTCAATTTTGGCCACCATCGTCTTGCAGGAGATGTCGGGACGGTTGGGCCTCGCGACCCGCATGAGTCTCGGACACGCTCTGCGCGAGGTGTTCTCCTCGGTGCCGGCACGACTTGTCATGGCGATCCTCGTCGTCGCGGCGATCGGCATCGGAGGGGCGTCCTACGCCGGTGGTGACACAGTCGGCACCGCCCTCGCCTTGACTAGTGTGACCGGACTCAGTCAGCCCGTGGTCGTCATCGGGATCGTCCTCACGATCGGCATTCTGCTCTGGACAGGCAGCTACAAACTGATCGAGCGGGTGCTGACCGTCATGGTCGGGTTATTGGGGCTGCTGTTCATCGTCACTGCAGTCCTAGTTCAGCCTCCGATCGGCGACCTCTTGATGGGCATGTTCATTCCCCGGCTGCCACCCGGCACGGCGTTGCTGGCGGTCGCACTGATCGGGACCACCGTGGTCCCTTACAACCTCTTCCTGCACGCGAGTTTGGTGCAGGAGAAATGGGGGCCGGGTCTGGATTCGCGGGAATCTCTCCGAGCGGCGAGAACGGACACGGCGGTGTCGATCTCCGTCGGAGGTGTAATCACTCTGGCCGTGATGGCGACGGCGTTCGGTGGGATGTACGTCAAGGGCATGCAGGCCGAGACCGGTCGGGACCTCGCCTCCGCCCTGGAACCCCTCCTCGGGGACGCGGCTGGCTGGGTGTTCGCGGCGGGCATGTTCGCGGCCGGGTTCACGTCCGCCGTAGCTGGCCCGCTCGGCGCGGCGTACGCGATTGCCGGCACACTGGGCCAGGACACCGATCTGCGCAGCGTCCCTGCTCGCATCGTGTGGGGCGCAGTCCTTGCGATCGGTGCCGTCATTGCCCTGACGGGAACGAATCCCACGGAGGTCATCGTCATCGCACAGGCGGCGAACGGGCTTCTCTTGCCCATCGTGGCCGTATTCCTGATGGTCGTGATGAACAGTCGTCGGCTGATGGGCTCGCATCGGAACGGCCCACTGGCCAACGCCCTGGGAGGGCTTGTCTGTCTTGTCGTCATCGGGCTCGCGGTTTACCAGCTGGGCGGGCTTGCCGGGCTGTGGGATTGAGGCCCGGCGATGACGCGCGCCGCCGAATGACGTCCCTTACCGACTATCGTGAGCCGACGGCATGCGACTGAGTCATTCCTCCCGTCACCCGTTTCCTGAACGAAAGCGCTTCGACACGCCGCCGTTTCATCAACGAAAGACCTCGACACGCCCCGTCCGACCCCTCCCGGGCGCCCTGTGACGGGGCCTACACGTGTGGGATACTGACGGCACGCCGCATGCCCCGCGCGGGAGAGCGTCGGCGCGCGTCCTGCCCCGGCCGGCCGCGTGAGCAGGCCGCCGAAGGAGCAAACCCTCCCCGGGAATCTCTCAGGCATCCGTACCGCGTGGGGTCAGGCGCTCTGGAAAGCGTCTCACTCCGCCGCGCCCGCGTCCGGACCGAGACCACCGACGGTGCAAGCCGCCCACCCGGGCGTCGGAAACTCTCAGGTCCATGACAGAGCGGGGAGGAGCAGACCCACGCCGTGACCACGGCAGGATCCCCCGGAGGTACCCCGTGACCAGCCCCCAGACCACCGAGAGCACGACTGCGCTGCCCCACGAGCGCGTCGAGCCCAAGGACACCGCCTCGGCCCCCTTCGTGGCCCGCCACATCGGCCCGCGGCCCGCGGACGTCGAGCACATGCTGCAGACCCTGGGCTACGACTCGCTCGAGGCCCTCGTGGACACCGCCGTCCCCGCCGGCATCCGCCAGCCGAAGCCCCTCGAGCTGCCCGCCCCGCTGACCGAGTCCGCGGTCCTGGAGCAGCTGCGCGAGATCGCCGGCCGCAACGTCATGAAGACCCAGATGATCGGGCAGGGCTTCTCGGACACCGTCACCCCGGGCGTCATCCTCCGCAAGGTGCTGGAGAACCCGGCCTGGTACACGGCCTACACGCCGTACCAGCCGGAGATCTCCCAGGGCCGCCTCGAGGCCCTCCTGAACTACCAGACGATGGTCCAGGACCTCACCGGCCTGGACATCGCCAACGCCTCTCTGCTGGACGAGGCCTCCGCCGCCGCCGAGGCCGTGCTCCTCATGCACCGCGCCAACCGCCGCAGGACCGACGGCGTCACCCTCCTCGACGCGGACCTCTTCCCGCAGACCCTCTCCGTGGTGCGCCTGCGCGCCGAGGCCGTGGGCATCGACGTGCGCGTGGCCGACCTCTCCGCAGGCATCCCGGAGGACGTCCGCGCCGAGGTCGAGGAGAAGGGCCTGTGCGGCGTCGTGCTGCAGCAGCCCGGCGACTCCGGCCGCATCCACGACCACGCCGCCGTCATCGCGCAGGCCAAGGAGGCCGGCGCCCTCGTGACCGTCGCGGCGGACATCCTCTCCCTCGCCCTGATCACCCCGCCCGGGGAGCAGGGCGCGGACATCGCCGTCGGCTCCACGCAGCGCTTCGGCGTGCCCCTGTTCTTCGGCGGCCCCCACGCCGCCTACATGGCCGTGAAGGAGGGCCTGCAGCGCAGCATGCCGGGCCGCCTCGTGGGCGTCTCCCACGACGACGCCGGCAAGCCCGCCTACCGCCTCGCCCTCCAGACGCGCGAACAGCACATCCGGCGCGAGAAGGCCACGTCCAACATCTGCACCGCCCAGGCGCTGCTGGCGATCGTCGCCTCGATGTACGCCGTCTACCACGGCCCCCAGGGCATCGCCCGCATCGCGCGCCACGCCCACGCCCAGGCCGTCCGCCTGGCGGAGGCGCTGCGGGCCGGTGGCGTCGAGGTCGCCGAGGAGCACTTCTTCGACACGATCACCGTCCGCGTGCCCGGCCGGGCCGAGCAGGTCCTGCAGGCCGCCGAGGAGAACGGCGTGAACCTGCGCCTGGTGGACGCGGACACCCTGCGGATCGCGGCCGATGAGACCACCGTCGACGCCGACCTCGTGGCCGTCCTGACGGCGTTCGGCCTGGACGCGGGCTCCCTGCCGGCCTCCGCGCACGAGGGCGCCGTGGCCACCCCGGCCGTTCCGGAGGCGCTGCGCCGCTCCTCCGCGTTCATGACGCACCCGGTGTTCAACACCCACCACTCGGAGACGAAGATGCTGCGCTACCTGCGCCGCCTCTCCGGCTACGACCTGGCGCTGGACCGCACCATGATCCCGCTGGGCTCGTGCACCATGAAGCTCAACGCCACCGCGGAGATGGAGGCCATCTCCTGGCCCGAGTTCTGCTCCATCCACCCGTTCGCGCCCGACCACCAGACCGAGGGCTGGCGGTTCCTGATCGCGGACCTGGAGGCCAAGCTCGCCGAGATCACCGGCTACGCGGGCGTCTCGGTGGCCCCGAACGCCGGCTCGCAGGGCGAGTTCGCGGGCCTGTGGGCCATCCGCCAGTACCACCTGGCCCGCGGTGAGGGTGAGCGGGACATCTGCCTGATCCCGGCCTCCGCCCACGGCACCAACGCGGCCTCGGCCGTGCTGGCGGGGCTGAAGGTCGTCGTCGTCGCCACCGCCGACGACGGCACGATCGACGCCGCCGACCTGGACGCCAAGATCGCGGCGAACGAGGGCCGCATCGCGGCCATCATGATCACCTACCCCTCCACGCACGGTGTGTACGACGCCGACGTCAAGGAGGTCTGCGCCACGGTGCACGCCGCGGGAGGCCAGGTGTACATCGACGGCGCCAACCTCAACGCGCTCGTGGGCCTGGCCCAGCCGGGCGAGTTCGGCGGAGACGTCTCCCACCTGAACCTGCACAAGACGTTCTGCATCCCGCACGGCGGCGGGGGCCCGGGCGTGGGCCCCGTGGCGGTGGGCGAGCACCTGGTGCCGTACCTGCCCTCCCGCGAGGCCCTGATGACCGCGGCCCCGCACGGCTCGGCCGGCGTGCTGCCCATCTCCTGGGCCTACATCCACCTGATGGGCGCCGAGGGCCTGCGCTCCGCCACCGCGCACGCGCTGCTGGGCGCCAACTACATCTCCCGCCGCCTCGCGCCCCTCTACCCGACGCTGTACACGGGCAACGACGGCCTCGTGGCGCACGAGTGCATCCTCGACCTGCGCGAGCTCACGGCCCGCACGGGCGTGACCGCCGAGGACGTGTGCAAGCGCCTCATCGACTACGGGTTCCACGCCCCCACCCTGGCGTTCCCCGTGGCCGGCACGCTCATGGTGGAGCCCACCGAGTCCGAGGACCTCGAGGAGATCGAGCGGTTCATCGAGGCGATGGAGGCCATCCACGCCGAGATCACCGCCGTCACCCCGGAGACCGTGGCGGACTCCGTCCTGCGTCGCGCCCCGCACACCCTCAACGTCCTGATGGCCGACGAGTGGGATCGCCCCTACTCGCGCGCCCAGGCGGGCACGCCGGTGCCGAGCCTGCGGCTGGACAAGTACCTGCCGCCGGTGGGCCGCATCGACGGCGCCTACGGCGATCGCAACCTCGTGTGCTCGTGCCCGCCGCCCGAGGCGTTCGAGGGCGCCGTGGCCGACACCGCCGACGAGGACTGAGAGGATCACCCCCATGAGCGATTCGACGCGCAACTCCCCGCTGCACCCGGTCCACGAGGCCGCGGGCGCCACGTTCACGGACTTCGGCGGCTGGAACATGCCCCTGAAGTACGGCTCCGAGCTGGCCGAGCACAAGGCCGTCCGCACCTCCGCAGGCCTGTTCGACCTCTCCCACATGGGCGAGATCCGGGTCACCGGCCCGGAGGCCGGGGCCATGCTGGACCACGCCCTCTCGAGCGTGCTCTCCACGTTGAAGCCCGGCCGCGCCAAGTACGCCCTGTGCCTGACGGACGCCGGCACCATCCTCGACGACACGATCGTCTACCGGATGGACGACGGCGAGGCCGGCTCCGAGCCCGACTACCTGGTGGTGCCCAACGCCGGCAACATCGCCGCGGTCCACACCGCCCTGAACCAGCGGGCGTCGGGCTGGGACGCCGTCGTCGAGGACGAGTCCTCGACCACCGCCCTCGTGGCCGTGCAGGGCCCGCAGGCCGAGAAGATCCTCGCCCGGGCCATGCCGGAGGCCGCGGCGCAGCTGGCCGAGCTGAAGTACTACGGCCACCTGACCCTGACCGTGCCCACAGACGCCGGCGACGTCACCGCCATCGTCGCCCGCACCGGCTACACCGGCGAGGACGGCTTCGAGCTGTTCCTGCCCGCCGCCTCCACCGCCGAGGCCGGCGACCGCGGCTCCGCCGTGTGGCACACGATGCTCTCGGCCGCGGACGAGGCGGGCGTGGAGCTGACGCTGTGCGGGCTCGCCGCGCGGGACTCGCTGCGCCTGGAGGCGGGCATGCCGCTCTACGGCAACGAGCTGGACACCGGGCACCAGCCGCACGCCTCTGGCGTCGGCTTCGCGGTGCCCGCGAGCAAGGAGGCCGACTTCGTCGGACGATCCGCGCTGGTCGGCAGGGACGACGTCGAGGAGGTCCTCGTGGGGCTGCAGGGCGCGGGTCGGCGTGCCGCCCGGCACGGTTACGCCGTGCTGGACGAGTCCGGCGAGCGGGTGGGCGAGGTGACCTCGGGCGCCCCCAGCCCGACCCTCGGACACCCCATCGCCCTGGCCCGTGTCCGCCGCGACGTGGCCGCCGAGGGCACGTCCCTGCAGGTGGACCTGCGCGGCCGCGGCGAGCCGTTCACCGTGGTGGCCACGCCGTTCTACCGCCGGGAGCGCTGAGCCCGACGCAGCCGTCCCTCGGCCCGCCGCTCGGCGGTCCCGGGGCCCTTCGCTAGACTCGGGCTCCGGGCCGTCGTCGCGGCCCCCCGTCCCGCCGTCCACCTGCAGGAAGTCCGCATGACTCACGTCGCCGCCCGTGCCCGGGTCCCCCTGAAGGGGCTGCTGGTCTTCCTCGCCGTCGCCGCCGTCCTGCTCCTGCTGGGCATCGTCACCGTCCTCCGCGGCGTGGCCGCCGACGCCGCCCGCGTGGACATCGTCACCGTGCTGGACGGCAACACCGTGGTGGTGAACCAAGGCGGCACCGAGCGGACCGTGGTCCTCGCCGGCGTCACGAGCGCGGGCCGCAACCCGGAGGGCCTCAAGGTCGGCCCCAACCTCTGCATGGGGGAGGAGTCCTACTCCTGGCTGCGTGATCGGCTCCCGCAGGGGGCGACCGCGAGCATGACCACCTCGGACGAGGGCGCGCCCGAGGGGATGGAGAGCGCGGTCATCTCGATCGGCGGCGGCACCGTCAACGTGGCCATGGCGGAGGCCGGCATGGCCGCCCCCACGGAGGTCGCCGTCGGCAAGCGCCTGGCGGAGGAGATCGCCCAGGCCAATCAGGAGGCCGTGGGTCGCGGCGTGGGGCTCTACGACATCGAGGAGCCCTGCACGTACCAGAACCGGCTCTACGAGGCCCAGTTCGCCCTGGAGCAGATCCCGGAGGACGCGGAGGCGTCCCTGACGAAGATCGACGAGCGAGCGGTGGAGTACGCGGCCGGCCTGGACCAGGTGCGCCTGGTGCAGCAGGAGATCCGGGCCCTCGACCCGGAGAACGGCACGTTCGCCGACCTCGCCTACGGGCCGGCCAAGGAGTCGCTCCTGGCCGAGGCGGACCCGGTGGTGGAGCACGGGATGCAAGTCCTGAAGGACCTCAACACGCGGCGCAACGAGATCGCGGCCCGCGGCTGACCCCGCCGCGCTCAGTCCAGGGCGAGGGTGACGAGCCCGAGCTGGGCCGCCCGGATGATCAGCTGGACGCGGTCGCGGACCTCCAGCTTGGCCATGATCCGCGTGAGGTTGGCCTTGACCGTGGACTCGGAGACGAAGAGGTTCGCGGCGATCTCCGGGTTCGACTGACCCCTGGCCAGCAGCCGCAGCACGCCCAGCTCCCGCTCGGTGAGGTCGGAGCCGTCGGGGCTGCCGGGCTGCACCGAGGTGGGGCCCACCGTCGGCCGGTCCCGCTCGATCGAGGCGAGCAGCTTGGTCGCCACGGCGGGGGAGAGCACGGACTCGCCGCGATGGACGGCCTGAATGGCGCCCAGGATGGCCGGCGGCTCCGCGTCCTTGAGGAGGTAGCCGCCCGCTCCGGCGCGCAGGGCCGGCACGAGGTAGTCCTCGGACGTGAACGTGGTGATCGCCAGGACCCGGATCGCGGGGTGGGTGTCCTTGATCCGGCGTGTGGCCTCCACCCCGTCCATCAGGGGCATCTGCATGTCCATCAGGACCACGTCCGGCTCGATGGCGGCGCACGCCTCCACGGCTTCGACGCCGTTGGCGACCACACCCACGCAGGTCATGCCGGGGGCAGAGTCGACGAGCACGCGGAGCGCGCCGCTCATGAGCGGCTGGTCGTCGGCGATCAGGATGCGCAGCTCTTCGGACACGCACGTCAGCGTAACCGGTGCTGTGGCGCATGCCACCTTGTCGGCGTCGGGGCGAGGCCGGGGTGCCCGCCGGCCGTCATCTGCGCCATGCCGCGGCGCGGCCTGTGCGCGGCGTGCACCATTTGTGACGGGCGTCATACATACTGGGGCCATGAAGACTCGCGCTCTCCTCGCTTCCGCTCTCCTGCTCGCCTCCACCCTCGTCGGCGCTCCGGCCGCCGCCGCCTCGGCGGCCTCGGCCGAGGACGACGTCGTCACGACCCTGGGCCTCGGCAAAGGCACTGCGGAGTGGACGTGCCGCCACTTCGGCATCTGGTGCGACTGACCCCGGGGCGGTCCGCCCCCGATGCCTGATTCGAGCCCATCGACCCCCTCCGTCCGGAGCGGCGCGCCCTCCCGGGCGCGCCGCTCTTCGGCGTGGCGTCAGGCGCGCAGCCTGCGGTGGCGCGCGTTCTGGGCCGCGGCGCCGCTGAGCCGCGTCTATCTCGCCTTCGGGTCGGCGTTCCTGCTCGCCTCGACCGCGTCCGACATCGGTCTGTTCGGCCCGGGCCACGGCGCCATCCCGGTCCTGGACGGGATCGCCATCGCGTCGGCGACCAGCGCCTTCCTCGCCCAGTGGTGGCGCAGCACGGTGGGCTTCGCCCTGCTCCTGCCCGGGGCCGTCGCGACCGTCGTCGGCGGTTCCGAGGTGCTCTTCGCCGTCGTCGCGCCCGTGGTCCTCGGGGCCGTCGCGGCGACCGCCCGTTCCTGGGGGTTCGTCGTCACGGCCGCCGTCCTGGCACTGACCTGGGGCGTCGCCCAGCCGTTCGCGGTGGGTCAGTCGAACGCGACGTGGTTCATCCTGCTGCTCATGTCCATGGGCCTCGGCGGCGGGCTCTTCATCCGCGAGAGCCTGACCCGGCGGGAGCGGGATCGCCGCCGGGTGTTCGAGGCGGAGGAGCGGGCCCGGCTGGCCGCCGAGGCCGAGCGTCGCTCCCTGGCCCGCGACCTGCACGACGTGGTCGCGCACAACCTCACGATCATCTCGATGCAGGCTCGGACGGCACGCTACCTCGGCGCCCCGGAGGCGGCTCAGGGCGTGCTGGACGTGGTGGGGGACTCCGCGAAGGACGCGCTGCGGGACCTGCGGCGCATGCTCTCCATCCTCCAGGAGGACGGGATCGTGGACCCGAGCGGTGAGCCGGGCGCCGCGGGGGGCGCGGACGGGGCGACGTCCGCGGATCCGGTGCTGTCCGTGGCCCAACTGGCCGAGGAGCTGCGCAGTCTCGGAATGACGGTGGAGACGGACGTCCGCTGCGACCAGAACGCGATGCCGATCTCCGTGCGCTCCACCCTGCACCGGGTGCTCCAGGAGGCCACCACGAACGTCGCCAAGCACGCCGGCGAGGGCGCGCGCGTGTGCATCGAACTCCGCGACGCGGGGCCGGACGTGGTGCTCGAGGTGGAGAACACCGTCACCGAGCGGTCCGGCCCGCCGCAGTGGAACTCCTCCGGTGTGGGCCTGAACTCCATGCGGGATCGCGTGGCCACCTTCGGCGGCACGATCGAGGCCGGGCCGGGGGGCTGGGGGTGGCGGGTGCGCGCGGTGCTCCCCAGGTCCGTCTGACGAGGCCGACGCCGTCGCAGCGGCGGACCAGACCCATGTGACCTGCATCACATCAGGGCCCGAAAGTCTGCACCTTCCGCCACTGTCGGGGGCGCCGTCGTCCCTCCTAGAGTGGGTCATGCCCCATTGAGACGGTGCACAGTGCGAATCACGAGCCGGGATACATGCCTGAGGGGATGCGGGCCCCGGACGCGGTTCCGAGAAGGACGATGGCCATCCGGCCATCGTCCTTTCTCGTTGTCGGGCGTGCTCAGGCCGGCTCGGCGGGCGACGGCTCCGGGGTGACCGTGCGGACGAGGGGACGGGCCGCCGTCCGGCCCAGGGCCATGAGCACGGCGGCCGGGAAGCCGATCACCGGGATGAGCATCGGCAGGATGCCCGCCGCGCCCTGCGTGAGCACCACCAGGCCGTAGAGCATGCCGATCAGCGCGTACGCCAGCACGTGGACCCACTGGTTGAGCACGTGCCGGAACGCCCAGTTCACGAGCAGGCACAGCGGCAGCCCCACCACCAGCCCGGCGACCCCGACCACCGTCAGCAGCGGTGTCAAGCTGCCGAAGGCCTGCAGGCCCGGGACCACGGCCAGGATCGCCACCACGGCGGCCATCACGAGGTTGGGCAGCAGCCAGGCCACGAGGAACCCGTTCAGTCCCATGCGCAGCTGCGGGCGGGGGCCGGAACGGGCCGCGCGGCGACGGGCACGGGCGGCGGACGCGACCGGGGCG
>NZ_JABFNH010000016.1:41595-85689 GCF_017168435.1 Micrococcus sp. KRD070
TGGCGGGAACTCTCCGGGAGGGGGATCGACGACGTCGGGCGGGTCCCCACTGTAGTGGGCCGGGCTGGACGGGCCCCGGGAGAATTCCCGGTCAGGCGCGCCGGTCGCCGTCCACGTGGAAGGTCAGGTCTTCGACGCCGGGGAAGGACTCGATCTCCTGGAACGCGTCCCAGGCGTCGCTGTCCGCCTCGGCGTCCGCGGGCAGGGTCACCGTCAGGGCGCCGATCTCCCCGTCGATCACCTGCAGGCGCAGCTCGAGCTCGTGTCCTCCCGCGGAGCCGGAGGCGAAGCGGCCGCGGACAGGCCAGACGCAGTCGTTCGGCACCGCGCGACGGATGTCGTCGTCGGTCTCGACGACGAGCGGCACCCAGTCCGGGACCTCGCCGGCTTCACGGATGGCCTCGGCCACCGAGGTGACGGTGCGCGCGTGCGGCAGCTGGGAGCGCAGCGCCTCAGCCCCGGGCAGGTCCCGGCCCTCGGCCAGCGCCGGGTCGAGCAGGGTCTCGAGCAGCACGCGCACCTCCACCGGCAGCTCGGCGGTGGCCTCGGGCTCGACCTCGTCGACCGTGTCCTCGTCCAGGCCGGCGGGGCCGGTGACGGCGAGTTCGACGGCGTCGCGGCGGGTCCGGCGGGCGTCCTCGTTGGCCAGCAGCATCGCCAGGGAGGCCGCTGCGGCCAGCGCGACGCGCGGGGCGGGGACGCCGACCCGCTGGAGCCCGCGCACCACGGCGCCGTCGATCCGGTCGTTCAGGCCGGTGGCACGCAGCGCGACCGCCGCGACCGCGCCGCCGACGGCCAGTCCGCCGAGCCCGCGCAGGGCACGTGCGGCGGGGGAGGGGGCCACCTCGCCCTCGGCGATCGCGGCGGTGTGGAGGGCGCCGGCGGTCTCGGCCGCGAGGAACGTGCCGCTGACGGCGGCCTCGAGCTCTGCGAGGGCCCGACGCTCGCGCCCTCGGCGGGCGTGCGGATCCAGCAGGGTGAGCCCGCCGACCGCGGCCGCCGCCGCCAGCCCGTAGAGCCGGCCGCCCGGGGCGAGGGCGCGCTGGCGCAACGCGGGGAAGACGGCCTCCGCGTCGTCGACGGGAACGGACGACGCCGAGTGGTGGACCTCGCCGGGGACGGAAGGGGCGGGGGAGGGGAGCTTCATGCCCCCAGTGTGGCGCACCGCCCGGCTCAGGACGAGTCAGCGGCCCACGTGCGCGCTCACGCGGAGCGCAGGCCGCCCTGCCACAGGGCGGCGAACGGCGTGCGGCCCTCCACCGCCTGCGCGATGCCGGCTCCCACGAACTCCTTGGCGCGGCGCGCGGCCTCGAGCGTGGTGGCACCCTTGGCCAACTCGGCGGTGACGGCCGCGGCGAGCGAGCAGCCCGCACCAGAGACGCCGGACTGGCCGATCTTCGGGGCGGAGAGCACCTCCACGGTGTCCCCGTCCACGAACACGTCCACGGCGTCCGGGCCGGGCAGGTGCATCCCGCCCTTGGCCAGGACGGCCGCGCCGGAGATCTCGTGGATGCGCCGAGCGGCCGCCGTCAGGTCCTCGACCGAGCGCACGGTCATGCCGGAGAGCTGCTCCGTCTCGAAGTGGTTCGGGGTGGTGAACGTGGCCAGCGGCAGCAGCTCGGCCTTGAGCGCCTGGTCCGTGTCCAGGGCGTGGCCCGGCTCCTGGCCCTTGCAGATGAGCACGGGGTCCAGGACCACGTGGTCCCACTCGGCGCGGCGCAGGGCCGCGGCCGAGGTGCGGATGACCTCCGGGGAGCCCTGCATGCCCAGCTTCACGGTGCGCAGCCGCTCCGGGTAGTCACCCTGGATGGCGTCGAGCTGCTGCTGGAGGATCTCGGTGGGCACGGGGAAGAAGCGGTGGTTCCAGTCGTCCTCCGGGTCGAAGGAGACGATGCAGGTCAGCGCCACGATGCCGAAGACGCCGAGTTCCTGGAACGTCTTGAGGTCGGCCTGGGCGCCGGCGCCGCCGGTGGCCTCGGACCCGGCGATGGTCAGGGCGAGCGCGGGGGCGGAGGCGGAGTGCTGGGGGGAGTGAGCGGTCTGGGGCATGCGCCCATGGTAGGACCGACCCCGGACGGGAAGCGCCCGACGGCCGGCGGTGTTCACCGGGGAACGAGGGTCCTCGGACCCGGAGCGTCCGCCCGGGCGCCCCGAGCGACCCGCGAAGGACGGGGACGGACGTGCTCGAGTTCCTCACCGGCACGGGCCTGGCCACCTCGGCCGGGCTCAACGCCTACATCCCCCTGCTCGCCCTGGGTCTGCTGGACCGGTTCACGGGGCTCGTCGACCTGCCCGCGGGCTGGACGTGGCTCGCCGCCGACGCCTCCCTCTGGATCCTCGGCGTCCTGCTCGCGCTCGAGCTCGTCGCGGACAAGATCCCCGGGGTGGACGCGGTCAACGACGTCGTCCAGACGGTCGTGGGAGCCGACACGGTCACGGTGGGGGCCGCCGCGCCCGTGCTCTCGGCGGCCGAGGACGTCTCGGCGGCCGGCCTCGTCGCGGCCGCGCTGTTCCTGCCGGTGCTGGTCGCCGTGCTGGTGGTCGCCGTCGTCGTGGGCCTGTGGCTGCTGGCCCGGCGGTTCCGCGACCGGCGGACGCGAGGCCGTGCCGCGGCCGTCCCGGGTGGGCCAGAATGGACGGCATGATCCTCATCAACCTGAAGTTCACCGTCCAGCCCGAGCGTGCCGACGAGTGGATGGACGCCGTCGCGAAGTACACCGCGGACGTGCGCTCTGAGCCCGGCAACCTGTTCTTCGAGTGGTACCGCCCGGTGGAGGGCGGCCCGAACGAGTACTTCCTGCTCGAGGGGTTCACGGACGAGGGTGCGCAGGCCCACGTCGCGTCCCCGCACTTCCAGGAGGGCCTGGACGCGATGCGCCCGCTGCTGGCGAGCACGCCCCAGATCATCTCCGAGCAGGTCGGTGCGGAGGGCTTCGGCCCGATGGGCGAGCTGCAGATCGACTGAGCCCGCCCCCGGCCAGAGGAGGCGACGGCGCCCGCGTCACGAGCGTGACGCAGGGCGCCGTCTCTGTATCCGGGGTCACACCCTGGCTACGGTGAGCGCATGAGCGGCGAGCAGAACAGCACCCAGACCCCCGGCCACCGCGCCGCCCACGTCCCTGCCGGCCAGGATCTCGGCCACCGCTGGTCCACCCGCGAGGCCGATCACGACGATCCGGCCGACCGCCGCACCGTCCGCCAGATCGCCGAGCTCGCCTTCGCGTCCACGGCCGAGGCCGACCTCGTCGAGGCGCTCGCCGGCGGCGCGGAGGGCTGGCTGCCCCAGTACTCCCTCGTGGCCATGACCGCCGCGATCCCCGGCACGGACCTGCAGTCGGACCCGATGGGCTACGGCACCCTGGTCCGGGCCCACATCGACCACGCCGAGGTGATCGCCCTCGCCCCGCACGGCGTCCTGCCCGAGCACCAGGGCGAGGGCGCCGGCACCGCGCTCGTCAACGCCCTGCTCCAGAAGGCCCAGGCCGACGGCGAGGAGGTCGTGGTGGTCTACGGCTGGCCCGAGTACTACGCGAAGTTCGGCTTCCACCAGGCCTCCGAGCACGGCGTGCACGCGGCCTTCGCCCGGCAGCCCGAGGCGCTGCAGGTCCTCACGCTCCAGGACGGGGCCGAGGTGCCGGCCGGCGAGTTCCGCTACCCGCCCGCGTTCGGGGCGGAGAACGCGCAGGTCGCCGGCCGCTGAGGGCGGGGCGTCAGCCCACGAGTCGGCGCACGGCGGCGAGCGTTCGTTCGGCCTCGGCCGGCTCGGCCGTGAGCCGCGCGATGACCTCCGCGAGGTCCGCGCGCAGGCCGGCCTCGGCGTCGTCGGCCGGGGCGTGGAGCCACGCCCGCAGGGCGCGGTTGTGGACGGCCACCACGGCCGCCGCCAGCCCGACGGCGACCCCGCCGCGCGCGGGCGTGTCCGGCAGGGCCGTGGCGAGCCAGCCGGAGAACAGCTCCGTGTAGCGGTGCGAGGTGAGCAGCTCGCGCGTGCGCAGCGCCTGGGAGCCGCGCAGCAGGCGGGAGCGCGCCCGGGCCCGGTCCGGATCGGCGGTGTGATGCCGGAAGACCTGGAGGACCGCCTCCTCCAGGGCCTCCCGCACGCCGAGGGAGGTGCCGCGCAGGAAGTCGTCCAGGCGGGCGAGCAGCGCCGCGTGGTCGGCGAAGACCACCTCCTCCTTCCCGCCGAGGTGGCGGAAGAAGCTGGCCCGGCTCATGCCGGCCTGGCGGGCGAGCTGGTCGGCCGTGACGGCGTCGTAGCCCTCGCGGTCCAGCAGGTGGATCAGGGCGGTGAGGGTGTCCTCGGCGGGCGTCGTCATGCGGGCCATGGTGCCACGGGCGCGGAGAGGAGGTGAGACTGCGTCTGATTCTGTGAGATGGCGTGTCAGTCGGTGTAGGGTGATGGCGGACACACCCATCTCTCCGACCCCGCCCGGGAGGCCACCATGACCGAGACCCTGCCCACCGTCGAGCCCGAGTACGACGTCGCCACGCCGCTGGACACCGACTTCTACCTCGCGCTCGCGGACGTCTCCGACGCCGAGAAGGATGTGTGGCGTCGGGCCCGCGCCTTCGCGCTCGAGCCGGACGTGCTGCCCCGGATCCGGGAGGCGTGGGACCGCCACGAGTACCCGCTGGACCTCGTGGCCCGCCTGGGGCAGGCCGACCTGCTGCGCGACGGCGTCCCCGTGGACGGGCTGCCCGACGTCTCCCGCGTTGCAGCGGGCCTGGCCATGATGGAGCTCTCGCGCCTGGACGGCTCGATCGCCACGATGACGGGCGTGCAGGGCGGTCTGGCCATGCGCTCGATCCAGCTGTGCGGCAGCGAGGAGCAGCGTGCCGAGCACCTGCCGGCCATGGCGCGCGGCGAGCTCTACGGCGCCTTCGCGCTCACGGAGCCGACCCACGGCTCCGACTCCGTCTCGCTGGAGACCCGCGCCGAGCGCGTCGACGGCGGCTGGCGGCTGCACGGGCACAAGAAGTGGATCGGCAACGGGGCCGCCGGCGGCGTGACCGTGGTGTGGGCGCGCAGCGCCGAGGACGAGAAGGTCCGCGGGTTCATCGTGCGCCAGGAGTCCGAGGGCTACACGGCCGAGGTCATCAAGGGCAAGGTCGCGCTGCGGGCCATCGACCAGGCCCACATCACCCTCGACGGCGTCTTCGTGCCCGACGCCGACGTCCTGCCCGAGGCCCGCTCCTTCAAGGACACCTCCCGCGTCCTCTTCGCCACGCGCGTGGGCGTCGCGTGGTCCGCCCTCGGGAAGGCCGTGGGCTGCTACGAGGCGGCGGTGCAGTACGCGGGGCAGCGCATCCAGTTCGGCCGGCCGCTGGCCGCCGCCCAGAGCGTGCAGACCCGCCTGGCCGAGATGCTCTCCCAGCTCACCCAGGTGCAGCTGCTCGTGCTGCGTGCGACCCGGCTCGAGGACGAGGGCCGGCTCACCGGGCCGATGGCGTCCATGGCCAAGTACTCGGCGACGCGCGCCGCGCGGTCCATCGCCGCGAACGCGCGCGACCTGCTCGGTGGCAACGGCATCCTCATCCAGAACGAGGTGGCTCGCCACTTCGCGGACATCGAGGCGATCCACACCTACGAGGGCACCGAGACCGTGCAGGGGCTGATCATCGGCCGCGAGATCACGGGGGTCGGCGCGTTCGTGTGAGATGACGCGAGCGGGGGCGGCGTGAGCCAGAGATTTCTGCTGGTACGCACGCCCCCCTGCCGCCGATTCGTCTGGCTCGGCGGCCGAATCGTCTGGCTCACGCAGGCAGAGGGAGCCGCAGGTGGGCGGCGAGGTCGCGCAGCAGGGCGGTGAGGCCGCGCCGAGTGAAGACGCTGGCGGTCACGCGCAGCACGATCCACCCCTCGGCCTGCATCCGGCGGTCGCGCTCGATGTCACGGCGCCACTGCTGCGGGTCCGTCCGGTGATGATCGCCCTCGTACTGCACGCAGACGTGGGCCTCGCGCCACACCAGGTCCGGCCGGACGGTGGACCCGTCGCTCAGCAGCAGCAGCGGATTCACCTCCGGCTCCGGCACACCCGCGTCGGCCAGCGCCAGTCGGAGGAGCGTCTCGGCCCTCGAATCCGCGCCGTTCCTGAGCAGCGGCAGGGCCGCTCGCAGGGTCCGCGTCCCTCGCCTCCCTCGCACCCGCAGCACCTCCGCCTCCAGATCACGCACGGTGCACCGCGGATGCTCGCCGGGACGACGCCGGCCCGCCGGGCCGTCAGCCCGTTGCAGCAGGCTGTCCCCGGCGGCGACGACGTCGGCCAACGGCAGACCCAGCTGCGCCAGCGCCGCCCAGGTGGCGGCCGGCGTCGTGATCCGCACCCCGGCACGCACCAGCACGGGGTCCTGCGGGTGCAGCTCATGCCCGACGACGCCGCTGCGGCGCGGCGCCCCGCCCTCGGCCCGCGTGCGCGCCAGATGGATGGGGCCGCGCTCCCACTGCCGCGGCAGCCACATCTCCCAGAGGCGAGCGGCGGTGGCGTGGGTGGCCGCGGTGCCGGGGTTCGTCCGCTGGAGGGCGCGGACGACGTCGGCCAGTGAGGGCTGACCCCCGGCGGTGTGCCGCAGCCCGTGGTGCGGGGCGTCGAACCGGGGGCCGCGCAGCTGCGAGGCCGTCAGGCCGGCCTGCAGCCCCGCGGCGACCGGGAAGACGGGGCTGAGGACGGCGTCGTCGTGCGGAGGAGGGGCGACCATGCCGCCACCCTCTCCTTCCATGGGCGGACACGGTGCCGCGACCGCGAGGGCCGTGGAGGGTGAGCTGCGCCCGCGGCCCTGTGCAGGAGCCGCCGAATCGTCTGGCTCACGTCCCCCACGCGTCCGAGCGGCGCTGAGCCAGACGAATCGGTCGAGACAGCCCCCTCAGAACAGCAGAAACGTCTGGCTCGCGCCCGTCGCAGCGTGCCGGCGGACCCAGCACCCCTCAGCCCTTCGGGGCGTAGTACCGGCCGAGGGTCTCGGCCTTGAGCTCGGCGAGCGTGCCGTCCTGCATGGCCGCGCGGATCCGGTCCACGAGCGAGACCGTGAACCGCTCGTTGTGGATGGAGAGGAGCGTGTGCGCCACCATCTCCTTCGCCTTGAACAGGTGCCGCAGGTACGCGCGGGAGTAGTGGGCGCACGTGTAGCAGTCGCACTCGGGGTCCAGCGGGCCGAAGTCGCGGCGGTACTTCACCCCGGGCAGGTTGTAGCGCCCGTCGCGGGTGTAGAACGCACCGGTGCGGGCCACCCGGGTGGGGGAGACGCAGTCGAAGGTGTCGGCGCCGTTCTCGACGGCGGTGAACAGGTCGTCGGGTTCGGAGATGCCCAGCAGGTGGCGCGGCTTGTCCTCGGGCAGCTCCTGCGCGCACCAGCCCACGATGGTCCCGAGGTTCTCCTTCTCCAGGGCCCCGCCGACGCCGTAGCCGTCGAAGCCGGACGTCACGCCGTCGAGCTCCCCCGCGGCCGGGAACTCGGCCCGCATCGCCGCGAGGTCGCGGCAGGCCTTGCGGCGCAGGTCCTCGTACTGGGCGCCCTGGATCACGCCGAACAGCGCCTGGTACGGCCGCGCCGCGCGGACCCCGGTGAGGCGGGCGTGCTCGTCGAGGCAGCGCTGGGCCCAGCGGCGGGTGCGCTCGAGCGCCTCCTCCTGGTAGCCGCGGGAGTTGTGCAGGGTGGTCAGCTCGTCGAAGGCGAACATGATGTCCGCGCCGAGGTTGTGCTGGATGCCCACGGACACCTCGGGGGTGAACCGGTGCCGGTCCCCGGTGAGGTGGGACTTGAACCAGACGCCGTCGTCGTCGACGTTGGCCAGGCGCTCCTTTCCGGGGGCGACGGCGTCGTCGGCGCCCTGCCCCTCAGGCGCGCCGGGGCCCTTCATGTCGATGACCTTCTTGAAGCCCGAGCCGAGGCTCATCACCTGGAAGCCGCCCGAGTCCGTGAAGGTCGGCCCGGGCCAGTTCATGAACGCGCCGAGGCCGCCGGCCTCGTCCAGGAGGTCGTCACCGGGCTGCAGGTACAGGTGATACGCGTTGGCCAGCAGCGCCTGCGCGCCGAGCTCCGCCATGGACTCGGGCAGCACCGCCTTCACCGAGGCCTGCGTCGCGACGGGGATGAACGCCGGCGTCTGGATCCGCCCGTGCGGCGTGGTGATCACACCGGTGCGCCCGAGCGGGGCGCCGTCCGCACCGCCGGTCTCCAGCCGGTGCGTCACCTCGAAGCCGAACTGCGAGGGATGCGCGGGGGCACCGGAGGCGGGCTGCGGCGTCGGGGCGGCGGGGGTCTCAGGCATGGGACCCAGGGTAGTGCGCAGGCACCGCAGGCCGCCCCGGCTCAGCCCAGCACCTCCCGCGCCACCGCGCTCGCCACCACCAGGTCCTGCCAGGGCATGCCCGTGGTGACGAACAGGGCGGGCGCGCCCTCCCGACGACGCGCGGTCCCGGCCACGAGCTCGGCCAGCGTCACCGTGTCCTCGATCCCGGCCAGCGCGCCGGAGTCGATCGCGAGGGTCACGTCCCCGGCCTCGCGGGCGGCCGAGTCCCGCGACTCCACCGCCACGGTCGCGCGGCGGGCCAGGGCGTCGTCGGTCTCGCGGGCGTCCGTGGTGTGCGAGCCCATCGCCACGACCGTCGCGTGCTCCGGCACGAGCGTCCCGTCGAACAGCGGGGCCGTCGCGGCCGTGCACGTCACCACGACGTCCGCCTCCGCCACGGCCTCCGGGCCCGCGGCGCTCGCGGTCACGCCCAGCTCCGCTTCGATGCGCGCGGCCAGGGCGGCGGCCCGGTCGGCGTCGCGGCCCACCACGGACACCCACTCCAGCCCGAACACGTCCTGGAAGGTGAGCGCGTGCTCCCACGCCTGCACGCCCGTGCCGAACACGACCAGGTGCCGGGGCGAGGCGTCCGCGAGCAGCCGCACCCCGAGCGCGGACACCGCGGAGGTGCGCAGGCCCGTCAGCTCGACGCCGTCCAGCACGGCCCGCGGTGCCTGGCCGGGGGTGCCCGGGGCGCCGAACAGCACGTAGACGCCCTGGATGACCGGCAGTCCGCGCTCCGGGTTGTCCGGCGTGAGGGTGAGCAGCTTGGTGCCGACCTCGCTCCCGCGCGTCGAGGGCATCTGCAGCAGCTGCCCGGCGGCGGTGGACACGCGGGTGCGGGGGGCGTCGGCCTCCGGGTCCAGGCCGGCGGCGAGGGCCGCCTCCAGCGCGTCGACGGCGGCGCGCGGGCTCAGGGCGGCGCGCACGGCGGGGCCGTCGATCCAGGGCAGGGAAGCGGTGGCGCGGTGCGTGTCCATGCGGCCACGCTACGGGGTGGGCCGGGCGCCCGGTGGGCGAGGGGACGGGGCGGGATCCGGTCGGGCCGGTGATGGTCGGACCACTGTGGTCAGACCAAGGAGCGTACTGTGAGGGTGGTCACCTTGCAAGAGGCTGGCATGATATGGTCTGACCACTACGGCACCCGTGTGCTGGCGCACCGCACGGCGCCCCAGGCGCCCCGTCCGGAACGGAGACCGGCATGAGAATCGCCCTGTTCGCCACGTGCATCGTGGACGCGATGTACCCCAAGGTGGCCCTCGCCACCGTCCGCATCCTCGAGCGGCTCGGCCATGAGGTGGTCTTCCCGCCCGGCCAGGTCTGCTGCTCGCAGATGCACGTCAACAGCGGGTACGTGAAGGACGCCCTGCCCGTGGTGCGCAACCACGTCCGCACCTTCATGAAGGCCGACTACGACCTCGCCGTCGCCCCCTCCGCCTCCTGCGTGGCCTCGCTCGGCCACCAGCAGCCGGACGTCGCCCGCTCCGGCGGGGACGAGGGTCTGGCCCGCGACGCCGAGGTCGTCGCCTCCCGCACCCTCGAGCTGTCGCAGCTGCTCACGGACGTCCTCGGGGTGACGGACGCCGGGGCCCAGCTCGGCTCCTGGTTCCCGCACACCGTGACCTACCACCCCTCCTGCCACGGCATGCGCCTGCTGCGCCTGGGCTCGCGCCAGGAGGACCTGCTGCGCACCGTCGCGGACATCGACCTGCGCCCGCTGCCGGACGCCGAGGAGTGCTGCGGCTTCGGCGGCACCTTCTCCCTGAAGAACCCGGACGTCTCCGCCGCCATCGCGGAGGAGAAGATCGAGAAGGTCACCGCGTCCGGCGCCTCCCTCTGCACGGGCGGCGACGCCTCCTGCCTGCTCCACCTGGACGGGGCCATGCACCGTCGCGAGGCGCGCGGCCAGGACGGCCGCCCGCTGCGCACCGTGCACCTCGCCGAGATCCTCGCGGCCACCCGGGAGAACCCGCTCGAGGTCGACGGCCCCGTCGAACTGTCCATCCCCGCGTCCGCCGGCGCCCGCCGCGGACCGTCCGCCCGTGTTGAGGAGGCCCGCCGATGAGCACCGCACCCACCCGCGTGCGCCTGGGAATGCCCACCGTCCGCCCCGTCCACGGCGAGGGCGAGATCCTGCTGAACACCCCGTTCCCCGAGTCTGCCCGCGAGCAGCTGGGGAACGGCCAGATGCGCGCCAACATCCGCCGGGCCACGCACACCATCCGTGCCAAGCGTGCCGGCGTCGTCGAGGAGCTGCCGGACTGGCAGGAGCTGCGCGCCGCCGGCTCCGCGCTGAAGCAGTCCGTCATGGCGGACCTGCCCGCGCTCCTGGAGCGGCTCGAGTCCGAGGTCACCGCGCGCGGCGGCGTCGTGCACTGGGCCCGGGACGCGGCCGAGGCCAACCGCATCATCACGGAGCTCGTCACCGCCAAGGGCGTGGACGAGGTGATCAAGGTCAAGTCCATGGCCACCCAGGAGATCGGCCTGGACGCCGCGCTCGAGCATGCCGGCGTGGCCGCCGTCGAGACGGACCTGGCCGAGCTCATCGTCCAGCTCGGCCACGACCGGCCCAGCCACATCCTCGTCCCGGCGATCCATCGCAATCGCCGGGAGATCCGGGATATCTTCCTCCGGGAGATGCCGGACACGGACGAGAGCCTCACCTCCGAGCCGGCCGATCTGGCCGAGGCCGCACGCCGGCACCTGCGCGAGAAGTTCCTGAGCACGAAGGTGGCGATCTCCGGGGCGAACTTCGGCGTCGCCGAGACGGGCACGCTCTCCGTCGTCGAGTCGGAGGGCAACGGCCGCATGTGCCTGACCCTGCCGGAGACGCTGATCACCGTGATGGGCATCGAGAAGCTCGTGCCCACCTTCGAGGACCTCGAGGTGTTCCTGCAGCTGCTGCCGCGCTCGTCCACGGGCGAGCGGATGAACCCGTACACCTCCATGTGGACGGGCGTCACCGAGGGCGACGGTCCTCAGGAGTTCCACCTGGTCCTGCTGGACAACGGCCGCTCCGCGGTGCTGTCCGACCCGAAGGGCCGTTCCGCGCTGCACTGCATCCGCTGCTCGGCGTGCATGAACGTGTGCCCCGTGTACGAGCAGACCGGCGGCCACGCCTACGGCTCGGTCTACCCGGGCCCGATCGGCGCGATCCTCTCCCCGCAGCTCACCGGTGTGGACGCGGGGGAGAACGGCACCCTGCCCTACGCCTCCACGCTGTGCGGCGCGTGCTACGACGTCTGCCCCGTGGCCATCGACATCCCCTCGATCCTCATCCACCTCCGGGACGAGGACGTGCAGGCCACCCACGCCGCCCGGAAGGCCCTGCGCACGGAGAAGGACGCCGCTGCCGGCCCCCTGGCCCGCGCCAAGGCGGCGGTGGAGTCCGTCACGCCCTCGCAGATGGACGTGGCGATGAAGGGCGCCTCCGTGGTGATGTCCTCGGGTCGGCGCATGTCGCTGGCCGAGCGGGGCCTGGGGTTGGGCCGGGTCGCGGCCGGGCCGGACCGGGTGCTCGGCTGGCTGCCGGGCATCGCCGGCGGGTGGACCCACGAGCGTGACGTGCCGGCGCCCCCGCGGGAGTCCTTCCGCAACTGGTGGGCCCGCCACAAGGATGAGACCGAGCACCGGACCGCCCTGGACGGCGTCGCCGGGCTGGACCGCCAGGAGGACGAGCACGTCGAGGAGGACGGACGATGAGCGAGGCGAAGGCCGAGATCCTGCGGCGCATCCGCGAGGCGACGGCGGACGGGCCGGTCGCGGACCCGGTGCAGCGCACCTACCGGCGGACCTCCTCCCGGGACCGGGCCGAGGTGGTGGAGTTGCTGCGCGATCGGCTGATCGACTACCGGGCCTCCGTGCGGGACGAGACCGAGGAGACGGTGGCCGCGGCCACCGCCGAGCTGCTCGGCCCGGACGCCCGGTACGTGGTGCCGGCCGGCCTGGAGCCGGACTGGCTCCCCACGGACTCCCGCGGGGCAGGCCGGGAGCGCATCACGGAGCCCGCGGTGGGCCACACGGGGGAGCGGGCCGCGGTCCGCGGCGCCCACGACGGCGAGCGCGAGCCCCTCAGCGTGGACGCGCTGAACGAGGTGGACGCGGTGGTGACGTCCTCGACGGTCTCCTGCGCGGAGACCGGGACGATCTTCCTCAGCGGCCGCCCCGACGAGGGCCGCCGGGCGATCACCCTGGTCCCGGACCACCACGTGTGCATCGTGCCGCTGGACTCCGTGGTGGAGCTCTTCCCGGAGGCGCTGGCCCGCGTGGAGGCGACGGCGCCGATCACCATGATCTCCGGTCCCTCGGCCACGAGCGACATCGAGCTCGAGCGCGTCGAAGGCGTGCACGGGCCGCGCCGCCTGGACGTGATCCTGCTCGACCGCGCTCGCTGACGCGGGCGCGGTATAGCAGGGGATCGAGCGGGTCAGGCCCCCTCGACGACGGCGCCGCCGGCGCGGCCCGTCTCGAGGTGGGCCTGACGCTCCCGCACGCCGCCGTACAGGGCGACGAACAGCAGCGCGAGACCGGCGGTCACGAGCAAGTGTTCGAGCCCGGCGATGCCCGGGATGGCGGCCGAGGTCTCGGCGGGCGTCAGGCGGAAGACCGTGTCGAGGGCGAGGACCACCAGGGTCACGGGCCGCCCCCGGCGGAGGCCTCAGATGATCGAGCGGCCCTCGCGGCGGGCCGCGGCCCAGTCGGCGACGAAGCCGCGGGCGATCGCGACGAGGACGGCCAGCACGAGGACGGGCCACATCAGGACGTACAGGGTGAGACCGACGGTCATGCGGATGCTCCTTGTGAGTCGGTGGACGGGGGATCAGGACACGGGGGCCGAGGCGCGCTCGACCTGCGGCAGGTCCTCGGTCGCGGGGTCGAAGTCGCCGGTCACGCGCGCGATCCGGTCGAAGTCGAAGTCCTGCCCGGAGCGGACGGACAGCCCCCAGCACACGAGGAAGGACACGGCGTAGGCCACGAGCGAGCCCGTGAGGGTGGCGTAGTCCCGCAGGAAGCCGTAGCCGAGGAACAGCATCACGACCGAGGCGATCGCGCCGACCACGACCGCCGGACGCAGGCCGAAGAAGCCGAAGCACATGATGCCCAGCACGACGCCCACGCCGAGGATCGCGAGGGTCTCCACCACGAACGCCCAGGCTCCCTCGATCGGGATCCACTCGAAGCGCACGGGCAGGAACACGGCCAGCGCGGCGAGCACGGACACCGTGAACGCGACGTTGGTGATCCTGCCCCAGTAGAAGGACGCGATCACGGGGAACACGAGGCAGCCCCACAGGGCGCCCACGAAGACCAGCAGGTCGAGGATGTCGAACTTGGCGGTGGCGAAGTACAGGGCCGCCGCCGTCGCCACGATCATGGTGATGCGGCCGATCAGCAGCATGGTCTTCGGGTCGGCGTTCTTGCGGCCGACCGACTGGCCGTAGACGTCCGTCATCACGATCGACGAGAGGGCGGACAGGTCCGAGTCGGCGGTGGAGGACAGCGAGCCGATGATCATCAGGAACGCCAGGGCCACGAGCGCCAGCGGCAGGTGGTCGGCGACCATCTGCGGCAGGAGGTTGTTGACGTCGCCGTCGAGCGGCTCGACGCCCAGGTAGAGCGCCATGACGCCGAGCATGCCGACGCCGATCACGGTGCCGCCGTAGCCGAGGGTGGCCGTGATGAAGGTGGGCTTGATGAGGTCCTCACGCACGGCGAAGAGGCGCTGGGCGATGGTCTGGTTGCCGATCGCGTAGGCCAGCACGGCGGCGATGTACGGCGCCCCCTGGTTCATGAACGCCTCGGAGGAGAAGAAGCTTTGCTGCTGGGCCGTGACGTGGCCGGCCTCGACGCCGGCCTGGAACATGCCCGGGCCGCCCGCGGCGAAGAACACGGCGGGGATGATGATGACGGTCGCGCCGAGCATGGCCATCACCTGGGCGAAGTCGGTGAGCACGGAGGCGCGGAAGCCGGACCACAGGGTGTACAGCAGCACGCCCGCGGCCACGATCAGGATGCCCGCGCCGAAGGACAGCGGGGACAGCAGGGAGATCAGGGCGCCGCCGGCGATGAAGTTGGAGGTCAGGGAGATGACGGAGCCGAGCACGTTGGAGCCGGCCAGCATGAGCTGCGACGAGCGGCCGTGCCGGGCGTACATGACCTCGGCGAGGGTGTGGGCGCGCGGCGCGACCGCGCGGATGCGGCGGCCGAACGGGTAGATGAACAGGATCATCAGGGCGCCCCAGAGGCCGTAGTGGAGGGGGCCGGAGACGCCGTACGTGTAGCCGGCGGTCACGGAGGCGTACATGGAGGCGGCCCAGATCCAGGTGGCCGTCATGGAGGCGGCGGACACGCCGAAGCCGATCCGATTGCCGGCCGTCATGTAGGCGTCGGCGTTCTCCTTCTTCTTGGAGATGGCCACGGACATGATCATGGTCCCGCCGTAGAACAGCGCGACGAGCAGGATCACCCCGATCACGCCGAGCTGGGTCAGGGATGCTGCGTCCTGGGAGGGCGGCATCGGACTTCCTTTCGCACGAGTGACTGTGGACGTCCCGATCCCCCGGCGCGGTCCGGTCAGGGCACGGCTCCGCAGGGCGGAAGGTGGCGTACCGATCACGTCGCGGCCAGGGGGCCGGGGAGGTGGAGGGCATCCCGCCGGGTCCCGAGTCCACGAACGGCGAGCTCTCTGCTCAAGCCATCGCGGTCCCTCGGCCCTGGGCGGCGCTGTCAACACCGGCATCCTGGCGGAACGAGCCCACCCGGATGGGGTGATCATCACATGATCGGCGCAGAAATGGCAAAAACATAGATCCTTTTCAGCAGGGCGGGGACCATGAGTGCCCGGCGCAGAAGCCGGACAGAATGGGCGGATGACCGTTCCTTCCGGCTCCCCGGCCGCTCCCTCCGCCCCCGCTTCCCCACGACGGCGCCGCGCCCTGGCGGCGGCGCTGGTCGTCGCCGTCGCGGTGCAGCTGGTGGTGCTGTACCTGCCGGGCGAGCAGGTGCCGGAGGCCGGGTTCGCCGTGCCGGGGCTGGACAAGGCGATCCACGTGGCCGTGTTCGCGCTGCCCGCGTTCCTCGCCGTGGGGCGGGGGCGGAGCGCGTGGTGGGCGCTGCCGTTCGCGGTGCACGCGCCGGTGAGCGAGCTCGTGCAGCACGCGTGGGTGCCGCTGCGGACGGGGGACCCGGTGGATGTCGTCGCGGATCTGGCGGGTGTGGTGCTCGGCGTGGTCGCCGCGGGGCGCCGCCGGATTGGAGGATCGGGGGCGTCGGGCGTATGATGGTCCGGTGCACTCCTGCGGGAGGGCATGACCTGGGGCTATAGCTCAGTTGGTAGAGCGTTTCGTTCGCAATGAAAAGGTCAGGGGTTCAATTCCCCTTAGCTCCACGGACCGTCCCGGTCCGCGATCCTCGAGGTCGCGGGCCGGGACTTTCTCGTGACGGGGGCGTGTGCGCCTGCCCTGCCCTCACCCCCGGGAGGGGGGCCGGCGCTTCCGGGGGGACCCCCCGGGTGTCTACAGTGCCGGGGTACGTCAGCGCGGACGTGATGCGGTCGTGTCACCGCAGGTCAGTCGCGCTTCTGCCGCCCCGCACGGGGCCGTTCGGCCCGGCCCGGGCCGGGAAGGGGACGCCGATGCGCATCAGCGTGCTCACCCACATGCTCCACCCCATTCGTTCGCCCTACGAGGGCGGGCTGGAGATGCACACGGCCATGACCGTGGAGCACCTCGTGCGCCGGGGCCACGACGTCACCGTCTACGCGCGGGAGGGCACCCGGGTGCCGGGCGACGTCGTCGCCGTGCTGCCCGCCGAGGGCGCCGGCCCGGGCCGCGCGGGCGCCCGCGTGCGCGAGGAGGCCGCCCGCCGGGCCTGCGCGTTGATCCTCGATGACGACTCCGACGCCGTCCTGAACAACTCCCTCTCCCCGGCGCCGCTCGAGCTGCTGCGCGCCCGCCCCGTGGTCACCGTCCTGCACACGCCGGCCACGCTGGCGGAGGTGCTGGCCGTCGTCGACGCCTCGGGCTGGACGGCCCCCGACCACCATCGGTGGGCCTCGGTGTCCGCGTCGAACGCGCTGGCCTGGCAGCACCGGCTGCCGCGGGTGGACGTGGTGCCCAACGGGATCGAGCTGCACCAGTGGGTCTCCGACGCCGTCCCCGTGCGCGGCCGCGCCGTGTGGTCGGGCCGGATCACGGCGGAGAAGGGCCTGCACGTGGCGATCGACGCCGCCCGGATCGCGGGCATGGAGCTGCACTTCGCCGGGCCGATCTCGGACGAGGAGTACCACGCCCGCGAGGTCGTGCCGCGGCTCGGCCCGGACACCGTCTACCACGGCCACCTCGACCACCACGCGCTGCCGCACATGCTCGCCACGGGCGAGGTCTTCCTGGCCACCCCCCTGTGGGCCGAGCCGTTCGGGCTCGCCGTGGTCGAGGCCATGGCGCTCGGCGTGCCGGTGGCCGCGCTGCTCAGCGGCGCGATGGGGGAGATCGTCGCCCCGCAGGCCGGCGCGCTGGCCGTGCACCACACGGCGCAGGAGCTCGCGGTCTCGATCCGCCACGCCCGCCGCAAGGACCGGGGACGCGTGCGTGCGTGGGCCTGCCGGTTCAGCGCGGAGACCATGGTGGAGGGCTACGTGGACCTGCTCGAGCAGGCCGCCGAGGACGCCCGCGACCTCGCCGCCGCCGAGGACGCGTACGGGTTCGACCCCCGGGAGGTCCCGCGCCCGTCCGCCGACGCGGCAGACCTGGAGTCCCTCTGATGGCCCCGGCCCGCAGGCGGGTCCTCTACTACGCCCACCAGCACGGGGCGGGGCACCTGCGGCACGCCGCGGGCCTGGCGTCGACCGGGGCGTTCGACGTGACGGTCGTGACCGCCCACCCCCGGGCGGCCGCACTGCTGCCCGCGGACGTCCCCGTCATCCCGCTGCCTTCGGACCTCGTGCCCGGCCACGAGCAGCCGGCGCGCTCGCCCCTGCACTGGTCCCCGGTGGGGACCGAGATCCGGGCTCGCTTCGACGCCCTCCACGCGGCGGCGCAGCGGGTGGACCCGGACGTGTGCGTGGTGGACGTGTCCGTGGAGGCGGCCCTGTTCCTGCGCCTGGCGGGCTGGCCCGTGCTGCACCGCCGCATGCACGGCGAGCGCACCGACCCCGCGCACGCCCTCGTCTACGCCGAGGCCGACGGCCTCTTCGCCCACTACGCCGCCGAGCTCGAGGTCCCCGCCTGGCGCGCCGCCCACGCGGACCGGGTCGCCTACCTCGGGGTCGCGGACGTCACCGGCCGGCTCGGCACCCGCGCCACGACGACGGCGTCCGCCGGCGCCCCGCGCGTCGCCGTGATCGCCGGGACGGGCGGCGGCGGGGTGCGGGCCGCGGACCTGGCCCGGGCGGCATCCGCCGTGCCGGAGGCGACGTGGGAGGTGTACGGCCCGATCGCCGGGGTGGGCGAGCCGGAGGCGCCGGGCGGGCTCGCGGCGGAGGCGATGCCCGCCACCGTGACGCTGCACGGCTGGGTCCAGGCGCCGGCCCGCCGGGCCGCGGACGCCGACGTCGTGGTGGTCTCGGCCGGGCACAACGCCGTGGTGGACGCCGCCCGCTCCGGCCGCCCCGTGGTGCTCGCCCCCGAGCCGCGGCCGTTCGACGAGCAGCGCGTGTTCGTCCGCGAGATCCACCGGGCCGCGGGCGTGCCGTGGTGCGCGTGGGAGGACCCGGACGCGGACTGGGCCGGCGCGGTGCGCGGCGCCCTCGCGGACCCGGCCGCCGCCGATCGGCTCGCGGGCCTGCTGCTCGTGGCGCCGGACGAGTACCGGCGGCGCTGGGAGGCGGCGATCGAGGGCGCCCTGGGCTGAGCCCCGATCGCCCCCGGCGCGTCGCCCCTCAGTACGCGGCGTCGTCGCGGCGGGCGGCCGTCAGCTCCGCCTCCGTGGGGTGACGCAGCAGCTCGAGCCGCTCGCCCTCGGGGTCCCACGCGATCAGCCCCGCGTCCGCGAACGCGCGCAGCCACCCCTCCATGGCCCATCGGCCGTGCACCTGCCGGAAGCGGCGGGCGTTGATCAGGATGTCCTCGAGGTGGTGCAGCGGCGGGGTCATCACGCCGTGGTGCTGGTGGAACGCCTCGGCGGGGCTGAACCGCAGCGTCAGGCCGGCGGCTCGGGCTCGGAAGGCCAGGTCCGTGTCCTCGGCGCCGTAGCCGGTGAAGCCCGCGTCGAAACCGCCGATGCGGGCCAGGTCCGCGCGGCGCAGCGCCAGGATCAGCGTCCACACGAGGTGCCACTCGTCCGAGGGGCCGGCGGTCAGGTGCGCGCGCGCCCGGTGGGGCACGGAGAGGCGGCGTAGCAGGGCGTCCGCGCGATGCGAGGTCAGGTCGGCCTCCCCGACGTCGCGGGTCCAGCCCGGCCGCAGGTAGCGGGGCCGGCCCATCACCACGGACCCGGGGTGGGCCGCGACCTCGGTGGCCAGCACGCCGACGGTCTCGGCGGCCGGGATGCAGTCCACGTCGAGGAAGACGAGGATCTCGCCGGTGGCGAGCTCGGCCGCGCGGTTGCGGGCCTGCGCCAGGGGCAGCCCGGCGTCGGCGGCCACGTGCCCCACGGTGACGGGCAGGTCCGTGGCCGGG
Source organism: Micrococcus sp. KRD070 (assembly GCF_017168435.1). Lineage (NCBI taxonomy): Bacteria > Bacillati > Actinomycetota > Actinomycetes > Micrococcales > Micrococcaceae > Micrococcus > Micrococcus sp. KRD070. Next base: position 60,499 of record NZ_JABFNH010000016.1, read on the forward strand.
ACGCGCCCGTCCGGCTGGCCCATGAACACCACGACCACCTGGTCCGGGCGGCGGTGGGAGCGTTCCAGCCCGGCGATCACGCGGGACAGGTGCTCGTCCCGGTGCCCCGTGATGACCAGCACGGACACGCCCGGCAACGCCCCGCGCGCCCGGGCGAGGGCCTCGCGGTAGACGGCCACGTGGGCGGCGGCCACGCGACGACGCTGCCGGGCCCGGGCGGCCGGGTCGGCGGGGGCCGTGCGCGCGCGGGCGCGCACCAGCGTCTCGAGCGCGTCGGCGAGGGAGTCGGGGTCCTCCGGGTCGAACGCGGCGAGCGAGTCGGGGGTCAACCAGGCGCCGGACTGGTCCGCGATGTGCCCGATGTCCGCGACGGCCACCGGCACCCCCAGGTCCCGGCACATCTCCACCCAGCCCGAGTGGGTGCCGATGCGGTACGGCAGCACGGACACGTCCACGTCGCGCAGCAGCGCGTACAGGGCGGGGTCGTCGAGCCGGTCGTGCTGCCACAGCTCGAAGCCGTGGTGGGCACAGCCCGCGCGCAGCGCGGCCAGGGCGTCCTCGTCCTGCACGGTGTCCTGGACCTCCACGGTCACCCGCGCGTCGACGCCGCGGTCGGCCAGCGTCGCGACGGCGGCGGCGAGCACCGGCAGCAGCGCCACCGGGGCCACCTGGGCCCGCAGGTCCTTGGCGTGCACCAGCAGGCGGGCGGGGGCGGCCGCGCCGTCGCCGTCGTCGGACGCGTCGGGGGGCAGCGCGCCGGGGGCGTCGTCGTCGCCCTGCGCCACGAGGTCCTCGAGCGGGACGATGTGCGGGTGGGGGACCACGAGGGCGCGCACGCCGTAGTCGCGGGCGAGGGTCGCCGCGGCGCCGGGGGTGAGCGTGAGCACGGCGTCCGCGCGGCCCAGCAGCACGGCCAGGCGGTCTCGGTGGGGGCCCTGGTCCGTCAGGTGCGGGTTCTCGAGGTCGTGCACGGTCACGACGACGGCGCCCCCGTGCGCGTGCTGCGCGTCCAGGGCGGCGGCCAGCTGGGCGGGGCTGAAGTGCTCGAAGCCGAAGTGCACGTGCAGCACGTCCGGGCGGTGCTCGGCCAGCCACTCCGCGTGCAGGGCCCGGGGCGGCCACCACTGGTGCGCGGGCGCGCCCGGCACCGGCGGGTCCGGCAGGAACTCCACGTCCGGCGCGGCGCCCGGGTCGAGGGGGCGGATCGCGCGGGTGTACGGGTGCTGCGCGGGCACGTGCTGGACGGTGATGCTCACGGGGGAGGGCCTCCTGACCTGGGGGATGCGATGCCGCGCGGGCGGCGTGTCCCCGTCCCGGGTCGGGGGTCGCGAAATCTAGTCTGTCAGGGCAGGATCGGAGAATCGGAGCAGCGGCATCCTGTCCGTTCCGGCGCGCCGCCGCGTCGAGGAGCGCCGCCGCAGGTGAAGGGGATCGTGGACGTGGACTCGCAGCCGCAGGGGCGTGTGCTGTACGTGACCGTGGGCGCGCCGGAGCACGGCGTGGTGCGCCATGGCCGGCAGACCGCCGCCGCCCTCCGTCGGGTGGGCGCCGAGGTGGAGCTGCTCACGGCGGAGGACGTCGCGGCGTTCCGGGGCCTCGTGCCCGTGCTGGAGGAGGCGCGCGCGCTGGGCGCCGCCGTGCACCTGGACGTCACGGACGCGCTGTTCGGCCCCACCGCGACCGCCGCTGCGGACCTGCTCGTCGACGTCCTGCCCGAGGGCACCACGCTCACCCTGCACGACATCCCGCAGCCCGCCGAGGGCGACGGCCGCTACCGCCGCCGCGGCGAGGCATACGCGCGGCTCGCCCAGGCGGTGGACGGCGTCGTGGTCTCCTCGCAGCACGAGCGGGCGCTGCTGGCGGACCTGGTGGACGTGGCCGCGGACGTGGTCCCGCTGCCCGTGGAGGACCGCCGGGCCGCGGCCGCCCGCGCCGAGCCGGTGGTGCCGGAGAGCATGGCCGGCCTCGACCGGGACCTCGTGCTCTTCGGCTTCGTCTACCCGGGCAAGGGGCACGCCCTCGCCCTGGAGGCCCTCACCGAGCTGCACCGCCAGTGGGGCCCGGATTCCGGGGCGCCGCGCCGGCTGACGGCGCTCGGACCCGTCAGCATCGGGCATGACGACCTCGTGGCGGAGCTGACCCGCGACGCCGAGGCGCGCGGCCTGGAGTTCCGCGTCACCGGGTTCGTGCCGGACGAGTTCGCGGACGCGGCCCTGCTCTCGGCGGGCATCCCGTTCGCGGCGCACCGCAACGTGTCCGCGTCCGGGTCCCTGGCGGCGTGGACCTCGGTGGGGCGGCGGGCGATCGCCTCCGCGGGCCGCTACACGGAGGAGATGGAGCGCCTGCGCCCGGGCACCCTGCGGCTCGTGCACCCGAACGGGTCGCCGGCCTTCGCGCTGGCCGAGGCGATCGCCGAGGCGGTCGAGGACCCCGAGCGCACGTGGCTCGACCCCGCCGTGGACCTCTCGCCCGGGGCCGAGGACTGCGCGCGGATGCTCTTCGACGTGCTCCGCCGCGTGCACAGGTGGACGTGAGCGCTGCCGTCTCCGTGGTGGTGCCCTACTACCGGGCCCAGGCGGACCTCGACCGGCTCACGGCCGCGCTCGCGGCCCAGCGCGGCCTGACCGGCGGGCTGCAGCTCGTGGTGGCCGACGACGGCTCGCCCGTCCCGCCCCGGGTGGACCCGGGCCTGCCGTTCGACGTGGTGACCGTGCGCCAGCGGGACCGCGGGTTCCGCGCCTCGGCGGCCCGGGCGCTCGGGGCGGAGGCGGCCGACGGCGACGTGCTCGCCTTCCTCGACGGGGACATGCTCCCCGAGCCCGGGTACCTCGCCGCGGCGCTGGCGGCGGTGGCCACGGCGCCCCGGGACGCCGCGGTGGTGGGTCGGCGGCGGCACCTGGCCGAGGCCTGGCTGGAGCGGGCCTGGGCGGACGGCTGGCGGCCCGGGGACGAGGTGCCGGAGAGCTCCCGCCTGGCTGAGCCGGCGTGGCTGGGTGACGGGTACCGCGCGACGGACGACCTGCGCCGCGCCGACTCCACCGGCTACCGGTACGTCATCTCGGCCGTGCTCACGATGGCGCGCGAGGTCTACGAGGACGCCGGCGGCTTCGACCCCGCGTTCGTGGGCTACGGCGGGGAGGACTGGGAGCTGGCGCACCGGCTGTGGCGCGTGGGGGCGGCCCTGCGCCACGCGCCGGACGCCGTGGCGTGGCAGGCCGGCGCCGACTTCGGCGGACGCGGCGACACCGCCGAGGCCGCCCGGGTGAAGGCCCGCGAGGCGCTCGTGCTCGCCTCGCGCATCCCCGCGACGACGGCCCGCGGCCACGGCCTGTCCCTGGCCGGCCCGCTGCGGGTCGAGGCGCGCGTGCGGGTGCCGGAGGGCGCGGACGGCGCGGCGGCGGCCGTGGTGGCGGTGGACGCCGTGCTGCGCGCGGCACCGGGGGCGCGGGTCGGCGTCGTGGGCGGCCTCGACGAGGCGGCGGCGCGGGCGCTCGGCGACCCCCGCGTGCGGCTGCTGGGCGAGCCCGACGGCGGCGCGGCGGCGTCCCAGGACCTGCCGCCGACGCCGGCGCGCGGCGACCTCGACGCCGTGCGGTCGGTGCCCGACTGGTCCGTGGACGTGCACGTGCCGCTGCGGCCCGCCGCGGCCGGAGCCCGGCCTGACGCGGACGCCGTCGCCGCGTGGCTGCTGCGCCTGGAACGGGCCGGCGTCGAGCGCGTGGAGGTGCTGGGCGAGCCGGGCGAGCGGGCCGGTGTCCGCGGGGCTGGCACAATCGCGGACAGGACGGAGCACGGGAGGACCGATGAGCGAGCTGGACGAACTGGACTTCGCGGCGCTCTCCGCGTTCCTGGCCTGGTGGTTCGGGAAGACGGGCGTCGACTGGATCCGTCGCGAGGACGGCTGAGGAGAGAGGACGCAGGCGTGCACGAGGACGAGGGACGACGCCGGCACTACGGCCACTTCTACGGGCTCGAGGACCTGCCCGAGGGTGACCTGCTGCTGGTGTGGGGCAACTGCCAGGGCGAGTCGTACCGGCGGCTGCTCGGCGGGGAGCCCGGCACACCGCTGCACGGGGCGGACCTGGTGAGCGTCCGCGTGCCGCCCGCCTTCGAGGCCCAGCCGGACGAGGTCGAGCACCTGGAGCGGCTGCTGCCCCGCGTGAAGGCCCTCGTCACCCAGCCGATCCCGCACGACTACCGGGGCATGCCCATCGGCACGGACCAGCTCGTGGCCCGGTTGCCGAAGGACGCCGCCGTGGTGCGGATCCCCGTGGTGTACGACGTCTCGCGCTTTCCCTGGCAGGTCACCCTCCGCAACTGGAAGTTCGCGCCCGGGGAGGCCGAGCGGCCGGGGGAGGACCCGCCCGTCGTGCCGTACCACGACCTGCGCGTGCTGGCCGAGGCGGCGACGGGCCGTCGTCGGGAGGTGGCGCCGGCGGCGATCCGCGAGGCCGCGGCCGCGTCCGTGCAGGCGCTGCGGGCGCGGGAGGAGGCGAAGGGGACGCTGTCCATGGCGGATCTGGTGGCGGCGGAGCGGGGCGTCGGCTTCTACACCGTGAACCACCCGACCAACATGCTGCTGACCCGCGTGGCCGAGCGCGTGGCCGGGCACCTGCCGGGCGCCGTCGCCGTCCAGCCCGTGCCCGCCTCCCGCGTGCTCCTCGGCGGGGTGCGCGCGCCCCTCGAGGCGGTCGTGGTGGAGGCCCTCGACCTCGACGCCGAGCCGACCGAGGACTGGACCGTGGCCGGACAGACCGTCCCGGCCGAGCAGCTGCGACAGACCCACCTGGACTGGTACGCGCAGAACCCGCAGGCCGTGGAGGTCGGGATGCGCAAGTACGCCGACCAGCTGCGGCTGCTGGGCCTCGCGGGCTAGCGCCGGCCCCGGCCACCAGTGGAGGATGGGCGGCACGTCCCGTCTGCCGCGGAGCACGTCTGCGGGGGCGGCCGTACCGTTTCCTTGACCCCGTCACCCCACGGAGGACCACGTGACCGAGCAGTACGACATCCTGATCGTCGGCGGCGGCAACGCCGGCGTGTCCTTGGCCGCCGCACTGCGGCGGAAGCGGCAGGGTCGGGTCGCCATCGCCGACGGCCAACAGCTGCACCGCTACCGGCCGATGCTGAACTACGCGGCGGGCGGGCAGGCGGACATGGCCCGGTTCGAACGGCCGATGCGGGCCGTCATCCCGGACGGGGTCGAATGGATCCCGGACCACGTCGTGGCCGTGGACGCCGAGGAACGGACCGCGGTGACGAGCACCGGGCTGACCGTGGGCTTCCGCCACCTCGTGCTCTGCCCGGGGCTGACCCCGTGGTGGGGTGCGATCGACGGGCTGCGTGAGGCCTACGCCGCCGGATGGGCGGCGAGTGCGCACGTGCCCGAGCACATGGACGCCGCCCGGGCGCTGCTGTCGCGTGTGGCCGCGGGGGACCGTGTGGTGGCGAATGTGCCGGCTGAGCCCTCCTCGTGCGGCGGCACCGTGCTCAAGGCGCTGTTCCTGGCCTGCGCGGCGTGGGAGCGCACGGGGATCCTGCCGGACGTGGACGTCCACCTGGTGACCCCCTACGGCCGGATCCTGGACCGGCAGACCATCGACCCCGCTCTGGCCGAGGCCGTGGCGAGGTACGGCATCCATGTGCACGCCGGCGCAGAGGTGAACGCCGTGGACCACGAGGCCCGCGAGGTGGTGCTCAACACCGGTGAGCGGATCACCGACGTCGCGGCCGCGTACATCACGCCCGTGGTGCGGGCCCCGGAGTTCATCGCCGAGGCAGGCCTGGCGGACGACGGCGAGGCCGGCCTGGCGGCCGTGGATCCCGCGACCCTGCGGCATCCCGTGCACCCGCACGTGTGGGCGCTGGGCGACGCCGCCGCCCTGGGCACACGGCCCTCCGGCGGAGCCCTGCGCCGGCAGGTCAAGATCCTGACCCAGAACATCCAGGCTGCGGACGCGGGGAAGCCGCTCCAGAAGTACGACGGCTACACCGTGATCCCCGTGATGGTCAGCCGGGACGAGCTGGTCCTGGACGAGCACGTCCGCGACGGCTCCGAGGACCGGTCGATCCCCGGCGTGGACCTGACGAAGCCGCGGAAGAGCACGGCGGCCTTCGACCGCTTCGGCCAGCCCCGGATCTACTGGCACCGACTGCTCAAGGGCAAGGTCTGAGCCCAGCGTTCTCGCTGCCGCGACACGTGCGGCGGACGTACTGTCCCTCGCGGGGCGCCCCCGCCCGATCCGGATGACGGCGCCGGCCCGCCGAGCGTTTTCGTTCGGGAAACGGCGGCGTGTCGCACCGCTGTCGTTCGGGAAACGGCGCCCTGCCGACGACGCCGCCCTCAGTCGTCGCGGCCCCGCACCGGGCGCTCCTCGAGCGTGGTCTGCACGACCCGCCCGCGCTCCCAGCTGTTCGCCCCCGGCACCACGTCCGGGACCGGGATGTCCGCGCGGTTGCGCCGCTTGGCCGCGGTGTCCACGCCCACGCGCTCGTCCCGGGCGCGCAGGAGGGCCTCGTCCACCTGGCCGTCGCCGGTGAGGCCCATCATCAGCTGGGGGATGCCGTACGGGAAGTCGTCCCGGTCGTACTGCCAGGTGTGGAACGTCTTCCCGTAGGTGTGGATGAGGTCTTCGAAGTAACTGTGCTCGGCCAGCTCGGGCACCCCGGGGGCCGTGAGGGCGCCGGAGCTCACCTCGTAGTGGTGGCTGTGCCACAGCCGCCGCTCCTCGTCGGGGAGGCTGCGGAACCGCTCCTCGCTGATGATGTACTCGATGCCGATCAGCCGTGCGTCCGGCGCATTGCGGTCGAAGATCACGCACTGGTGCAGGTCGTGGCGCAGGTGGATGCAGAAGTGGCTGGCTTCGACCTGTCGGCCGAGGTCGTCGGCGTAGAAGTGCAGTCCGTTGAGATAGGTGCTCATCGCGCCCATGGGGTACTTCGGCTGGACCAGGCCGGATGCCGCGTCCAGGAGGCGGTGCTTGAGCGGGTGGCCCTTCCCGACGGCGCCCATGAGGGCGATCTTGCGGGCTGCGGTGACAGCGGCCGCGGTGCCCAGTCCGGCGGCGAACCCGAGGGCGGTGGAGGACAGGCGATGGGTGCTCATGGCCTCACGCTAGGAGCGCGGGGCGGACTCGGCCAGGGTGGTGGAGCTGCCGGGGCTGCCGGGGCTGCCGGGGCTGCTCAGGAGGCGGGGACGGCGGATCGTCTGCGCATCTGACCCTTCTGAGTGGGCGCGTGGTCGCCAGAAGGGCCAGAGATGCAGAAGATTCCGGGCGGCCGGCGGGCATGACGTCGGTCCATACGACACACGACAATGCGCAAAATGCATTTGCGCTAATCGTCTATCGACTAAGGATCACCCCTCTTGTGCTATTCGTGGGCCGGAGTAATCTCTATTCCAGCAGCACCGTCCCAGCCCGGGGCGGGCCCGAACCGGGAGGATCACGCCATGACCACCGCCGTCCGCACCTGCGCCGCCAGCGCCTGCGCCTTCAACGCCGAGTCGTCCTGCAACGCCCTGGCCATCACCGTCGCCGGCTCCGACCGTACGCCCGGCTGCGGCACCTTCGTCCAGCTCGACGTCCGCCGCCCGGTGACCGAGGGCGCCTCGACCGTCGGTGCGTGCCACCGCCTCGAGTGCACCTACAACGCCGACCTCGCCTGCACCGCCGAGGGTATCGAGGTCACGGACGTGGCCACCTGCGCCACCTACACGATCGACTGACGCCGCCCCTCAGGGGTGGGCGACCCGCGTCGGGATCGCGTCCAGCAGTCGCCGCCAGGCGTGCCGGGGGCTGTGGTCGAGTCGGCCTGCGCCGGGCAGGGCCACATGCACCGCGGTGCTCTCGCCGTCGCGGACGCGCAGCAGGGTCACCCCGGCTTCGTCCGCGTCGAGGGCGTGGGCGGGAGACTCGGGCAGGGATCCGGTGCCGACCTGCAACGGGGTGCTCTCGCCCGGCAGCAGGCCCAGGGCGACGGCGTCGGCCAGGTCCGCGAGCACCTCGGGGGCGGTGCCCAGCACGTCGTCCGCCAGGTCTGCGAGCTCGGCCTGGTCGACGAGCCCGCGCGACGTGAGCGGCAGGGTGTGGCTGCAGAACACGGCGACGCCGTCGACGTCGTGCAACAGGATCCGCTGGGTCTCGACCACGCCCACGCGCACCCGCGGGCCGACGTCGGCCACGAGGTCCGCGACGCGACCGCGCAACCCCAGCTCCGCGACCTCGGCCGAGTCCCGGCACCAGCGCAGGGTGCCGAGCAGATGCACTGACGCCAGGCGGGTGGGGACCGTGAGGTCCAGGGCGTCGCGCAGGACGTCCACGCGCACGTCCAGCGGCGCGAGCGTGTGGAACGCGCCGAGCGAATCGAGGAGGTTGGGGACGTAGGCGACCACGAGGCGGCCGTCCACGCTCACGCCGTGTACGGCCGTGGTGAGCGTCTCGCCGGCGCGGAAGGCCGCGACCTCGACGGATCCCTCGCCGCGGAGCAGCCGCTGGGCCAGCAGCAGACGACGGGATGCCACGGGCGGCAGCGGATAAGCGGGGTGCGTGGAGGCGTGGGCCATGGGGGTCCTTCCGGCGGGGGTCCGAGAACCAGTAAGGCACACCTCAGTGAGATACGCAAGGCAAGTGTTATGTATTTGCCGTACGCGGGGCGGTGGGGGCGTGTGGTGCTGGGCTACGGTGACGGGACTCACGTGCCGTCGTCGAGGGAGCCAGCCGATCATGACCTTCCGCCCCACCCGCTGCCGACTCGCGACGGCGGCCTTCGGCGTCGTCCTGACGCTCACCCTCACCTCCTGCGGCACGGCGCAGGATGCGGGCAGCTCATCGGAACCCGCCACCGCCACCGTCGTCGACTCCGCACTCACCCGCATCAAGGAGGTCGGCACGTTGCGCGTCTGCTCCACCGGTGACTATCCGCCCTTCACCGAGCAGACCGAGAGCGGCGACTGGAAGGGCATCGATGTGGACATGGCCCGCGACCTGGCCGAGACCATGGGCGTGGAGCCGGAGTTCGTGAAGACCAGCTGGAAGACGCTCATGGACGACTACACGTCGGGGGCGTGCGACGTCGCCGTCGGGGGCATCTCCCTGAACCCGGAACGCGCCGAGCAGGTGTACTTCACCGTGCCCACGCAGGAGGACGGCAAGACGCCGATCACCCGCTGCGAGGACGTCGAGAAGTACGACACCGTGGCGGAGATCAATCAGCCGGGTGTGCGGTCGATCTTCCCGGAGGGCGGCACCAACGAGAAGTTCGCGCGGGAGCACTACCCGCAGGGCGAGCTGCTGACGCACGACAACCTCACGGTGTTCGACGCTCTCGCGGCCGGCGAGGCGGACGTGATGACCACGGACCGCTCCGAGGTGCTCTACATCGACCACGAGTACCCCGAGCTGTGCGCCGCGAACCCGGACGAGCCCTTCGACTACTTCCAGAAGGGGTACATGCTCCCGCAGGGCGACGAGGTGTTCAAGCACTACGTGGACCAGTGGCTGGCCATCGCGCTCAAGGACGGGACGTACGAAGGATTCGCGGAGCCGTGGGTCGGGGACGTCGAGCTGAGCCTGGAGGACTGAGCCGCAAGGGCGATCCCGTCCCCGCTGGGTCGCCGCCCTTGTAGACGTCCGTGGCGGTGACGCGCTTCAGGTCCTCGAGTGCGGGAGTCGTCAACCGGTGACCTCGAGCTCGAGGCCGAGCACCTCCATGACGGAGAGCACTGACTTCAGGGTGCTCTTGCCGGTGCCGCGCTCGATCTGGCGGACGGTCGCATCCGAGACTCCTGCCAGGTCTGCGAGCTGCTGCTGGGTCAGCAGGAGCTCTTTACGCATGGCGCGGACGCGGTCGCTGATCTTCATCAGCGCCGCGGCGGAGGAGACTGCGCGTGTGGTGGCCACAGCCCCAGCGTGGCAGATGAGCAGCTGAAATCCGAAGGATTCTTCGGAATCGGTGACGTTCGACTGCTGCGGTGACGAGTCGACATGGGAAACCGAAGAAGACTTCGGATTCGAGCCTCCAGAGGTCGGTCGAAAAGGTGCCGGCCTCCTCATCCGAAGAATTCTTCGGAACCCGGCTCTCAGGCATCAGGCGTGCGACTTCTCAGTGCCAGAATGAGGCCGACTGCCACACCGCCGTGCTCCGAAAGGCTCCGCCACCATGCTCTCTCCCCAGAACCTCTCGAACTTCGTGTGGGGGATCGCGGATCAGCTCCGGGGCGTGTTCAAGCCGAATCAGTACGGCACGCTCGTCCTTCCGCTCACCATCCTGCGCCGCATGGAGGCGGTCATGGCCCCGCACCGGCTCGTTCTCGCGGGATCCCTCGTAGTGATCGAACAGGCTTGGCGGGATGGTCTCGACGGCGGCGAGCACCGACTCGACATCGTCCGGGGTGGGGGTGCGAGAAATCACGAGATGACCCCCTTCGCAGGGCTGCGAGCAGCACCCCTCCAGCCGCGGGCTGTGAAGTGCGGCTGTGGCAGGTGAAGTGGCCGTTCACCCTTCCGACGCGGAAACGCGACATGAGCATTCCTGCTCGACTCTCACATGTCCTCGGCGTGTCGCTCAATGGGTGCGTTGCTGTGCACAATATGCAGTTGAGGGCCTTCTCACCCTTCCTCGACAGACTCTCACTGGCACCCATTCCAGCCGCAAGAGCGCTTGGTTCGAGGCTCGCACATCAGTCACGGAGAGTTTTCTCATGCGCGCTCAGCGACTCCTCCTCTTCCTGCCCCTCCTGCTCGTGGCCACCGGCTGTTCCGGTCAGGAGGGACCGGGGCCGTCTAGCTCCCAATCCTCATCGTCCTCGTCTTCTTCGGCGGTGTCGCCGACGCCCGCAGCCTCGGAGAGCCCCATGCAGCTGACGGCCACCGAGACGTGCGAACAGCTGGCAGGCAACCGCGGTGGTCTGGCGTTAGACGTCCTGGACTTCAGCGTGGACTTCTACATGGAAGACCTCGTCATGAGCGATAGGGATCGTCGCGTGGCGGGGTTGGTGGAGCAGGGCGATCAGCTGCGCGCGGTCGCCCATCCCAAGTATCACGACACCTTGGACCGTCTGATGGCCGAGCCTGAGGAGATCCAGCGCATTGTGAAGTCGGGCGGTGGCAGGTACACGATGCCAATGCAGGACATCGTGCAGTCTGTGACCGGTGCAGCCACCGACTGCTACCAGCCCGGTGAGGAACTCAACAGGTTCGTTGAGAACATGACGCCCATCATTAACCGCATCCCGGAGTATGCGGCGCTGGAGGTGGACGGCGCGTCCGGGGGCGCATCCTCCACGCCGGCTGCATCGTCGACCTCGACCCCTACTGCGGGGTCTGCTCCTGCATCGGAGCCCACGCCCACCCCTGAGCCCACGCCGACGCTCTCGGAGGAGACGGAAGCGGCAGCCGAGCATGAGGCCGGGGATGTGCCGATGGAGTACCAGTCGGCGCTTCGCAAGGCGTACAGCTACGAAGAGAACATGGACATGTCCAAGATGGGCATCTATGGCCAGCTGGTCTCCGAGTACGGTGAGCAGTTCTCACCAGAAGCGGCGCAGTACGCGATCGACAACATGACGGACGTGGACTGGAATGCCAATGCGCTGGCCAAAGCGAAGAGCTATCAGGAGATGATGGACATGTCGCCGTCTGCGATCTACGACCAACTGGTCTCGGAGTACGGCGAGGAGTTCACGCCCGACCAGGCGCAGTACGCGATCGACAACCTGTCCCAGTGACGCCCGGCCATGCCCGGCGCGTTGAATGAACGCGTCGGCAACGGTGTCGCCAGGTGGTCCACCCGCCGCCCGCATATTCTGGTCCTCCGCAGCCCGCGGAGGACCAGAATATGCGGGGCTGTGTTCCGCCTGACGCAGGGCCGGGGTGATCTCTAGCAGCGGCGCCAGGTCTTAGCGTCCCGAGCGCCAGATCTTCGCCATCTTCTCCGCCGCCGCGGGGTCCACCGAGGCCCCCAGAAGCTGTCCATGCGGGGTCGGGGCAAGTCGCCGTTCGCGGTGGAACAGCTCAGAGTGGTTGATGTCCTGCACGCCGCGGTTCCACAGGTGCAGTTTGGACTCGTAGGTGAAGCTGCCCCTCATGGATGCCAGCCGCTGGGGGTCGGTGACCCAGGCGTACTTGGACGAGTCGTTGAGCTGGTGATCGACAGCGCGTGTGACGGCGGCGGCGACCCAGTCGGCGAACTGCACGTTGGAGCTCAGCGAACTGTCCACGTGCATGGGCGGTTCCACGATGCACCGCATCTCCGGAAAGTCGCCGGCTCGGCTGAAGATGTGGGCATACATCGATGCAACGCGTTCGACTCGCGTCTTCTCATTGATTTGATCGATGATCACCATGAGGTTATGTCCATGATGGTGGGCATGGCGGGCCAGACGGTTCAGAGTCTCTCGCATGGCGTCGGCTTCGCGTTTCTCGACGTCGAGGCCGATCTGCTTGGGCGTCCCACGCTGCTTCTCGTCGGCGTAGTAGAACAGCTTGCCGCTGTGGTCGACGACGACGGACCGCACGAGCGCATCGAACACGCGGAGCTGCTGCGGAAAGCGCGCGGGGGTATCCGGCCGGAACAGATTGGCCCCCTTGAACTCCCACCGTCCGGGGTGTTTCGCTCGGTCGATCTCCGAGGCGAACAGCTGACGCTTCAGTGCGGTGAACTTCGCTCCAAAGCCTCGTGCGGCAGACTCCGGCATGACGAATCCGGCATAACCGAAGGCTGGGCTTGTCCGGAAGCGAGGATGGTCCGGGCCGACGTAGGCGCCCGGCTCGCCGATCTCGTCGATGTACGCCAGCAGCATCTGACCATTGTGCAGGACACAGCGGACACTGCAGACAAGCGCAGAGGCCCACGCAAGCGTGGGCCTCTCGAATTGGTGCTCGGGGCACTGTCTCAGCCCTAGCTACCACACGCGAGTATACTCGCGCGCGCAGAGCATAGGCAAGTGTGGTTGTGTATGATCCGTCGCCCTGTCGGGTCGCTGCGGGGTCGGAATGGGTCCCGTCCAGCGGCCCGCCCCCACCATTCGAAGGACCCCATGACCACCCCCGCCACGCGCGGCGCTGCCTCGGCGCCCCACCGCTCTCCCCAGAACCTCTCGAACTTCGTGTGGGGGATCGCGGATCAGCTCCGGGGCGTGTTCAAGCCGAACCAGTACGGCACGCTCGTCCTTCCGCTCACCATCCTGCGCCGCATGGAGGCGGTCATGGCCCCGCACCGGGAGTTCTTCGCGGACCTGGCGGCCAAGGGTCATCCGGACTTCGTCCTGGACAACCTGGTGGAGTCCCGCACGGGCCTGACGTTCTACAACCTCAGCCCCTTCACCCTGGACCGCATCCTGCAGGAGCCGGACCTGCTCCGCACGAACCTGCTGGCCTACGTGGACGGGTTCTCCCAGAACGTGGCGGACCTGTTCACCTACTACGAGTTCGACAAGACGGTCGCCAAGCTGGACGAGCACGACCGCCTCTTCCTGGTCCTGCAGCAGTTCGCCTCCATCGACCTCTCCCCGGACACCGTCTCCAACGCGGAGATGGGGACCCTCTTCGAGGACCTGATCCGCCGCTTCGCCGCCGCCTCCAACGAGACCGCCGGTGAGCACTTCACCCCGCGCGACGCGGTGAAGCTCCTCGTGGACCTGCTCACCGCCAACGACGACGACGTCCTCACCGGCTACCCGGTCCGCACCGTCTATGACCCCACGGCCGGCACCGGCGGCATGCTGTCCCTGCTGGACGAGCGCCTGCGCCGCATGAACCCGAACGCGGAGGTCCGCCTCTTCGGGCAGGAGCTCAACGACCAGTCCTATGCGATCTGCAAGTCCGAGCTGCTCGGCAAGGGCCAGGACGCGGACGGCATCGCCCGCGGGGACACCCTCAAGAACGACGCCCACCTGACCGAGCGCTTCGACTACGTCCTCTCCAACCCGCCCTACGGCGGCGACTGGAAGGCCTCCCGCACCGCGGTGGAGAAGGAGATCGCCGCTGGCGGCGCCACGAACCGCTTCCCCGGCGGCACCCCCGCCATCAGCGATGGCCAGATGCTGTTCCTGCAGCTCGTCGCCTCGAAGCTCCGCCCGGTCTCGGAGGGTGGCGGCCGGGCCGGCATCGTTCTCAACGGCTCCCCGCTGTTCACGGGCGGGGCCGGCTCGGGCCCGTCCGAGATCCGCCGCTGGCTGCTGGAGTCGGACCTGGTGGACGCGATCGTCGCGCTGCCCACGGACATGTTCTACAACACCGGCATTGCCACCTATGTGTGGGTGTTGGACAACAACAAGCCGGCAGACCGCCGCGGCACGGTGCAGCTGATCGACGCCCGCACGTTCTTCACCAAGCTGCGCCGCAACGTGGGCTCGAAGAACAAGGAGCTGTCCAAGGCGGACCGCCAGCGCGTGCTGGACATCTACCGGGACTTCGACGCCCAGTCCGAGGACAATGCCGAGTTCTCCAAGGTCCTCACCCCGCAGGATTTCGGCTACCGGGAGATCACCGTGGAGCGCCCGCTGCAGCTGCGTTTCGAGGTGGAGGACGCCACCATCGCGGCGGCGCTCGCCACCAAGCCGGTGGACAAGCTTCCCGACGACGGCCGCTCGGCTCTCGAGGCCGCCCTCGCTTCCCTGCGTGGCCGGGTCTGGGACCACCAGCCCACCTTCGTACTGGAGCTGAAGAAGGCGTTGAAGGAGCACGGCGTGACCGCCGGTGCCCCGCTGGTGAAGGCCCTGACCGGGGCGATCGGCGTGCACGATCCCGAGGCGGAGGTGGTGAAGAACAAGAAGGGCGAGCCGGAGCCGGACACCTCGCTGCGGGACACCGAACTGGTGCCCTTCGGCCGGGACATTCACGAGTACTTTGAGGCCGAGGTGGCCCCGCACGTGCCCGGCGCCTGGATCGACGAAGCGAAGACGAAGATCGGCTACGAGATCCCCTTCACCCGGCTGTTCTACACGTACGTGCCGCCGCGCCCCCTCGAGGAGATCGACGCCGAGCTCAAGCAGCTCACGGCCGAGATCATCGAGCTGCTGCAGGAGGTGGAGCGGTGACAGCTCGATCCTCATCCAGGAAGTTCGGGTGGTGCGTTGACCTCGTTTCAGACAATGCGCCCGAGGAGTCGGAGTTCCGCGTCGCAGCTGAATCAATGGTCGGGCATACCGGTCGGCTCGTGACCGATCATCAAATCGACTCGGAGGGGCGCGGCACTTCGTTCCGAGCCGGTGATCTCCTCTTCAGCAAGCTGCGCCCGTACTTGGCGAAGTCGTGGGTTGCTAATCGTGACGGTGAGGCCCTCGGGGACATCCATGTGTACCGTCCGGTCGATGAAATGTGTTCTCGCTACCTCGGGTACCTAGTGCTGAGTTCCTTCTTCCTGGAACAGGTGAACGCGTCCACGTATGGAACCAAGATGCCGAGGGCAAACTGGGACTTCATCAAGACCATCGAAGTCTGGGCGCCTGACTTCGACACGCAGCGGCGCATCGCGGACTACCTCGACCGCGAGACCGCCAGGATCGACGCCCTGATCGAGAAACAGCGTGCCCTCGTCGCGGGCCTGCGCCGTCGGCGTGTAGCCGCCATCGTCGCGGCCACCTCAGGGATGCAGGCGAATGGAGACCGTGGAGAGTCCGCATCCTCGTGGCTCAAGTATATGCCGGCACACTGGTCGGAGTTGCCGATCAAGCGCATCTTGACCGATGTGCAATCCGGCTATTGGGGCTCCGATGAGGTCGGCGATGGCACCGACGTGCGAGTCGTCCGGGTTGCGGACTTTGACCGCCCCACCCTCAGCGTCGGAACGGCACCGACGATTCGGAGCGTCACTCCGTCGGAGAGGGCCAAAGCCGCGCTTCGGCGTGGCGATCTCCTGATGGAGAAGTCTGGCGGCACCGGTATCAACCCGGTGGGCTTCGTGGTCAGCTACGAATCGGATGAGGAGTCGATCTTCGCCAATTTCATCGTTCGGCTGCGGCCTCGTCCCGATCAACACGCACGCTTTTGGCTTTACGCACTCAACGGGGCATACACGTCTGGGCTGACCTGGAAGTCAGTGAACCAGACCACGGGGATCCAGAACCTCGACATGGCGTCATTCATGTCAGAACTATTCCCTGTCCCTCCCCTCGACGAGCAACGAGAAATCGCCGACCACCTCGACCGCGAGACCGCAAAGATCGACGCGCTCATCGCCAAGGCGGAACGGTTCATTGAGCTCGCCCAGGAGCGCCGGGCCGCGCTGATCACTGCCGCCGTCACCGGCCAGATCGAGATCCCCACGGAGGACTGACCGCCATGGCCATCCACAACGAGAGCGAGCTCGAGACCTTCATCTGCGAGTACCTGGAGCAGCACGGCTGGCTCTACTCGCCCAACGATGACGGTTACGACCGCAAGAACGCGATCTTCCCGGAGGACGTTCACGCCTGGCTGGCCGAGAACCAGCCGGAGGACTACGGGCGCCTCGTGAAGGCCGATGCCCCGGCCTCTGCCCAGCAGGCACAGCGGGACCAGATCACCACCCGCCTGATCGACGTGCTGAACAAGCCGCAGGACACCGGCGTCGGCGGCACCCTCAACGTGCTCCGCAAGGGCTTCAAGGTCGGCACCTCCGCCACCCTGCGCATGGCCGAGCCGCGGCCGGCCACGAACCTGAACCCGGCCGCCGTCGCCTCCTACGAACGCATGCGGCTGCGCGTGATGCGTCAGGTGCACTTCAATCCGGCCACCAACCAGTCCGTGGACCTGGTGCTGTTCGTCAACGGCCTGCCCGTGGCGACGATCGAGCTGAAGACCGACTCCACCCAGTCCATCGGCCACGCGAAGAAGCAGTACCGCGAGCGCAACCCGAAGGCCACACCGCTGTTCGGGTTCGGCACCCGCGCCGTGGTCCACTTCGCCGTCTCCAACCGCGAGGTCTGGATGACCACCAAGCTGGCCGGGAAGGACACCTTCTTCCTGCCCTTCAACCAGGGCGACGACGGCCACGCCGGCAACCCCCTCAACCCGAACGGCGGGTCCTCCACCGCCTACCTGTGGGAGCGGATTCTCCAGAGGGACACCTGGCTCGAGATCCTCCAGAAGTTCGTCTTTCTCAAGAGGGAGACCGTGGAGGACGAGCACGGCCGCTCGCGCCGGAAGTCCACGCTGATCTTCCCGCGCTTCCACCAGTGGGAAGCCGTCACGCAAATGCTCGCCGCCGTCCGTGAGGAGGGCGCCGGCAAGTCCTACCTGATCGAGCACTCCGCGGGCTCCGGCAAGACCAACACCATCGCCTGGAGCGCCCACCGGCTGCTCTCCACCTACGGGGTGGACGAGCAGCGGGTGTTCGACTCGGTCATCGTGGTCACCGACCGCACCGTGTTGGACGACCAGCTTCAGGAGGCTGTCCGGCAGATCGAGCGGACCTCCGGCACCGTGGTGGCGGTGGACCGCAAGAACCTCGGGGGAGAGGCCACCAGCAAGTCCGCCCTGGTGAAGCAGACCCTGCTGCAGGGCAATCGGATCATCGTGGTGACGCTGCAGACCTTCCCCGCCGTGCTTGAGCTCCTCAAAGGTGACTCGACGCTCGCCGGCCGCACCTACGCGGTGATCGCGGACGAGGCGCACTCCTCCCAGACCGGCTCCGCCGCCGCCAAGCTCAAGCGCGTGCTCACCCCGGACGAGCAGGCCGACCTCGACGACGGGGGAGAGGCGGACACCGAGTCCATCCTCGCCGCCGAGGTCGCCGCCACCGGACGCCCGGAGAACATCAGCTTCTTCGCCTTCACCGCCACCCCGAAGGACAAGACCCTGCAGATGTTCGGCCGCCCCTCCGGCGAGTACGACGAGAAGGGCCAGGAGATCCCGGCCTCCTTCCACCGGTACACCATGCAGCAGGCCATCGAGGAGGAGTTCATCCTCGACGTGCTGAAGAACTTCACCAACTACGGCACCGCCTTCAAGCTGGCCCTGGCCGGACAGCAGGGCGAGTTCCGCCCGGAAGGCGACCGGGCCGCCGTCGGGAAGCCGACCACCGAAGTGGACCAGACCGAGGCGAGCAAGAAGCTCATGAGGTGGGTCAAGCTGCACCCCACGAACATCGCCCAGAAGGTCAAGATCATCGTGGAGCACTTCCGCGCCAACGTGGCCGGACTGCTCGACGGGCAGGCCAAGGCCATGGTGGTCACCGACTCCCGCGCCGCCGCCGTCCGGTACAAGCGCCAGATGGACCAGTACATCCAGGACATGGGGTACACGGACGTGGACACGTTGGTGGCCTTCTCCGGCGAGATCACCGACGACGAATTCGGGCTCGAGAAGGTCACCGAACGGTCCATGAACCCGTCCGTGACCGGCAACCTGGCGAAGGCGTTCGACGGGGACGGCTACCAGGTGATGATCGTGGCCAACAAGTACCAGACCGGCTTCGACCAGCCGAAGCTCTGTGCCCTGTACGTGGACAAGAAGCTCTCCGGCGTGCTCGCCGTGCAGACGCTGTCGCGCCTGAACCGCGCGGCGCCCGGCAAGGACACCACCTACGTGCTGGACTTCGTGAACTCCGAAGACGACATCCAGGCCGCCTTCGAGCCGTACTACGCCGGCGCGAAGCTGGAGACGGTGACGGACCCGAACCTGATCCACGACCTGGGGACGAAGCTCGACGCCGCGGGTGTGTACGACTGGGACGAGGTCGACGCGTTCGTCGAGGTGTGGGTCGCGTGGAAGCCGGGGAGCGGGCAGGAGGGCCTGCAGGCTGCGCTGGAGCCCGTGGCCTACCGGTTCCGCAAGGAGCTGGCGCATGCGCGGATGAACCAGGACGAGACGCGCGTGACTGAGCTCGTGCTGACGCGCAAGGACATGCGGTCCTTCGTCAGCCTCTACGACTTCCTCTCCCAGATCTACGAGTTCGGGGACACCGAGCACTACAAGCGGGCACTGTTCCTGCGGCACCTGGTGCAGCTCGTGGGCGATCAGCCCGGCGGTGAGGAGCTGATCGACCTGAGCGATGTGCAACTGGTGAGCATCCGGCAGAAGAAGACGTCCTCGGGGGACATCGGGCTGACCGGTGGGGCCGCGCTGAAGGGGACCACCGCCGTGGGAGGCGGGCAGGCGCGT
This sequence comes from Micrococcus sp. KRD070, assembly GCF_017168435.1. Taxonomy (NCBI): domain Bacteria; kingdom Bacillati; phylum Actinomycetota; class Actinomycetes; order Micrococcales; family Micrococcaceae; genus Micrococcus; species Micrococcus sp. KRD070. The sequence goes on from NZ_JABFNH010000016.1 coordinate 79,578, forward strand.
GAGAAGCAGCGCGGGCCGTTGGAGGAAGTGATCGAGAAGATCAACGAGATCTTCGCCGGCGAAGGCGTGGATGCCTCCCCGTCCCAGCAGGAGGCATGGGTCAGTGCCCTCGTGGCGCCGCTCATGGAGGACGAGAAGCTGCTGGGCCAGGCCGGAGCGAACTCGCTGGAGCAGTTCCTCGCGAGCCCGAACCTGGAACGGTCGGCGATGGGAGCCGTGTACGCGAACGAGGACGCCTTCGCGAAGATGACGGACATCGTGGGCAGGGGCGGGGACCCGTCCAAGATGATCGTCGCGGCGATCGGGGAGTACCTGTACTGGAAGGTGCGGAGCGAGGGGGCCGGGCCGGTGGACGTTGCTCATGGACGGTCCGCCGTTTTCGCTGACGAAACGGCCCCTTCGCAGGGCACTTCCGTCGATGAGAGGGCGAGTGCGACGCCGTCGCGCGTTCGGAAGGGGAGCTGAGATGGCACATCCCAAGACACTGCAGGTCTTCCTGATGGACGGTGCACCCACCGGTCGGCTGAAGTGCACCCTCGACAACTGGACGGGCCTCGTGTACGTGGTGCCACGCACCAGTCTCAACGCGGACGGGCACCCCGAGGCGTTCGAAGGCACCGGTGTGTACCTGCTGCTGGGGCAGGACGCCGATTCCGGCGACGACGTCGTCTACGTCGGGCAGGCCGTCGGGCGGGCCAACGGCAACGGCATGGTGGGCAGGATCCGGGAGCACGTCCGGAAAGAGGCGCACGACTTCTGGAACCGGGCCATACTCCTCTCCACCCTCGGGGACACCTTCGGCCCCACGGAGGTGACCTACCTGGAGCACTACTTCCACCAGGCGGCCACCACGGCCGGGCGCTTCACCGTGGACAATGCGGTGGCACCCTCCCAGGGCAACGTCACGCAGGAGAAGAAGGCGGAGCTGGAGGAGTACGCCGACAAGGCCAAGCTCCTGATCAGCGCCCTGGGGCACCGCGTCTTCGAGAGCGCCGACGGCTCACATGCCGCGGCCGCGGCGGGCCGGGCCACCCAGGCGCCCGAAGCGGCGCCGAAGCGCACCCTGTTCACCATGACGGTCAACGGCGTCAGAGCCCAGGGACACCCCACGCCGGACGGGTTCGTCGTCCTGCGGGGCAGCGGCCTCATGGAGGGGTTGCGGCCCAGCGCACCCCCCGGTGTCCGGGCGGGCCGGGAGCGCTTCGCCGACCACATCGGTGCCGATGGGGTGCTGACCGAGGACGTCTCCTTCACCAGCTCCTCGGCCGCGGCCGGATTCGTGGCCGGCGGGAGCATGAGCGGGCCGTCCTCATGGCGGGCGCCGGATGGGCGCACCCTCGGCGAGGTCGAGGCCGCCTCGGCCGCGCCGGAGCCCATGGAAGACGACGCCTGATGAGGACGCGGCCGACCGCTTTGGATGCCGCCGTCGACCATCCGCGGGGTGCCCAGAGCGACGCCCAAGGACCGGGGACGGGGCGCTCCGGGTCGTTGACCGCGAACGTCCTGACCGTCGCGGACGCACTGCGCGACCCTCGTCTCCGTATCCCCGAGTACCAGCGGCCCTATACGTGGTCCACGACGAACACGGGGCAGCTCGTCGAGGACATCCGTCGCTTCCGTGCGGCCGCGTCCTACCGGATCGGCACCATGATCGTGCACCTCGAGGACGGCTGGCTGGACATCGTCGACGGCCAGCAGCGGTACATGACCTTCGCCCTGATCGCGCTCGCACTGCAGGAGGTCCTGGGCGACACCGCCGAGCGCGCCGAGCACCAGCGTGCGGCCCTGGACCGCGCGGCGGCCATCGAGCTGCCGCCGGGCCGCCGGGACGTGTCGGAGCGCCACATCGTCGAGAACCACCGCCTCATCCTGCAGACATTCCGGTCCTGGGACAGCACCGAGGTCGAGGACTTCGCGGACTACTTCCTGGACCGTTGCACGCTGGTGCGCCTGATCGTCAGCGACCTCGACGCGGCCTTCCAGATGTTCGACTCGCAGAACACCCGCGGCCGGGCGCTCCTGCCCACCGACCTACTGAAGGCATACCACCTCCGCGCCTATGCAGAGGCCACATCGGACCGGGCGGCGATCCTCGCGGCCGTGCGGGAGTGGGAAGCTACCCCGCCGTTCGAGATCCACCATCTCTTCTCGCGTCTGCTCTATCCGATCCTCCGCTGGAGCGCCGGTGAGTCCCTGCCGCGCGACGGCTTCACCGCGTCCCGGATCGGAGCGTTCAAGGGGATCTCCGCGGGGCCGACGGGCCTCGGCCGACTGCCCTGGGCGCACGGGCTTCTCATGGCCAAGGCCCACGTGGACGACTACAACGGGCGAAACGCCACGCTGATCGCGCACGGTGCCCTTCCTCCGCTGGAATTCCCGTTCCAGCTGACCCAGCCCGTCATCGACGGTGAGATGTTCTTCCGCCTCGTGCGCCACTACACCCGGCTCGCGAGGGACCTCGGCGTCTCCGCGACGGACGCGGAGCAGACCGCCGAGGACGACGCCCGTCGTGGGAGGGAGAACAGGCGATTCCAGACGATCACCCGGCTCGTCCGGGCCACCGGTACCGGCGCTGGCTACCGCTACACACAGGAGCTCTACGGAGCGCTGCTGCTGGCCTACGCGGACCGGTTCGGCGACCACGACATCGAGCGCGCCGCTCTCGTGCTCGCACGGCATGCCTTCGCATTGAGAACGCGGTTGACGCGGGTCTACCCGCGCTCCGTGGAACTTCACGCGCTGGGCCAGCACGGGGCGCCGGACCTGGAGGACCGGGTCAACCTGTTCCGCCTGATGAGGAGCAGCCTGGACCCCGCCGCCGTCACCGGGCGCGTGGCGGCCCTCCCCGGGCCGTACGTGGACGATGCCTCCCCGGTGGAGCGTCTCTACTCGGACACGCCCTGGGACACGGAGGAAGCCCACGATGCAGACTGAGAAGCACTCGCCTGAGGCGCTGACGATCGAGGAGGTCTTCACCGCCGCCCGGCACTACCGGGTGCCGGTCTACCAGCGGGCCTACGCCTGGACGCAGGTCGAGATCGCGACACTCCTCGAGGACGTGCGCCGCGCTCGCCTCCGCTCGGAAAAGCCGGATACGCAGGGAGCCTCGTCCGACTACTACCTCGGCTCGCTGGTGGTGAACCGAGCCACGACTCCCGAGGGCGTGCCGATCGACGAGGTGGTCGACGGGCAGCAGCGCCTGACCACGCTGACGGTGCTGGCAGCCGTCGCGGAGCGTGTCATCCGTGCCGGTGTCCTCGACCCCCGGGCGTTGGCCGTCCTGGATTACGAAGGGCGCCCCGAGGCCGGGGAGGACCTCGCGACCCTCCGTCGTCGGGGCGCCCCCGCCGGGACGTCGTTCCAGGTGGACGCCATCGGGGTGGCCGTCGAGACGATCGCTGCGGCCTGCCGGCGGGCCTTGGAACGGCAAACCCCGGCAGACGATCAGGAGGTGATGTTCGACGGCGACGACCTCGCGTACCTCTGGAAGCATGTCCGGTTGCTGCGCACCGAACTTCCGAAGGGCACGGACCTCAACCACTATTTCGAGGTGATGAACACCCGCGGTGAGCAGCTCGCCAAGCACGAGATCCTGAAGGCCACATTGATGCGGCCTCTCCAGGACGCCACGGACCGGAAGGTGTTCGCGCACGTCTGGGACGCCTGCGCCGTTCTGGACCGCCACATCCAGCTCCAGTTCTCGACGGAGCGGCCGAAGGATGGCGGTGAGGCGGCAAGAGACGCCGTCTTCGGCGGGTCCTGGTCGGCCCTCCTCACGCGGGATTTCGCGTCGCTGCGGGCAGCTCTCGCGCCGAGCCAGACCGCGATGGCGTCGGGCGCCCGCACCATCATTGGGGTTCTGCTGGCCGCCGGGCAGACCGCCGTGGAGTCCGGGCCCTCGTCCGACCAATGCCAGGACGACGCCGATACTGGCGCCTACGGGACCATCGTCGACTTCCCGAACTTGCTGCTGCATGTGCTGCGCGTGATGCAGGAGAAGGGTGAGGGGGCCGAGCCAGGCCTGCCACGGTGGGGCCAGGACTCGACGGGGGCCGTGCGGCTCGAGGACGGCTCCCTGCTGGAGCAGTTCGCCCAGCACGGCCAAGGCGACGCGGCCTGGTCTCAGCGGTTCCTCGTGACGCTGCTCCGTATGCGCCTTCTGCTGGACACCTATGTGATCAGGACTCTGGCGACGACGGGAACACAGGCGGACGAGGAGAACTGGGTGCTCAGCCGAGCTCAGAAGCTCGAGACGGAGTCCGGCGAGCGCTCTCCGCGCCGGCGGCTGGGTGTGAAGAACACCTTCCAGGATCCGCAGGTCCAGGACGCCGTCCGGAACCTTCAGGCCATGTTCCAGGTCACCGACACGCGCCGCACGTCCAAGTACTTCCTGTACCGCATCCTGCGATGGCTGGATGCGCAGCCGGAGGACGGTGTGGACGGCGTGGCGTTCCAGCACATGCTGGAAGATCTGGCGCGGGAGCGCCTCCGCGCCTATGAGGCGGACAAGACCTGGGATGCCGGCGTCAACGTCCCCAACTTCGTCTTCAACGCCCTGGACTACATCCTCTGGGACGCAGGCCGGACATCGCCCATGGAACGGGAACATCTGCGGGAGCCCCTCAGCGATGTCGAACAGGAGGTGCTCCGCAGGCGCGCCGACGCCTTCCGGTTCCGGTACCGAACCTCGGTGGAGCACTTCTACCCCGTGGTTCCGGGTGAGGAGCAGGAGGCCTTGACCGCGGAGGACGTCAACCGTTTCGGGAACCTGTGCATCATGGGCCGACGCGAGAACTCCCAGCGGAACAACCTGATGCCCGTATCGAAGGTGAAGCAGTACTCTTCGGACGAGCAGAGCCTCAAGTTCCAGCTCATGGCCGGCATCCTTCACGCCGAGGGCGACTGGGACGTCCCTCAGATCAAGGAACACGGGAACAGCATGCGGCGGGTGATCCAGGAGTGGCAGGGCAAGCGGCCCTGACACCTCGGGACGATCTGGCCTCAGGGCCCCCGTTACGCTCGCCCCATGAAGATCGGTCTCCGCAAGCCCAGCCTGAAGAAGTCCATCAAGGCCCGCACCACGGGCCGCGCCAAGCGTGCGATCAAGCGCAAGGTCATCCCCGGCTACGGCCGCAAGGGGATGGGCTGGCTGCGCGATCCGAAGCGCGCCGCCTACAACGCCGTCTACCGGCGCACCACGGTCGGCCTGGGTGACGTCCTGAAGATGTTCAAGTGACCTCCATGCCCTCGCGGACCCGGCCGGGGTCGGCCCGCTGAACACGCGCCGCCGGCCTGGCCACTCACGGCCCGCGCCGCCGCCCACCTCTCACCGGCCCGCGAACGCCTCCACCCGCCGCACGGCCTCCGGGTGCTCGGACGCCGCCGCGATCGACGCCGCCTCCTGCCGCACATGTGCGCGCAGCGCCTCGACGTCGGCCCCGCGCGCCAGCGCCTTCGTCGGCCCATAGGTGTGCGCCGGACCGGCCACCAGATCGTCCTCGAGCTCCGCCAGGCGTACCGCGAACGCGCCGCCGGCCACCGCCTCGGTCGCCAGGCCCCACTCGACGGCCTCGGTCCCGTTCAGGCGCCGCCCGCCGAGGAGCAGCTGCGTCGCGCGCACCGGCCCGAGCACCCGCGGCAGCCAGTAGGACACGCCCGTGTCCGGTGTCATCCCGAGCGCGGAGAACGCCGTCACCAGCTGCGCGTCCTCGCGCACCAGCACGACGTCGCCGCCCAGCAGGAGCCCGAGCCCCGCCCCGGCGGCCGTCCCATTGACGCCGGCCAGCACCAGCAGGCGAGAGCCCGTCAGCGCCACCGCGACCTCGCCCGCCGCCTCGCCGAGCTCCTGGATCATCGCGCGCCGCTCCGGCCCGGCAGGCGCGGCGGCCATCGCCTGGACGTCCCCGCCGCCGCAGAAGATCCGCCCCGCGCCGGTCAGCGTGAGCACGTGCACGGACTCGTCCGCCTCGGCCGCGGCGATCGCCGCGAGCACCTCGCGCGCCATCGTCAGTCCGAGCGCGTTGCCCTTCGCGGGCCGGTTCAGCGTCAGCCGCACGACGCCGGGCCGCGTCTCGACGAGGACGGCGGGGGCGTCGTCGTGGGGCTGTCTCTT
>NZ_JABFNH010000017.1:0-16117 GCF_017168435.1 Micrococcus sp. KRD070
GACAGCCCTCCGGCGACGCCCCCGCCGCACCGGCAGCCACCCCGACCGCCGCCTCGCCCCTGGCGGCGGCGCAGGTCGAGGACCCGAACGCCGACGGCTACGACTCCTTCATCGTCACCTACAAGGAGACCGCCGCCACCGCCCACGCGAAGGGCCGCGCGAACGCCTGGGGCAAGGCCGCGAAGGAGGCCGGCGTCTCCGTGAAGGAGCTGCGTGAGACCGCGCTCGGCTCCCGCGTGGTCAAGGCGGACCGCAAGCTGGATCAGGCCGAGTCCGCGAAGTTCATGGCCGACCTGAAGGCCTCCGGGGCGGTCGAGGCCGTGGAGCCGGACGCCATCCTCACCGCCACCGGCCTGAGCCCCGTGGACGCCCTCTACTCGCAGCAGTGGGGTTTCACCGGCACCCACGGCATGCGGGTCCCCGGGGCGTGGGACCGCACGGCGGGCTCCGGTGCGACCGTGGCCGTCATCGACACCGGCATCACCTCCCACCCGGACCTCGACCGCAACGTCGTGCCCGGCTACGACTTCATCTCCGACGGCAGGGCGGCGCGCGACGGCGGCGGCCGCGACTCCAACCCGCGCGACGAGGGCGACTGGTACGCCGCCGGCGAGTGCGGCACCACCGGCGCCTCCGACTCCTCGTGGCACGGCACCCACGTGGCGGGCACCGTCGCGGCCGTGGCCGACTCCCAGGGCGTCGTCGGTGTGGCCCCGAACGCGAAGATCCAGCCCATCCGCGTGCTCGGCAAGTGCGGCGGTTCGCTGTCCGACATCGCCGACGCGGTCGTGTGGGCCGCCGGCGGCACCGTGGCGGGCGTGCCGGCCAACCCGAACCCGGCGGACGTCATCAACATGTCCCTCGGCGGCTCCGGCATGTGCGGCACCACCTACCAGAACGCGATCAACGCGGCCGTCTCCCGCGGCGTGCCCGTCGTTGTGGCGGCGGGCAACGAGAACCAGCCCGCCGCCAACGTGCGCCCGGCCAACTGCCGGAACACCATCGTGGTGGCCGCCTCCACCTCGCAGGGCGCCCGCGCCTCGTTCTCGAACTACGGCTCCGCCGTGGACGTGACCGCCCCGGGCGCGAACATCATCTCGACCGTGAACAACGGCGCCACCACCCCGACGACGGCCGGCCACGCCGCCTACAACGGCACCTCGATGGCCACCCCGCACGTCGCGGGCCTGGCCGCCCTGCTGCTGGCCGAGCGGCCGAGCCTCACCCCGGCCCAGGTCGAGTCCACCCTCAGGTCCACGGCCCGCTCCATGCCGGTGACCTGCTCCGCGGGCTGCGGCGCCGGCCTGGCGGACGCCGCCAGGGCGGTCTCCTCCCTCGGTGGCAGCTCCTGACCGGAGCCCGCCCGGGCGCCGGGACCTCGTTGGTCGCCCAGGGCGGTTTCGAGCCCGGCGCCACGCTGACCGACGCCTGACGTGCTCGTCGGCTCTCGATGGCCGCTCCGCCGTGCGCGGGGCGGCCGTCGCCCGGGTGGACAGGCGACGCCGCCTGAGGTATCGTTCTTCGAGTTGTCACCCCCATGGGGCGACGCCCGGATCTTTAGCTCAGTTGGTTAGAGCGTTCGCTTCACACGCGAGAGGTCGCTGGTTCGAGTCCAGTAAGATCCACCGCAGCAGGGCCCTCCTCCGGGAGGGCCCTTTCGCATCCCCGGGCCGCGGTGCCGAAGGCCCCGGCGGGGGAGGTGTCGGCGTGGTTGGATGGACGCGTCGGCGGGGCTCGGCCCACCGCCGTCTCGCGTCCAGCGCCCGCATACGGAAGGAGAGGGTGAGCCGCATGGAGCAGGAGGGCACCCAGGAGCCGGCGCGGTTCGACCCCCACATCGCGGAGCCCCCGGCCGTCCCCACGCTCATCCCCGTGCTGCGCCCGGCCGGCGCCGAGGACGCCGCCGCTGTCGGCGACCTCGCGATCGACCCGGAGGACCCCGGCCTGCTCGACCTCGACCCGGCGGAGTCGGCCCACCCGGCCGCGGCCGCGGTCGCCGTCGAGCCGACCGAGCCGCTGCCGCCCGTGGTCCGCCCCGCCGCCGCCGATCCGGTCTCGACGCCGGCGCCGGAGCCGGAGGAATCGGCCGAGCCGGAGGCGGAGACGCTGCCGGAGCCGGCCGCGGACGCGCCCCTGACCGAGCCGCCGCTGTCCGAGCAGGTGCCCACCTCCGTCCTGGCGCCCGCGGAGGCCGACGGCGCCCTGCCCGCCCCGGATGTGATCCCCGAGCCGGACGTCACCGTCCCGGACCCGGTGGTCCCCGTGGGCCCGCCCGAGAAGCGCGGGCGTCGGCGGGGCCGGCGCTCCCGTGAGGTCTTCGTCGAGAACCTGCCGACGCAGGCGCTCGTGCTGGCCGACCGCCTGCACTCCTCGCCGTATGGGCGCCGCATGCGCTCCACGCTGCAGCAGCGCCGCGCGGAGGCGCAGGCCCTCGAGGCCCGCACCACCCTGGACTTCGCGCTCAAGCTGGGCGAGACGATGTTCAGCTTCGGGGCGGCCTCGCTGGACGTGGAGACCTCGATCATCGTGGCCACGCAGGCCTACGGGATCCTCGAGACCGAGGTGGACCTGACCAACCAGTCCATCTCCCTGAACTACGCGCCCGACTCCTCACGCGGCGAGGCCCCGTTCACCCTCCAGCGGGTGGTCCGCTCGGCCTCGGTGAACTTCGAGGGGCCCGTGGCCGTCCACCGGCTCGTCGAGGAGATCGCCGCGGGCGAGGTGGACCGGGCCGAGGCCCAGCGCCGGCTCGTGGAGATCCGGCATCAGCCCAAGCCGTTCCCCGCCGTCTTCGAGGTCCTCTTCTCCGGCGTGTTCGTGGCCTGCTTCGTGCCGTTCATCGGGGGGACCTGGACGGGCGCGGCCCTGGGCATGGTCTCCACCTGGCTGGTCTTCTGGCTCAAGGTCCAGGCGGACAAGGCGCGCTTCCCGGAGATCTTCTCCACGATGTTCGGGGCGATCACGGCCACGGTGATCGCGCTGATGGCCCACGCCCTCGACCTGCCGGTCAACCCGGCGCTGGTGATCGCCGGCGGCATCATGATGCTCCTGCCCACGGCGAGGTTCGTCACCGCGGTGCAGGACGCCATCCACGGCTTCCCGGTGACCGCCGCGGGCCGCTTCCTCTCCGCGCTGCTCGTGTTCGCCGGCGTGATGGCCGGGATCATGATCGCCGTGGGCATCGGGGATCTCCTGGGATTCGAACAGCTGGACCTGGCCGAGGCGGGGACGCTGAGCTATCCGCCGCTGCTGCTGCTGGGCCTCGTGATGGCCGCGGGCATGGCGGACGCGGTGGTGGAGCAGTCGCGGTGGCCCCAGATCCTGGCCTGCGGTCTCGTGTCCGGGGCCGGCTTCGGCGCGTACCTGGCGGCGCAGCAGATCGGGGTCAGCGACCGGCTGGTGCCCGCGGTCGCCGCGGCGGCGGTCGGGTTCCTCGGCCGCCTGGTGGCCCAGCGGCTCGCGGCCCCGGCGCTCGTGATCGTCCTGCCGTCCATGCTGTTCCTGCTTCCCGGACTCACCATGTTCCGGTCCGTCTACGGGTTCACCGTGGAGACCGGGGCCACGCTGCTGGGCGTCGAGGGACTGTTCAACGCCGCGGTCATCGTCGTGGCGATCGCGGCCGGCGTCGCCTTCGGCAACACCCTGGCCAAGCCGATCACCGACCGGATGGGCACGCTGCTGCCCACCGAACTCGTGATGCACCAGCGCGGCTGACCGGCGGCCCGGCTCAGTCGGGCAGGCGCCAGTCCACCGGGGCCGCGCCGGCCGCCTCGAGGAGCCGGTTCACCCGGCTGAACGGCCGGGAGCCGAAGAACCCGCGGTGGGCGCTCAGGGGCGAGGGATGCGGGGACTCCACGACGCCGGCCCCCGCCGCCGTCAGCAGCGGCGCCATGCGCCGCGCGTCGGCTCCCCACAGCAGCCCCACGAGCGGGGTGCCGCGCGCGCAGAGGGCCCGCACCGCGGCCTCCGTGATCTGCTCCCAGCCGAGGCCGCGGTGGCTGCCGGGTGCGCCGGCCCGCACGCTGAGGGCGCGGTTCAGCAGCAGCACGCCCTGGTCCGTCCACGCGGAGAGGTCCCCGTGGGCGGGCGGGGTGATGCCGAGGTCGTCGTGCAGCTCCCGGTGGATGTTGGCCAGGGAGCGGGGCAGCGGCCGCACGTGGCGGTCCACCGCGAAGCTCAGGCCGATCGGATGGCCCGGCGTCGGGTAGGGGTCCTGGCCCAGCACGAGGACGCGGACGTCCGCGAACGGCTGACGGAACGCCCGCAGGATGTGCTCCGGCGCCGGCAGCACCTGCTCTCCGGCCGCCCGGCGGGCACGCAGGGCCTCGCCGACCTGCTCGAACGCGGCGGCCTGCGGGGCGAGGGCCGCCTCCCAGCCCGGATCCAGGGGCGCGATGAACTCCATGCCCCGAGGGTAGACCGGGTGGGTACAGTGGCCGCCATGTCCCACCCCACGCCCGTCTCGCCCGATCCGGCCCCGGAGGAGGGTGCCCGCGCGCGTGCGCGACGGGACGAGCTGACGGACCTGGAGCGTGCGGTCCTGGACCTGGAGGCCGCCACCTGGCGGTACGGCGGGGCCAAGGACCACGCCGTCCGAGAGCGTCTGGGGCTGTCTCCGACCGCCTATTATCAGGTGTTGAACGGATTGCTGGACCGTGAGGCCGCCCTGGCCTACCGACCCCTGCTGGTCACGCGGCTGCTGCGCAAGCGCGGCACCCGCAGCCGGGCCCGGAGGGGACCCGCGGATCCGGCGCCGTCCACGCCCGCTTCCCGCCAGGAGAACTGACCCATGGCCTACCAGCCCGACCGCTTCGACGAGGTCCCCGAGTACACGGACCAGCGCGGCGCGCACCGCGAGTCCTTCGCCGCTGCCGGCGCGACCGCCGCGGGCGGGGGTCGCCGCCTGAGCCCGCTGCTCTGGGTGGCCGGCCTCGTCCTGCTCGCCGGCCTGTTCGTGGGCGTCGTCCTGCCGTGGCTCACCGGCGACCGCTCCGAGCCCGTCGCCGCCGAGAGCTCGACGACGGCCCCGGCTGCCGCGCCGTCGACGTCGGCGTCGTCCGTGTCCTCCTCGGCGTCCTCCGCGTCGGCGTCGACTGCGTCCGCGACCGAGTCCGCCACCCCGTCCGAGGACGCGGCGGAGGCGTCCCGTTCCGCGGCCGCGGCCGAGTCCTCGCGGGCGGCGCAGGAGGCGGCTGCCGCCGAGGCCGCCGAGTCGTCCCAGGCTGCCGCGTCGTCCCGTGCCGCCGCGGAGGCACAGGCGGCGGAGGCCTCGCGTTCCGAGGCCGCCGCGCAGTCCGCAGAGGCGTCCCGGTCGGCGGCGGCCGTCCAGGCGGCGGAGTCCTCGCGCGCCGCCGCGTCCCGTTCGGCCGCCGCGGCGGAGGCCTCGCGCTCGCAGTCCGCGGCCGCGTCGAGCTCCCGTGCGGCCGCGCAGTCTGCGGCCGCGTCGAGCTCTCGTGCGGCCGCGCAGTCTGCGGCCGCGTCGAGCTCTCGTGCGGCCGCGCAGTCTGCGGCCGCGTCGAGCTCTCGTGCAGCCGCGCAGTCCGCGGCCGTGCGCGGCACCCACGTCACCGTGTACAACGCGACCCGCACCCAGGGCCTCGCCGCCTCCTACGCGCAGCGGCTCACGGGCGCCGGCTACACCTCGGTGGACGCGAAGAACTGGAGCGGCTACGGCATCCAGTCCTCCACCGTCCTGTACAACGGCTCGGCCAACAAGGCCGCCGCCGAGGCGGTCGGCAAGGAGCTCGGCTTCCCGGTCATGCAGACCCCGAACCTGCAGGTGAACGGCGTCGCGGTGGTCGTCACCGGCTGATCCGCCCGTCGTGCGGCCGTGTCGGCCGCGCGCCCTTTCCGGCCCCCGGCGGGGCGCCTTCCGAGGCGTTCTGCCGGGGGCCGTCCGCCGTCCGCGGAAGGGCGGGCCCCGCACCGCAGACCTTTTGCACTCTCCCGGTGCGAGTGCTCATAATGGGGTTAGCACTCCGAAGGCGCGACTGCCAGCCGTACCCCGGCCGGTCCGGCGCCGTGGAGGAGGACCTGTCCACCGGTGAGGCCCCCAGGGGCCGTCCGTCGCGGGCATCGGCGCGGGTCAGCCACCAGCAGTAGGAAGCCGACGTCCAGAAAGGACCTGCACATGGCCAAGACCATCGCATTCGACGAAGAGGCCCGCCGCGGCCTGGAGAAGGGCCTGAACACCCTGGCCGACGCCGTGAAGGTGACCCTCGGCCCCCGCGGCCGCAACGTGGTGCTGGAGAAGAAGTGGGGCGCTCCCACCATCACCAACGACGGCGTCTCCATCGCCAAGGAGATCGAGCTCGAGGACCCGTACGAGAAGATCGGCGCGGAGCTCGTCAAGGAGGTCGCCAAGAAGACCGACGACGTCGCCGGCGACGGCACCACCACCGCCACCGTGCTGGCCCAGGCGCTGGTCCGCGAGGGCCTGCGCAACGTGGCCGCGGGCGCCGACCCGCTGTCGCTGAAGCGCGGCATCGAGAAGGCCGTGGAGGCCGTCACCTCCGAGCTGCTCTCCGCCTCCCGCGAGATCGAGACCAAGGACCAGATCGCGGCCACCGCCTCGATCTCCGCCGCGGACAAGCAGATCGGCTCCCTCATCGCCGAGGCCCTGGACAAGGTCGGCAAGGAGGGCGTCATCACCGTCGAGGAGTCCAACACCTTCGGCCTCGAGCTCGAGCTCACCGAGGGCATGCGCTTCGACAAGGGCTACATCTCCGGTTACTTCGTGACCGACGCGGACCGCCAGGAGGCCGTCCTCGAGGATCCCTACATCCTCATCGTCAACTCGAAGATCTCCTCCGTGAAGGACATGGTGGCGATCCTCGAGAAGGTCATGCAGTCGGGCAAGCCGCTGCTGATCATCGCCGAGGACGTCGAGGGCGAGGCCCTGGCCACCCTCGTGGTCAACAAGATCCGCGGTACCTTCAAGTCCGTGGCCGTGAAGGCCCCGGGCTTCGGCGACCGCCGCAAGGCCATGCTCGCCGACATCGCCATCCTCACCGGCGGCCAGGTCATCTCCTCCGAGGTGGGCCTGTCCCTGGAGAACGCGACCCTCGACCTGCTGGGCACCGCCCGCAAGGTGGTCATCACCAAGGACGAGACCACCATCGTGGAGGGCGCCGGCGACGCCGAGCAGATCGCCGGCCGCGTGGCCCAGATCCGCTCCGAGATCGAGAACACCGACTCGGACTACGACCGCGAGAAGCTGCAGGAGCGCCTCGCCAAGCTGGCCGGCGGCGTGGCCGTCATCAAGGCCGGCGCGGCCACCGAGGTGGAGCTCAAGGAGCGCAAGCACCGCATCGAGGACGCCGTGCGCAACGCCAAGGCCGCGGTGGAGGAGGGCATCGTCGCCGGCGGCGGCGTCGCCCTGATCCAGGCCGGCGCCAAGGCGTTCGGCGGCCTGCAGCTCGAGGGCGACGAGGCCACCGGCGCGAACATCGTCAAGGTCGCCATCGAGGCCCCGCTGAAGCAGATCGCCCTCAACGCCGGCCTGGAGCCCGGCGTCGTGGCGGACAAGGTCAAGACCCTCGACGACGGCCACGGCCTGAACGCCGCCACCGGCGAGTACGAGGACCTGCTGGCCGCCGGCATCAACGACCCGGTGAAGGTGACCCGCTCGGCCCTGCAGAACGCCGCGTCCATCGCGGGCCTGTTCCTGACCACCGAGGCCGTCGTCGCGGACAAGCCCGAGAAGGCCGCCGCCGGCGCCGAGGGCATGGACCCGATGGGCGGCATGGGCGGCATGATGTGATCAGCCGCTGAGCCGGCCCGGCCCGTTCGGGCGCCCAGCCTGCGAGGCCCGCCTCCCCGCCCGGGAGGCGGGCCTCGCCGCGTCCCGGGTCAGCACCGGGGCGCCCCGCTCAGGCCGACAGCGCGGCCCGTTCCGCCGCCAGGTTGCGGCGGGCGGCGGCCTCCCAGCGTGCTCGGCCGGGCGCGGTCCGATACAGCCGCTCGGCGTCCAGCAGGGCGTCCAGCACCTTGCTGCGACCGCGGACCCAGTCCGCGTCGGACACGTGCGCGTAGTCCCGCCGCACCGCGGCCACGTAGCGGGCGTAGGCCTCGGGGGAGCGGCCGAGGACCTCGAGGTCCGCGTCCGAGAGCACCGCCCCGGCCGCGTCGTGCGGGGCGGGGTCGTGGGCGGCGGTGAGCAGCACGAGGCGCGCCACCTCGTCGACGACGTCGGCCGGCACGGCCAGCCGCGGAGCGGTGAGCACGTCCCGGGCCAGGGCGGCCGAGTCCGCCTCGTCCTGGCCGGCGGGCGCGGTGGGGTCCCCGGCGTAGACGGCGTCGTGGAACCACGCGGCCAGGCGGACCGCCCGCGGATCCGTCCCGGTCTCTGCCCCCGCCCGCTCGAGCAGGTCCACGGACTCGAGCACCGCGAGCAGGTGGGCCGGGTCGTGGTAGTGCCGATGCGGCTCCGCCCAGCGGGCCAGCAGGTCGTGTCCCGCCGTCGTCACCGCGTCCGGGCTCGCCGCCGTGCCCTCGAACAGCCGCGCCCAGCGTCGGGCGAGGACCACGTCCCGCTTCTCGGCGCGGCTCCGGGCGGGCACGCGCAGCCCCGAGGCGGCGAGCCGGCGCACCAGCTCCCGTCCGGTGACGGGCACCGCCCCGCGGGCCACGAGCTCGGCACGTCGGTGCGCGGGCACGTCGTAGTGGTCCCGGTCGAAGGCCCGCTCCGAGAGCCCCGCCGCCCGCGCGAACGCGTGGAGCTCCTCGAGGGAGGCATCGGAGACGAGGTGGGAGAACACGGTGCCGTGGGCGGGCCACGCGGGCGGGTCGATCAGGACGGTCATGCCCCCACTCTAGGAAGCACGGACCGGGGCGCGGCCGGCCGGCCGCACCCCGGACCGTTCCGGGCGCTCAGAACCGGAACATCGCGGCGTTGGCGGTCTCGGCGTCCTGGTACTGGGTGGCGGCGGCGTCCATCGCGCGGCGGATGCCCGCCAGGGACTCCTCCACGCGCTGCTGGGTGGCGCGCCACTCGGTGAGCACGCCCTGGAAGTTCGCGGCCGCCTGGCCGCGCCAGGTGTCCTGCAGCTGGCGCAGGTTGGCCTCCATGGTGCTCACCTCCGCCTGGAGGCGGCCGATGGAGCCCTCCACCGCCCCGCTCTTGGCCCGCAGGTCCTCGACGTCGATCTGCACGATGCTCATGTGACTGTCCCCTCTGATGAGTGCTGATGGGCGGCGGGTGCCGCCGGGCACCACGCTAGGGACGCGCGTCGCGCCCGGCCGCCGGGTCGTCCTCGCCTGGGGACGGGACGCTGGCCTCGGGCGCCTGTGCAGGAGCAGAAGCCCGACGGCGGCGCTCGGCCGAGGCACGACGGAACCGCTCCGCCGCCCGCAGCAGGCGGCTGCTCCGGGCGGCGTCCGCGGCGCTGGCGCCGGCTCCTGACGGCGCGGTCAGGGCGAGGGGGCCGCTGGGCGGACCGGCCGCGTCGTCGTCGGTGTCCCGTGCGGACGGGCGCTCGTCCTCGACGTCCTCGTCCGCCTCGTCCTCGAACGGCGCCCACGGCAGGTGGACGGAGAAGGTGGCGCCGCCGCCCTCGGTCTCCAGCAGCCGGACGGAGCCGCCGTGCTGGGCCACGATCGCCGCGACGATGGCCAGGCCGAGCCCCGTGCCGCCCGTCTCGCGGTGCCGGGAGGTGTCCGCGCGGTAGAACCGCTCGAAGATGCGGGCGCGGTCCTCCTCGGACACGCCCGGCCCGTGGTCACGGATCTCGATCACGGAGCTGCGGCCCGCGCCGTCCGCCCCGGCCTGGCCGCCGAGGTGGTCGACGGTGCCGACCGCGATCTCGATGGGGGTGCCGGCGGGGGTGTAGCGCAGGGCGTTGGCCATGAGGTTCACCACCACCTGGCGCATCCGGTTCTCGTCGCCGAGGATGGGCGCCGGGGCCGCCCGGTCGCCGTCGGGGCCCACGAGGGTGACCTTGCGGTCCGGGGCGTTCACGGAGGCGTCCATCATGGAGTCCATCGCGAGGATGAGCAGGTCCACCGGGGCGTGCTCGAGGGGGCGCTGCTCGTCGAGGCGGGCCAGGGTGAGCAGGTCCTCCACGAGGCGGGTCATGCGGGTGGCCTCGGACTCGATGCGCTGCATGGCGGCGGCGACGTCCTCCTCCTCGCGCAGCCCGCCGTGCCGGTACAGCTCGGAGAATCCGCGGATGGTGACCAGGGGGGTGCGCAGCTCGTGGGAGGCGTCCTGCACGAATCGGCGCATCTTGTCCTCGGAGATCTCCTTGTCCCGGAACGCGGACTCGATGTGCGCGAGCATGGCGTTGAGGGAGCGGGAGAGCCGGCCCACCTCGGTGTCGGGCGCCGCGCTCTCCACGCGCTGGCTCAGGTCGCCGGCGGCGATCTTGGCGGCGGTGCGCTCCACGCGGTTCAGGGTGCGGAACGCGCGCTGGACCGCCAGGTTGGCCACGATCACGGTGCCCGCCGTCGCGAGCAGGCCGATGGTCACGACGATTGAGGTGACGCGCTCGACGGAGGAGGTCACGCTCTGCAGGGGCAGGGCCACGGCCATGGTGCCGTCGCCGCTGCTGAGCCCGTACAGCTGCACGCGCCAGCCGCTCGAGTCCGGCTGTGTGCCGGGCACCTCGAAGGAGGCGGAGCCGCGCTCGAGGGCCTCGGCCGGGGTGATGTCCGGCAGGGCCGGCTCGTCCGCGTCCGGCATCACCGGGGTCTGGACGACCCGCGCGCCCTCGTTGTCCCACACGACGCCGTAGAAGCGCAGGATGGGCAGCTGCGGCATGTAGTACTCACCGGTCTGGGCGACGTTGGCCAGGTACATCGAGACGGTGTCCCGGTTGGCGGCCATGTCCTCGTCCAGCTGGCGCACCGCCTCCTGGCGGAACAGCACCGCGGTCGCCACGGCGGTCACGGCGACCAGGGCCAGCATGAGCGCCGCGATCATCACGACCAGCTTGGTGCGCAGGGACTGCCCCTGCCACGCGCCCCTCAGCCAGGCGCGCGGATGGCGGACGCGGGCCGCCGCGGCGTCGAGCCGCGCACGCACGTCAGCGCTTGTCCGCGGTGCGGAGCATGTAGCCGACGCCGCGCTTGGTGTGGATCATCTTCTCGCGGCCGCCGACGTCGATCTTGCGGCGCAGGTAGGAGATGTAGGACTCGACGATCGAGGCGTCCCCGTTGAAGTCGTACTCCCACACGTGGTCCAGGATCTGGGCCTTCGAGAGCACCCGGTTCGGGTTCATCATGAGGTAGCGCAGCAGCTTGAACTCGGTGGGGGAGAGCTCCACGACCTCGCCGCCGCGGCGGACCTCGTGCGCGTCGTCGTCGAGCTCGAGATCGTCCACGCGCAGCACCGCCGCGTCGTCGTCGTCGAGGGAGGCAGTGCGGCGCAGCACGGCGCGGATGCGGGCGACCACCTCGTCGAGGGAGAACGGCTTGGTCACGTAGTCGTCACCGCCGACCGTCAGGCCGGTGATCTTGTCCTCGGTGCCGTCCCGCGCGGTGAGGAACACGACGGGGAAGTGACGGCCGGCGGAGCGCAGGCGGCGGGTCACGGTGAAGCCGTCCATGTCCGGGAGCATCACGTCCAGCACGGCCAGGTCCGGCTGGAACTCCTCGGCGGCGTCCAGGGCCTCCCGGCCGTTGGCCGCGGCCGTGACCTCGAAGCCGGCGTAGCGCAGGGACGTGGAGAGCAGCTCGCGGATGTTGGGCTCGTCGTCCACCACCAGGAGGCGTGCTTCGGGGTTCTGAGGCTGCATGGGGCCCAGTCAACCGCCCCGACCTGGGAACACCCTGAAAGGGTGCTGGATGTCACGGGGCGTCGTTGGCCCGACGGCTCAGGGGCGCGAGCGCCGGACGGCGCCCAGCACCACGTGCAGCAGCATCAGGCCGAAGCCGACGGGCAGGCCGAACAGCGCGAGCGCGAACAGCGCCGGGGACGCCGGCCACGCCAGGAAGTACGCGACCAGCAGGGCCACCAGGGCCAGAGCGGACACCGCCGTCACGGCCACGCCCAGCACCAGGACGACGCCACGACCGCCCCGGTGATCGGCGGGGTCGGCGGCGGGCGCGGAGGCGGGGAGGGTGGAGGTCCGAGGCATGCCCGCCACTCTAGTCGGGCTATCCTGCGAGGTCATTGACGACCACGTCCTCCGCCGTCCCCTCCGGGCGCACGGCCAGGCTGGTCCCACCGATGCCGCGGCGCACCGCCACGCCGGTGCCGGACCCCGCCGACCCGAGACGAGAGCACGGCCGCCCCTGCGGCGCCGGCCCGACGCGGTGGACCCACATGACGAGGAGCAGGTGACGCACATGCCCACCGGGCGCATCAAGTTCTACGACTCGACCAAGGGCTTCGGGTTCGCCCAGACGGACGAGGGCGAGGAGGTCCACGTGCCCGCCTCGGCCCTGCCGGCCGGGGTGACCGAGCTGCGCGGAGGCACCCGCGTGGAGTTCGGCGTGGCCGAGGGCCGCCGCGGCAAGCAGGCGCTCTCGCTGCGCGTGCTCGACGCCGCACCCTCGGTGGTCCGCAACCACCGACCCGGCGCCACCGAGATGGCCGTCCTCATGGAGGACCTCATCACGTGGCTGGACCAGACCTCCAACGGCCTGCGCCGCGGCCGCTACCCCCAGCGCGCCCAGGCGCAGAAGATGGCGCAGGTGCTGCGCCGTGTCGCCGACGATCTGGAGGCCTGAGCCATGACCACCCACGACGACGCCCCGCGCGTCGACCACCGGAGCCCCGACGCCGAGCCCGCGCCCGCGGAGGAGAGGGCGGCCGTGCCGCCCGCGCGTCGCCGGGCCCCGCGCCGCGACGAGCTGCTCGCCGCCGCCGTGGACGCCGCCCGCGCGGGGCTGGCCGGGCTGGCCGCCCCGGACGAGGTGGGGGAGCACGTGGACGTGCTCGTGGACGACGACCGGCTCCTGACGCACCGCTTCGCGTGCCGCATGCCCGGCTACGCGGGCTGGCTCTGGTACGTGACGATCGCCCGGGCCCCACGCGCCAAGCAGGTCACCGTGTGCGAGACCGGCCTCATGGCGGGGGAGGGTGCGCTCGTGGCGCCCCCGTGGGTGCCGTACGCCGAGCGCGTGAACGAGGAGGAGCGCGAGCGGCTCAAGGCCGTGGCCGAGGGCCGCGTGCCCGGCGCCCCGGCGCCTGAGACCGCGCCGGACGACCGCGGCTGAGACGGCGCGCCCCGGCTGACCCGCCGGGGCGGACACGCAACGGGCCCGCGGTGGAGTCCCCCGCGGGCCCGTGTCCCCGTCCGGGGACGGCTCAGGCCAGGCGCTCGACCACGTGGTCGATGCAGCGCAGCAGTGCCGCGACGTCCTCGGGCTCGATCGCGGCGAAGGTCGCGATCCGCAGCTGGTTCCGGCCGAGCTTGCGATAGGGCTCCACGTCCACCACGCCGTTCGCGCGCAGGGCCTGGGCGACCGCCGCCGCGTCGACGTCGTCGGAGAAGTCGACGGTGCAGACCACGGCGGAGCGGTCCTCGGACCGGGCCACAAAGGGCGTGGCGAAGGACGACGCCTCGGCCCACGCGTACACGCGCGAGGAGGAGTCGGCGGTGCGGGCGGTCATCGCGTCCAGCCCGCCCTGACCGTTCATCCAGCGCAGCTGCGCGTCCAGCATGACGAGCGTGGCCAGCGCGGGCGTGTTGTAGGTCTGGTCCTTGAGGGAGTTCTCCACGGCCGTGGCCAGGTCCAGGAACGCCGGGATCCAGCGGCCGGACTCCTTGATCTCCGCGACCCGCGCCAGGGCCCGCGGGGAGAACAGCGCGAGCCACAGACCGCCGTCGGACGCGAAGTTCTTCTGCGGCGCGAAGTAGTACACGTCCGCCTCGGACACGTCCACCGGCAGGCCGCCCGCGGCCGAGGTGGCGTCGACGACGACCAGCGCGTCCTCGTCGATGCCCGCGGGGCGGACGACGGGCGCCATCACGCCGGTGGAGGTCTCGTTGTGCGGCCACGCGTACACGTCGACCCCGGCCACGGCCTCCGGCTCGGGGCGGGTGCCCGGCTCGGAGGTGCGGATGTCCGACGGCGCCAGGAACGGCGCCTGGTCGGTGGCCTTGGCGAACTTCGAGCCGAACTCGCCGAAGCTCAGATGCTGGGCGCGCTCGCGGACCAGGCTGAAGGCGGCCGCGTCCCAGAACGCGGTGGAGCCGCCGACGCCGAGGATCACCTCGTAGCCCTCCGGCGCCGAGAACAGCTCGGCGACGCCCGACCGGACGCTCGCCACCAGGTCCTTGACCGGCTTCTGACGGTGCGACGTGCCGAGCAGCCCGGCTGCGTCCTGGAGCGCGCTCAGCTGCTCGGGGCGGACCTTGGAGGGGCCGGCGCCGAAGCGGCCGTCGGCCGGCAGCAGGTCCTGGGGGATGGTGATCTCGGCGGGGGAGGTCATGCGTGCTCCTGACGCTTCGGGGTCGCGGGTCGCGCCCATTCTCCCGCGCCCGGGACCACCGGCCGTCCACGTGACTCACGCCTCGCTAGGATGTCCGGGACGAAGAGCCCGAGGGAAGAGGACGTGCCATGACGGATCTGATCGACACCACCGAGATGTACCTGCGCACGATCCTCGAGCTCGAGGAGGAGGGCATCCCCCCGCTGCGCGCCCGCATCGTCGAGCGTCTGGAGCACTCCGGCCCCACCGTCTCCCAGACCGTGGCCCGCATGGAGCGGGACGGGCTGGTGCACGTGGGCGCGGACCGTCGGCTGGAGCTGACCGTGGCGGGCCGCGAGCGGGCCGTGTCCGTGCTGCGCAAGCACCGCCTGGCCGAGCGCCTGCTCGCGGACGTGATCGGCCTCGAGTGGGAGCTCGTCCACGAGGAGGCCTGCCGCTGGGAGCACGTGATGAGCGACCAGGTGGAGCGCCGCCTGCTCACGCTCCTGGAGAACCCCACCGAGACCCCCTACGGCACCCCGATCCCGCCCCGGCCCGAGCAGGCCTCCGCCGAGGACTGGAGCCGCGACATGGGCCTGGCGGGCGCCCGGCTCTCCGAGGAGGCCGCCACCGCCGGCCGGTTCCGCGTCCGCGGGCTGGCCGAGGGCGTGCAGACCGACCCCGAGCTGCTGGCCCAGCTGGCCGGCGCCGGCGTGACCCCCGGCCGTGTGGTGCGTGCCGAGGCCGCCCGCGACGCCGGGTACATCCGGGTCGAGGGCGAGGCGGAGGACGGCGCGGCCGCGGACGGCGGGGCCCTCGAGCTGGCCGAGGCCACGGCCGCGCACGTGTGGGTCGAGCGTCTCGACGGCTGAGGCGCGGCGCGCCGTCGTCGTGCGTGACGGGGGCGTGATGGCCCGGTGACGGGCCGGTGAACCTCTTCCGCCGCCGCAGGCGACACGCGGCGCGCCGATGCACCCGCGTCTAGCGTGGGGACACGACGCCCCTGTGTCCCCACGCTTCCGAGGCCCCCGATGCGCACACTCGTCCTCAACGCCGGCTACGAACCCCTCTCGGTCGTCTCCGACCGCCGGGCGCTGCTGCTCGTGGCCACCGGCAAGGCGAGCGTGCTCGAGGACGCCGGTGACCCGATGCGCAGCCCCACCCGCGCGTGGGGCCGGCCCCTCGTGATCCTGCTGCACCAGTACATCCGGGTGCCCCACACGGACGCGGCCCCGGTCTCCCGCAAGGGCGTGCTGCGCCGGGACGGACACCGCTGCGCCTACTGCGGCGCCCACGCCACCACCGTGGACCACGTGCGGCCGCGCTCGCGGGGCGGCGAGAACTCGTGGGAGAACCTCGTGGCCTGCTGCCTGCGCTGCAACGGGGCGAAGGCGGACCGCTCGCTCGAGGCCCTGGGCTGGCGGCTGCGGGTGGAGCCGGTGCGCCCGCGCGGGGCCCAGTGGCGGATCCGCGAGCTGGAGCGGCCCGCCGAAGCGTGGCGGGACTACCTGCGCCTGGCGGCCTGACGCCGGAAGCGGAATCGCGCCCGCCCGTGCCCGGCGGTTCCTAGATGTTGTGGGTCATGAGGTTCTTGCCACGGGGTACGGGCTGAGATGAGACGAGCGGGCCTCTCCGGGCGTGTCAGATGGTCTGTGTAAGCCGTACCGAGAGGAACGGTAAGAATCATGACCATGATCGACGAGAAGAACCCAGGCGAGCCCTCGGGCCAGGACCTGGTCGAGCAGCTGAAAGCCTCAG
>NZ_JABFNH010000017.1:16217-38642 GCF_017168435.1 Micrococcus sp. KRD070
TCTTCTGCCGGGCGAGGGCGTTCTTCGCCGCCCACGGCATCACCGTGGACCGGGTGGTCACGGACAACGGGAACAACTACCGGGCCGTGGACTTCACCGCCAAGGTGGTCTCGCTCGGGGGCCGGCATCACCGGATCCGGCCCTACACCCCGCGCCATAACGGGAAGGTGGAGAGGTACAACCGGCTGATGGTCGATGAGGTCCTCTACGCCCGCCCCTACACCTCAGAGCAGGCTCGGCGTGAGGCCCTGGCGGTGTGGGTGAACCACTACAACTACCATCGGCCTCATACCTCCTGCGGGGACGCCCCTCCGGCCTCGTTGGCCCCGGCCCGAGTCAACAACGTCATGCCCTCCTACACCTAGACTCTCCAACGGTCGAGAGAGCGGAGGGGCCCATGAGCATGGAGTCGGCGGCACGGATGTCCATGATGCGGATGACCCGCGGGCAGTCCGACGCCCAGCAGAGCCTCGCCCGCGGCACGGTGCGCCGGACCATCGCGTTCGCGGGCCGGTACCGCACCCGCCTGATCGTGTTCGTCGCGGCGTCCATCGTGGGCGCGGTGCTCGGCGTGGCCTCGCCCGTGCTGGCCGGCGACGTCGTCAACGCGATCACCGGCGGCGCGGACCGCGGGCTCGTGGTGCGGCTGGCCCTGCTGATCGCCCTCGTGGCCGTGCTCGACGCGGCGCTGTCCGTGTTCACCAAATGGCTCTCCGCCGGGCTGGGGGAACGCGTCATCTACGACCTGCGCACCGCCGTGTTCGACCACGTGCAGCGCATGCCGGTGGCGTTCTTCCAGCGCACCCGCACCGGCGCGCTCGTCTCACGCCTGAACAACGACGTGATCGGGGCGCAGTCGGCGATCTCGCGGACCCTCTCCGGCGTCGTCGCGAACGTGGTGTCCGTGGCGCTGACCCTGGGCGTCATGGTGGCCACCAGCTGGCAGGTCACCGTCCTGTCCCTCGTGATGCTGCCGCTGTTCCTGGTGCCGGCCCGGGCGGTCGGCTCGAAGCTGGCGGACCTGTCCCGCGAACGGGCCGGGCACAACGCGGCCATGGGCGACCAGATGACCGAGCGGTTCTCCGCTCCCGGCGCCACACTCATCAAGCTCTTCGGCCGCCCCGCCGCCGAGTCCGCCGAGTTCGCCCGCCGCGCGGACCGCGTGCGCGCCACCGGCGTGGACATCTCCGTGCGCCAGGCCGTCTTCACCACGCTGCTCACCCTGGTCTCCGCGCTCGCGCTCGCGGCCGTGTACGGCGTGGGCGGGCTCCAGGCGATCGCGGGCACCCTCGACGCCGGCGACGTCGTCACCCTCGCCCTGCTGCTGACCCGCCTGTACGCCCCCCTGACCGCGCTGGCGAACGCCCGCGTGGAGATCATGAGCGCGCTCGTGAGCTTCGAGCGCGTGTTCGAGGTCCTGGACCTGGAGCCGCTCATCACGGAGCCCGCGCGGCCCGCGGCCCTGCCGGAGGGGCCCCTGTCCGTGCGGCTGCGGGACGTGCGCTTCGCCTACCCCACCGCGGAGCAGGTGTCCCTGGCCTCCCTCGAGGAGGTCGCCGTGCTGGACACGCGCGGCGGCGAGGAGGTGCTGCACGGGATCGACGTGGCCGTGCCCGCCGGGGCCACCGTGGCCCTCGTGGGCTCTTCGGGTGCGGGCAAGTCCACCATAGCCTCGCTCGTCACGCGCCTGCACGACGTCACCTCCGGCGCCGTCGAGATCGGCGGCGTGGACGTGCGGGACCTCGCGTTCGCGGACCTGCAGCGGGCCGTGGGCATGGTGACCCAGGACGGCCACCTCTTCCACGAGACCGTGCGCGCCAACCTGACGCTGGCCCGCCCCGACGCGACGGACGAGCAGCTGTGGGACGCCGTCGAGCGGGCCCGCCTGCGCCCCGTGGTCGAGGCGCTGCCGGACGGGCTGGACACCGTGGTCGGCGAGCGCGGCTACCGCCTCTCCGGCGGCGAGCGGCAGCGCATGACGATCGCGCGGCTGCTGCTGGCGGCTCCGCGCGTCGTGGTGCTGGACGAGGCGACGGCGGCGCTGGACTCCACCAACGAACGCGCCATCCAGGAGGCGCTGGGGGAGGCGCTGGCCGGGCGGACCGCGATCGTGATCGCGCACCGGCTCTCCACCGTGCGCAGCGCGGACGAGATCCTCGTGGTCGAGGCCGGGCGGATCGTGGAGCGCGGCACGCACGCCGCGCTGCTCGCGGCGGGCGGGCGGTATGCGGAGCTCTACACCACGCAGTTCGCCGACGCGGAATGAGGCGGCGACCGGACCGGCCGCCCAGGTGCCCCAGGCCGGAATCGAACCGACGGCCTACCCTTTAGGAGAGGGTCGCTCTATCCAACTGAGCTACTGGGGCGCGGACCGTGCGTCGGTCCGGTGAGCGAGTCTAGCCGAGCCCTTCAGGCCGCCCGCGTGGCGCGACCACGACGGCGCCGCCCGGCCCACAGCATCACGGCCACCGCCAGCGCGAGCAGCGCCAGCAGGACCCAGCGGGTCAGCGTCAGGGCGGCGGCCAGGCCGGTGCCCGGGCCGCCGGCGGCGATCGCCTGCTCGATCGCGATGTTCTCGCAGATGTCCACGACCGCGAACAGCACGCCCAGCCCGAAGACGGCCCACTTGGCGCCGACGGGACGCAGGCGCCATGCGCCGACCGCGGTGACCGTCAGTGCCACGGCGATCGGGAAGATCACGCCGGCCGTCTTGTGCACCCAGTTCAGCTGGCCGCGGGCGTCCTCGTCCATGACCGCGGAGAGCGCGCGGATGTGGTCCTGCCCGTAGAACAGCAGGGAGTCCGGCATCGCCAGGCCGCCGCTGAGCTGGGTCATCTGCTGCAGCACCAGCAGATGGAGGTACGCGCCCACGAGCAGGGTGGTCACGATCAGCGCGCTCACCGGGATCGCCGGGCTGCCCTCGCGCTCAGCGGCCGCGGCGAGGTCCTCACGGACGTTGACGTCCCGCAGCGTGGGACGGGAGCGCGGGGACTCGGCGACCGGGCGCGCGGCGGGCCGCGACGGGCGCGGACGGGACTTGCGAGACTTCTGGGACACGGGGCACCTCCGCGGTCCATCCTCCCAGACCGGCCGAGCCGGTCCGGTCCCGCCCAGCCCCGCCCAGCCCAGCTCACTTTCGAACGTGAAATCGGGGTCATGGGAACTTTCGAACGCGAGATAGGCCCCACATCACGTTCGAAAGTGCGGGTGGGGGCGAGTCCGGGGCGGCTCAGTCCGCGTGGCGAGGCCGCGGGGGGCGGGGCGGCGCGGTGGGGGATGGCGACGACGGCGCCCCCTGTCGCGTCCGGGGCCGCGCCTAGACTGGGTCCGCCATGGCTGACCTCTTCTCCGCGCTCGGACGCACGCCCCTGAACCTCGACCGGACCCGCCGCCCCGCGGACCCGGAGACCGCCCTGCCCGGGCTCGTGCCCCCGGCCGTCACGCGCGCGGCCGCGGACCCCGAGGCCTGGGGCGAGGACGCCCGCCCGGCCGCTCCGGCGCACACTCCCGAGTCGCTCGTGGCGGGGCTCAACCCGCAGCAGGCCGCCGCGGTGACCCACACGGGGGCGCCCCTGTTGATCGTGGCGGGCGCCGGCTCGGGCAAGACCCGGGTGCTGACCCACCGCATCGCGTGGCTGCTCGCCACCGGACGGGCGCGGCCGCATGAGATCCTCGCCATCACCTTCACGAACAAGGCCGCCGCGGAGATGCGCGAGCGCGTGGCCGGGCTGATCGGTCCCACCGCCCAGCGGATGTGGATCTCCACGTTCCACTCCTCCGCCGTGCGGCTGCTGCGCAACGAGGCCGCCAACATCGGGCTGAAGTCCACGTTCACCATCTACGACTCGGCGGACAGCCTGCGCCTGGTCACCACCGTCGCCAAGCAGCACGAGCTGGACCCGAAGCGCTTCGCGCCCAAGGCCCTGCTGAACCGCATCAGCTCCCTGAAGAACGAGCTCGTGGAGGCGGACGACTACGCCGCCACCGTGGCCGAGGGGGACCCGTGGGGCCGCGCCGTCGCCGCCGTCTACCGGGACTACACGGCCCGCCTGCGCCAGGCCAACGCCCTGGACTTCGACGACCTGATCGGCATGACGGTCCACATGTTCGAGGCGTTCCCGCGCGTGCTGGACAACTACCGCCGCCGGTTCCGCCACGTCCTCGTGGACGAGTACCAGGACACCAACCACGCCCAGTACCGCCTGATCCGGCTCCTCTCCGGCCCGGCGGATGACCCCGAGGGCGTGGAGACCCCCGGCGGCGAGCTGACGGTCGTCGGCGACTCGGACCAGTCCATCTACGCGTTCCGCGGCGCGGACATCCGCAACATCGTCGAGTTCGAGCAGGACTTCACGGACGCCGCCACCATCAAGCTCGAGCAGAACTACCGCTCCACACAGACCATCCTGGACGCCGCCAACGCGGTGATCGAGCGCAACCCGGACCGCCGTCCCAAGCGCCTGTGGACGGCCGAGGGGGAGGGCCCGGCGATCGTCGGCTACGCCGCGGAGAACGAGTCCGCCGAGGCGGAGTGGATCGCCACCACCATCGACCGGCTGCAGGACGAGGACGGGATCCGCCCGGCCGACGTCGCCGTGTTCTACCGGACCAACGCGCAGTCCCGTGCGCTCGAGGAGCGGCTGGTGACGCGCGGCATCCCGTACCGCGTCATCGGCGGCACGCGCTTCTACGACCGCAAGGAGATCAAGGACGCGCTCGCCTACCTGCGGGTGATCGTCAACCCCGACGACGACGTCAACGTGCGCCGCATCCTCAACGAGCCCAAGCGGGGCATCGGGGACCGGGCCGAGGGCGCCGTCGCCGCGTGGGCCGAGCGGAACCGCTCTACGTTCTCCGCGGCCCTGCGCGACGCCGAGAACGCCCCCGGCATGGCCGCCCGCTCGCTCAAGGCCGTCCGCGGCTTCGTGCAGATGATGGACGACCTCGGTCAGATTGCCGAGTCCGCCGGCCCGGCCACCGTCCTGGAGGCCGTCCTCGAGCAGTCCGGGATGCTGGCCGCCCTCCGCGAGTCCGAGGACCTGCAGGACGAGTCCCGCGCGGACAACCTCGGCGAGCTCGTCGCTGTCGTCCGCTCCTTCGAGACGACGCACCCGGACGGCACCCTGTCCGACTTCCTCGAGCAGGTCGCGCTCGTGGCGGACGCTGACCAGCTGCCTACGGCCCCGGACGTGGAGGGCGAGGCGCTCGCGGAGCAGCAGGGCCAGGTCACGCTCATGACGCTGCACACCGCCAAGGGCCTCGAGTTCCCCGTGGTGTTCCTGACGGGCATGGAGCACGGGGTGTTCCCGCACGCCCGCTCGATGACGGACGAGAAGGAGCTCGCGGAGGAGCGTCGCCTGGCCTACGTGGGCCTGACGCGCGCCCGCCGTCGCCTGTTCCTGACGCGCGCCGAGGCACGCTCGCTGTGGGGCCAGCACCAGTTCAACCCGCCCAGCCAGTTCCTCGGGGAGATCCCGGAGGCGCTCATCGACTGGGAGCGGGAGGGCACCACGCGCTCGGCCGGCTCGTTGAGCCTGACCGGCGCCGGCACCTCGCGCTACGCGGGGCGGTTCGGCGGCGGGCGACCGGCCTGGCGGTCCCGGGACGACGACGGCGCGCGGCCCCAGCGCCTCACCCGCGGGGACGAGCCGGCGGACCTCACGGTGCCCTCCGCCGTGGTGCGCGGGAAGGCGCCGAGCCGGGTGCAGCCGCAGAAGGAGATCGTGGCGCTCAGCCCGGGCGACCGCGTCTCCCACGCGACCTTCGGCGAGGGGCGTGTGGACGCCGTCGCGGGCGCGGGGGACAAGACCGTCGCGACCGTCACCTTCGACGCCACCGGGGCGCAGAAGCGGCTGCTGCTGCGCTACGCCCCGCTGACGAAGGTCGAGGGCTGACAGGACCGGCCTGCCGACCCCCCGGTCTCTCCGGGGTGTGGACTAGAGTGAGCCGTGGAACGCCGCCGTCCGCCGCCCTGCTGTGCCCCCGTGCCCGGCCCGGCCACGGAGGGGGCGTCGACGCCGGCCGTGCCCGCGGGCGAGGCCGGCAGACCCTGTCTTCGACCAAGAAGGACACACCACCGTGGACCTGTATGAGTACCAGGCGCGCGATCTGTTCGAGGCGCACGGCGTCCCCGTGCTGGCCGGCATCGTTGCGCAGACCCCGGACGAGGCCAAGGCGGCCGCGGAGAAGATCGGCGGCGTCACCGTCGTCAAGGCGCAGGTGAAGGTCGGCGGCCGCGGCAAGGCCGGCGGCGTGAAGGTCGCCAAGACGGCCGACGAGGCCTACGAGCACGCCAAGGCCATCCTGGGGATGGACATCAAGGGCCACACCGTGCACCAGGTCATGATCGCCCAGGGCGCCGACATCGCCGAGGAGTACTACTTCTCCGTGCTGCTGGACCGCGCCAACCGCACCTACCTGGCCATGTGCTCGGTCGAGGGCGGCATGGAGATCGAGCAGCTCGCCGAGGAGCGCCCCGAGGCCCTCGCCAAGGTGCCCGTCTCCCCGCTGACCGGCATCGACGCCGAGACCGCCCAGAAGATCGTCACCGAGGCGGGCTTCCCCGAGGAGCTGCGCGCCGACGTCGCCGAGGTCATCCAGAAGCTCTGGGAGGTCTTCGAGAAGGAGGACGCCACCCTCGTCGAGGTGAACCCGCTGGTGAAGACCGGCGACGGCACGATCCTCGCCCTGGACGGCAAGGTCTCCCTCGACGACAACGCGGCGTTCCGCCACGAGGGCCACGCCGCCCTCGTCGACGAGCGCACCGAGGACCCGCTGGAGGCCAAGGCCAAGGCCAACGGCCTCAACTACGTGAAGCTGGACGGCCAGGTCGGCGTGATCGGCAACGGCGCCGGCCTCGTGATGTCCACCCTCGACGTCGTCGCGTACGCCGGTGAGAACCACGGCGGCGTGAAGCCGGCCAACTTCCTGGACATCGGAGGCGGCGCCAACGCCGAGGTCATGGCCAACGGCCTCGATGTCATCCTGGGCGACGAGCAGGTCAAGTCCGTGTTCGTGAACGTCTTCGGCGGCATCACCGCGTGCGACGCCGTCGCGAACGGCATCGTCAAGGCCCTCGAGATCCTGGGTGACACCGCCACCAAGCCGCTGGTCGTGCGCCTGGACGGCAATGCCGTGGAGGAGGGCCGCCGCATCCTGCAGGAGGCGAACCACCCGCTCGTCACCCTGGCCGCCACCATGGACGAGGGCGCCGACAAGGCTGCCGAGCTCGCCCACTCCGCGAACTGACCGTTCGGAAAGACTGAGGAAACAGCTATGTCGATCTACCTGAACAAGGACTCCAAGGTCATCGTCCAGGGCATCACCGGCGGTGAGGGCACCAAGCACACCCGCCTCATGCTCAAGGCCGGCACGAACATCGTGGGCGGCGTGAACGCCCGCAAGGCCGGCACCACCGTGTCCCACGAGGACAAGGACGGCAACGCCGTCGAGCTGCCCGTCTTCGGCACCGTCAAGGAGGCCATGGAGAAGACCGGTGCGGACGTGTCCGTGGCCTTCGTGCCGCCGGCCTTCGCCAAGGACGCCGCCATCGAGGCCATCGAGGCCGAGATCCCGCTGCTCGTGGTCATCACCGAGGGCATCCCGGTGCAGGACACCGCCAAGTTCTTCGCCCTGTCCCAGTTGAAGACCGGCGAGGACGGCAAGCCGAAGACCCGCATCATCGGCCCGAACTGCCCCGGCGTCATCACCCCGGGCGAGGCCCTGGCGGGCATCACCCCGGCCACCATCACCGGCTCCGGCCCCATCGGCCTCGTGTCCAAGTCCGGCACGCTGACCTACCAGATGATGTACGAGCTGCGTGACTTCGGATTCTCCACCGCCATCGGCATCGGCGGCGACCCGATCATCGGCACCACCCACATCGACGCCCTCGAGGCGTTCGAGGCCGACCCGGACACCCAGGCCATCGTGATGATCGGTGAGATCGGCGGCGACGCCGAGGAGCGTGCGGCCGAGTTCATCAAGGCCAACGTCACCAAGCCGGTCGTCGGCTACGTGGCCGGCTTCACCGCCCCGGAGGGCAAGACCATGGGCCACGCCGGCGCCATCGTCTCCGGCTCCGCCGGCACCGCGCAGGCCAAGAAGGAGGCCCTCGAGGCCGCGGGCGTGAAGGTCGGCAAGACCCCGTCCAAGACCGCCCAGCTCATGCGGGAGATCCTGCAGGCCCAGGCCTGATCCCGACCCTCGGCCGCCGGGCCTGACGGCACGGCGACCACAGCGAACGGCCCCTCACCCGCCAGGGTGAGGGGCCGTCGTCGTGGTGAGGTCCTGTGAGGTGACGGGAGACGCGTAGTCAGAGCCACTCGTGGCGGCGGGCGAACCGCGCCGCGTCATGGCGCGTGGACGTCTGGGTCTTCTGCATGGCGCTGGAGAGGTAGTTGCGGACCGTGCCCTCCGCAAGGTGCAGCTGCTGCGCGATCCTGGCCACGGAGTACCCCTCGCCCGTGGCACGCAGGGCGTCGAGCTCCCGGTCGGTGAGGGGACAGTCGTCCGAGATCGCCCGGGCCGTGGTGTCCGGATCGATCCATCGTTGCCCGCTGTTCACCCTGCGGATCACATCGGCGATTTCCCCCGGCTCCGCAGACTTGGTGACGAACCCGGTGACGCCAGCCTTCAGCGCCCGTCGGAGCACCCCGGGACGGGCGTGGCGGGTGAGCATCACCACCGGGAGGTCGGGGTGGGTCTCGCGGAGCGTCGCGACGGCTGCGACGCCGTCCAGACCGGGCATCTCCATGTCCGTCACCAGCATGTCGGGATCGATGCGGCGCACTGCCTCGACCGCCTCATGGCCGTCGGCGGCCACCTCCTCGACGCGGATGCCGCCCTCTATCTCCAGCAGAGTGGCCAGTGCTGTGCGCAGGAGCTTCTCGTCGTCCGCCAGGACGATCCTGATGTCATTCACACCGACTCCTCCTCGTCCGCTTCCCATCGTGCCCCGAGGGTGAACCGTCCGTCGACACAGGAGACGTCCAGGCGGCCTCCGACCCCCGCGAGGCGGGACCGGAGGTTGTCCAGCCCTCCCGTGTGGTCCTCGGCGGAGACACCGGCCGCACCGTCATTGGAGATCACCACGTGCCCGGGGGCAAGGCTGATCTCGACCCTGCGGGCGTCGGAGTGACGCAGGATGTTGGTGGTCCCCTCCCTGATCACGACGCCGGCCACATGCTCGAACTCTTCGCCTCGCGGGCCGCCGTCGTCGTCGGTGGTGACGGTGATGCCTGTGGCCTCGAGCAGCGCGACGGAGTTCGCGAGCTCACCGCGCAGGGTCAAGGTGTGCCCGTCCTGTGCCAGCGCCTTGGTCTCGGCCATGGTCTGGCGCAGGGTCTGCTGAGCCTCATCGAGTTCCCGCTGGGCCGCGTCGGTGTCCGTGGAAAGCATCCGCTGGGCGACGGCGATCTTGAGCTTCACCACGTGCAGCGCATGGCCTTGGATGTCATGGAGGTCCTGGGAGAAGCGCAGCCGCTCGGCATCGAGAGAGGCTGCCCGCTCCTGCTCCGCACGCTGGTCCTGCAGGCGCATGAGGTCGAAGGAGATTCGGGAAACGGGGATGGTCACGCACGCGACGCCCGTCAGCAGGGCGCCCATGCCGACATAGACCCACAAGGCCTGGGGATCGGTGACGAACACGAGAGCGCCGGCCGCCGACCCGACAGTGAGCACCAGCAGGGTCACGACGGCCCTGGCGTGTCGGCTCCACATGACCTCGAGCGCACCGGCGAGGGCGAAGGCCAGGGCGCCCAGGGGAGTCAGATCCCAGAGGGCGCTGAGCGCCCAGGTGAGAGTGCCCAGGGCGAGCACTGCCCAACGCGTCGGAGCAGCCACCTCCCGGTGCCACTGGGACAGCAGTGTAAGCGGCCATGAAAAGCTGCCCATAGGTGGCCAGGGAATGACCCGCTGACGGCCATGAGGACTGCCCAGTGATGGCCACGGGAACTGCCCGGTGCTGGCCATCTGGTTTGCCCGCGTTGCTCGTTCCCATCACGGTGGCCAGCACCACCACCCAAACGGGCAAACCAGCTGGCCACCAGTGGGCAGTTCTGATGGCCACCAGCGGGAAGAAACACTGGCCGCCTATGGGCAGAACTCAATGGCCCTTGACACAGCAGCCAGAGGCCGGCGATGAGGCCGGGTGCCAGGACGAGAGGGGGCCACGGCTCCACAGCGGACGTCAGGAGGGCGACGATGGCGGCAACACCGAAGACTGCGAGCAGGACGAAGCTCGTCCTGCTGCGCAGCCTTCGCGTCTCCGACGTGTGCTCGGAGGTCATGGGCACTCCATGTTCAGTCAGCGCGTGGATCGGGTGCCCCTCAGGAGGTCACCTGCGTCTCTCGCTCGACGGCCTTGTGGCTGGCCGAGAACCCCACAGCGGTCGCGACGACGGCGACCACCATGCCGACGATCAGCCAGGTGGCGTCGGCGGTGTCCCGTGCGGGGACCCAGGAGGTGATCTCAGAGGGCAGGATCTCGGGGATGGGCAGGTAGTGCAGCGTCAACATGACGCCGAACGCGGTGGCACAGAGAAACAGGATGAATGCGATGGTCCGGATGGTCTTCATGGGAGCCTCCCGTGTCCAGGTCGATGGTTGGTTCTCTTCGGCGGTCCCGATCCGCCGCGGGTGCCGCGGGATCGGAACGACATCCACCTTTCCGTCACCGGCCCGCCCCGCACCAGTGACGCAGCGTCATGCTTGCGCACCAACTCTGTCATGCCGCGCAGTGACGTGACCTCACTGTCGGGGGCGGATTCCGGTTGGTTGTGTGGGGGACATGCAGAACACGACGCTTCTCCCCGCCCCCACCGCCGTCGACTCTCGCACGGAGACGATCGTCGAGATCCACGACCTCAGGGTCGACTACGGGGACTTCACTGCCGTCGACGGGATCGATCTCGAGATCCGACGTGGGGAGTTCTTCGGCCTGCTCGGCACCAACGGTGCCGGGAAGACCACCACCATCGAGGTCATGGAGGGTCACCGGGCCCCGACCGCCGGCTCCGTGCGGGTCCTCGGGCAGGACCCGAGCGACCGCACCCTGCGTCGTCGGGTGGGGATCATGCTCCAGGAGAGCGGGTTCGCCCCGGACCTGACCGTACGCGAGACCCTCGCGCTGATCGGTCGTCTGACGCGGCGGGACGACGACGTCGACCGTGTCCTGGACCTCGTGGACCTCCGCCGGCGTCGGGACACCCGGACCGGGCAGCTCTCTGGCGGCGAGAAGCGCCGCCTCGACTTCGCCACGGCGATCTTCGGCTCACCGGAGCTGATCTTCCTTGACGAGCCCACCACGGGGTTGGACATCGAGGCACGCGACGCACTCTGGCACGTCGTGGACCGGCTGCGTGACGAGGGCGCGACGATCCTGCTCACCACGCACTACCTCGAGGAGGCCCAGGAGCGGGCCGACCGCATCGCGCTCATGCACAGCGGCCGCATCCATCGGCAGGGGACAGTCGCCGAGCTCACCTCGGCCTTCCCCTCGACCATCAGCTTCCGGCTGAGTGGTGAGCCCACCGTCCCGTTCGAGGACGCGACGATCGCACCCGGCGGCGCGGTCACCATCCCCACCACGAACCTCCAGGAGGACCTGTACCGCCTCCTGGTGTGGTCCCGCTCCCGCGATGTGGAGCTCGAGGGCCTGAACGTCGGAGCCGAGGGGCTCGAATCCCTCTTCCGCGCCCTTAACGCCTGATCACACGTCCTCACGACCGACTCGACCACCACAAGAGGAGCCCGCAATGTTCGCCATCGCCCGCAGCGAGATGACACAGCTCGTCCGCAACCGCCTCGTCGCAGCCTCGTCGTTGTTCATCCCCCTCGCCTTCAGCGCGGTCCTGATCTTCAACCGCGAGAACTTCGGGGGCACCCCGGTGACGGCCGCTCTGATCCTGGTCACCGTGACCGCCATGGGCACCTACATCACGGCGACGACCACCCTGGCCTCCCGCCGCCAGAACCTGTTCCTCAAGCGGCTGCGCTCCACGTCGGCGAAGGACGCCTCCATCTTGAGCGGTCTCGTGCTGCCGATTGCGCTGGTGAACCTGGTGCAGGCCGGGGTCATCGTCGCGATCCTGTCGGTCGTCGGCACCCCTCCGGTGGGGGTCGTGGCCGTCGTGGCCGCCGTCGTCGTCCTGGAGTTGATGTTCGTGGGCGCGGCCATCGCGACGGCGGGTCTCACCAACTCCCCGGACCACGCGCAGGTGACCACGCTGCCCCTGTTCGTCGTCGCCCTCGGCGCCTCCATGTGGGTCGGTCTGACCGGCACGGAGGAGCTTGCCGGAGTCAAACGCCTGCTCCCCGGCGGTGCGGTGACCGAGCTGATCATCGAGGGATGGAGCGGCATGGCCCTCCACGAGGCCGTCAGCCTGCTGCTGCCGAGCCTCGCCTTCGTCGTGGCGGCGTTCGCCATGGCAAAGAGCACCTTCCGGTGGGAACCGCGTACCTGAGGCCCGCATGGTCACCACCTTCCGCTCCTCATGACACAGAGCAGAGCGACACTGCGACAGCGGGCCGGCCCACCGCTGTCGGTGCACTCATCGGGGCTCTGGAGGAACTGAGCCGCCGAGAGGACGGAGAGGACCGGACCCTCTTCTCGTGGCCGGGGCGCCAGACCGCCCTCCCCGCGTCAGCCCACGTTCGCGCCGAAGAGCAGGCCGAGCACGTACGTCACGGCGGCGGCGCCGTAGCCGATCGCGAGCTGGCGCAGGCCCCGGGCCAGCGGTGAGGAGCCGGACAGCAGCCCGACCACACCGCCGGTGAAGAGCAGGGCCGCGCCCACCATCGCCGCAGCCAGGCCCAGGGCCCACGGCCCGGACATGCCGAAGATGTACGGCAGGATCGGGATGAGCGCGCCGGAGGCGAAGAACGCGAAGCTGGACAGGGAGGCGCTCCACGCCGAGCCGATCTCCGCGAAGGAGTCCGAGTGGTCCACGGGTCCCTGGGAGCCGTCGGGACGGGCGGAGAACCGCGGGTTGCAGTCGCACGTGAGATAGCCGAGGCGCTCGAGCGCGCGGTGCTCGGCGTCCTCGGGCGTCATGCCGCGGGCCAGGTAGACGAGCTTGAGCTCGTTGTGGTCCAGGTCCAGGTGCTGGGCCGCCTCGAGGGTGATCTGGGTGGGGGAGGATGCCTCGAGCAGCTCCCGCTGGGACCGCACCGAGACGTACTCGCCGGCCGCCATGGACAGCGCGCCCGCCAGCAGGCCGGCCACGCCCGTGAACAGCACGACGGACGGCGCCACGCCCGTCGCGCCGATGCCCATCACGAGCGCCAGGTTGGAGACCAGCCCGTCGTTCATGCCGAAGACGGCGGCACGGAAGTTGCCTGCCAGCTGCTCGCGACCCCGGGCGGCGAGGCCGCGCACGACCTCCTCGTGGATGGCCTCATCCGCCACCATGCCCTCGGGGGCGTCCTGGTCCTCCGCGTAGGGAGTGTCCGACTCGGCGCGCTGGGCCAGGGCCAGCACGAACACGGAGCCGAAGATCCGCGCGAGCCAGCGCAGCAGGATGCGGTGCAGGGAGGGGCGCGGCGGGTTCTCGGCGTGCCCACCCAGGAGGGCCCGCCAGTGCTGTTCGTGGCGGCGCTCGGCCTCGGCGAGGCCGAGCAGGATGTCGCGCTCCACGCCGTCCTTGCGGGCGGCGATGTCGCGGTAGATCTGACCCTCGGCGATCTCGTCGGCGAGGTAGCGGCGCCAGCGTCGGACCTGTTCGCGGGTCGGCTCGGGGCGTGCCGCAGGAGTGGCGGTGTGGGCGGGGCTCATGGGGCTCCATCGGATGGGCAGGCGGAGACGGGCGCCGCCGCCGCGGACCACGGCGGCCGGGCGCGCTCGACCGGCCAGTCTACGCCGCCGTTACCATGGCCGCATGGACGCAGCAGAGACCCCCGACGGCCCCGAGACCGCCGCCCACGACGGCGGCCGGCCGGCCTGGCAGCGCCGCCTCCTGGCGGGCGGGGAGGAGCCGGACCCCCGGTTCACGCTCGCCAACGAGCGCACGTTCCTGGCCTGGGTCCGGACGGCACTGGCGCTGCTGGCCGGCGGGGTCGCGGTGGAGGCGTTCACCGGCGCCCTCTTCGCGCCGCCGGTCCGGGTGGTGCTGAGCACGGTGCTGCTCGTCCTGGCGGCGCTGCTCGCCCTGGGCGCGGGCGCGCGCTGGCTCCGGGTGGAGCGGGCGATGCGCCGCGGCCGTCCGCTGCCGCTGCCGCTGATCGTCCCGGTCCTGGCGGGGGGCGTCGTGCTGGCCGTCGTGGTGCTGATGCTCGCCGTCGTCCTGCCGCGGGGCTGAGGCGATGCGTCTGCATCACGACCCGGGGCTGCAGCCCGAGCGCACCGTGATGAGCTGGGGCCGCACGGTCCTGGCGCTGAGCGTCCTCAGCCTCACGTTCCTGAGGTGGTGGCCGGCCGTCGGCGCCTGGGCGTTCGGGCCTGCGGTGGTGGCGGCCGTCGGCGGGGCGGCCGTGCTGGCCACGCAGCGCCGGCGTTACGTGGCGCAGGCGGACGGGATCGCGCGGGAGCAGGCCCGGCCGGCGCTGGCGTCGGTGGCCTGCATGGTCGCGCTGGTGGTGGGCCTGGCGGCCCTCGGGATCACCGCCACGCTGCTGCACGCGGCCTGAGCCGCGGACGACGACGGCGCCCCTCACCTGCGCGGGCAGGTGAGGGGCGCCGTCGTGCCTGCGGAGGTGGACCGCTCAGCGGGCGATCATGCCGTGGGGGTCGATGACGAACTTCTCCACGGAGCCCTGGTCGAACTCCGCGTAGGCCTGGGGTGCCTCGTCCAGGCTGATCACGCGCGGGTTGACCATCTCCGTCAGGTACGGCATCCGGTCCCACAGGATCGACATCATCAGCTGGCGGTTGTAGCGCATGATGGGCGCCTGCCCGCCGATGATGTGGGGCGACTTGATCCAGGCCTTGCCGAAGTCCACCGGGAAGGTGCCCTCCTGCTCGGCCTTCGTCTCCGCGATCGGGTCCGGCCCGTAGATGCCGATGATGCCCGTGGCACCGCCCGGACGGGTGATGTCCAGGACCTGGTTCACGGCGGCGATCGGCTGCATCTCATCGGACGCGGAGCCCAGGCCGTGGGCCTCGGAGCCGACGCAGTCCACCGCGCAGTCCACCATCGGCTCGCCGAGGATGTCGCTCACGGCGTCCTGCAGGTTCTCCGTGGTGGAGAGGTCGATGGTCTCGCAGCCGTGCTTGCGCACCAGCTCCAGTCGCGAGGCGTCCTGGTCGCCCACGATGATGCACGAGGCGCCCAGCAGCCGAGCGGCGGCCGCGGCGCACCGGCCCACGGGGCCGGCACCGGCGATGTAGACGGTGGAGCCGGGCTTGGCGCCGGCCTCCACGAGGCCGTGGAACGCCGTCGGGAGGATGTCCGAGAGCACGGTCAGATCCAGGATCTTCTCCATCGCCTGCTCCTGGTCCGGGAAGCGCAGCAGCTGGAAGTCGGCGTACGGCACGAACAGGTACTCGGCCTGCCCGCCCTGGAAGCCGCCCAGATTGAAGCCGTAGGCGGCGCAGGCCTGGTCCGGGTTGGCGGTCTCGCAGATCTCGGTCCGGCCGGCGCGGCAGTTGCGGCAACGGCCGCAGGCCACGTTGAACGGCACGGAGACGAGGTCGCCCTCCTGCAGGAACTGGACGTCGCTGCCGACCTCCAGCACCTGGCCGGTCATCTCGTGACCCAGCACCATGCCCTCGGGGGCGGGGAAGGACCCGCGGTAGATGTGCAGGTCGCTGCCGCAGATGTTGGTCGCGACGATCTTGAGGATGACACCGTGCGGCGCGGCGGAGCCGTCGGGCATCTCCAGCTTGGGGAAGTCCAGCTCGTCGACGCGCACGTCCTTGATGCCGTGGAATGCCACGGCGCGGTTCTTGGTGGTCATGAGAACTGTTGCCTTTCTGTCTCCAGCGAGGCCCCAGGTGGGGCGAGAGACGGGGCGAACCCGAGGGGGAGTCCCGGTCTCAGGCTGTACGGAGACACTAGGGGCCGGGGGGAGCCCGCGGGAAGGGTCGCCCGCCGCCGC
The DNA here is from genome assembly GCF_017168435.1 of Micrococcus sp. KRD070. NCBI lineage: Bacteria > Bacillati > Actinomycetota > Actinomycetes > Micrococcales > Micrococcaceae > Micrococcus > Micrococcus sp. KRD070. The sequence continues at coordinate 32,253 of NZ_JABFNH010000017.1, forward strand.
CCGCCGCACCACGTGGCCTCGGCCATCGTGCGGGCGTCGGAGGATCACAGGCCCCGGGAGCGTGGGTCAGACCTGCGCTCGGACCGCGGGGTCGACGCCGTGGCGGGAGCGCACCCGCCAGGCCTCGAGGACCGCGGGGTCGGTGGGCCGGGTCATCAGGCTGAGGAGGACGTACACGACGGCGGAGGCGGCCAGGCCGACGTAGATCGGCTCGTTCGCGAAGACGCCCTCGAAGGGCTCGGCCGCGTTCAGCTCGAGCCAGCCCATGGTGCCGAGGGTGCCCACCGTCCCGACCACCATGGACCACAGGGCCGCCGTGCCGGTGCCGCGCTTCCACACGAGGCCGCCGACGATCGCGACGAACAGGCCGCCCACGAGGATGTCGTACGCGATGGTCAGGGCCGCCACCACGTCCGGGACGACGATCGCCAGCCCCAGCACGACGGCGCCGAGCAGCAGCACCCAGCCGCGGTTCGAGGCGAGCTCCGCCGCGGTCTCCGTGGCCGCGTCCTCGGCGACGGCGCCGTCCTCGGCGGCGGTGGCCTCGCCGCGGAGGATCGGGAGGATGTCGGTGCGCATCACGGTCGAGGCCGCGATGATCGCGCCCGAGGCGGTGGACATCATGGCCGCGACGGCGGCCGCCAGGGCCACGCCGCCCACGCCCACGGGCAGCAGGTTCTGGGCGACCCACGCGAACACGTCGTCCGTGGCGGCGATGTCCGCGGTCACCGTGCGCGCCGCCATGCCGATCACGGCGCCGGCGACGCCGTACACGATGCAGTACAGCCCCGCGGTGGCGCCGCCGATCTGGGCCACGCGCGGGGAGCGGGCCGTGAACACGCGCTGCCAGACGTCCTGGCCGATCAGCAGGCCGAGGGTGTAGATCACGAAGTAGGTGACGATCGACTGCACGCCGATCCCGTCCCAGCTGAAGAACTCGGCGCCCAGGCGCTCCTGCATGGCGCTCCAGCCGCCGGCGTTGGCCAGGGAGAGGGGGAGCATGAGGGCGAACAGGCCGATGGTCATGATGAGGAACTGGGCCATGTCGGCCAGGGTGATGGACCACATGCCGCCGAGCACGGAGTAGGCCAGCACGATGCCGCCGCCCACCAGGACGGACAGCCAGCGGTCCCAGCCGAAGAGCACCACGAAGAGCGACGCGTAGGCGCCCGTGGAGGTGGCGGCGAGCATGAGCGTGTAGGCGAGCATCACGAAGGAGGAGGCGTGGGAGGCCCCGCCACGGCCGTACCGCAGGCGGAGCATCTGCGAGACGGTGTAGATCTTCAGGCGGGCCAGGATCGGGGCGAACGCCACCGACAGGATGAGGACGCCGACGCCGATGGCGGCCACGAGCCACGCGCCGGAGAGCCCGAACTCGTACCCCAGGCCGACGCCGCCCACGGTGGCGGCGCCGCCGAGCACGACGGCGGCCATGGTGCCGGTGAACAGCACCGGCCCGAGGCGGCGGCCCGCCACGAGGTAGTCCTCCGAGCTGGCGGCGCGGGTCTTGCCCCACCAGCCGAAGGCGAGCATGCCGACCAGGTAGACGGCGACGATGGTCAGGTTGAGGGTCACGGGCGGTCTTTGGAGCGAAGGGATCCGAGGCGCCGGGATGCGGTGCGCCGCGGCGGGACACAAGAGATCGTCGTGTTGCCGATCACACGATCCGGGCCTACGGTAAACACATGTTGCTTATCAGACAACATGTCGTCCAGGGTGACATCGGCGATGTCGCCTGGCCGACGTCGGGAGGAGCGCGATGAAGGCCCTCCCGCTCGAGACCGCGCCGGGCCAGGCGCTGATCGGCCGTCGGCTGCGTGCGCTGCGCGAGGCGCGGCGGCTCACCGTGGCCCAGCTGGCCGAGGCGGCCGGCGTCAGCAAGGGCTTCCTCTCCCGCCTCGAGCGGGACCTGACGAGCCCGTCCGTGAGCACGCTCGTGACCCTGTGCCAGGTGCTCGGCGCGAGCCCGGGCGACGTCCTGGACGCGCCCGAGGTGACGGTCGTGCGCCTCGCCGACGCCCCCGCGGTCAACCTCGGCGGCGAGGGCATCCGCGAGCGCCTGATCACCCCGCGCGGCAGTCGTGACCTGCAGATCCTGCGCGCTGACATCGCGCCGCGCGGCCGCGGGGAGGCGGAGCTGTACACCGTGGACTGCCGCGTGGAGGCGGTGCACGTGGTCACCGGCCGCCTCGAGCTGCGGACCACCGAGGCCGTGCACCTGTTGGAGGAGGGGGACACCGTCACCTTCCCCGGCCGCGAGCCCCACTCGTGGGCCAATCCGGACGACCGCCCCGCCGTCGTGCTGTGGACCCTCGTGGGCCACGCGTGACCCCGTCCGGCGCGCCCACACCGGACAGACCAGACCGACCAGACCGAACCGAACCGCCCAGAGAGGACATCCAGATGCTCGAGATCCCCCGCGTCGAGGACAACGGCCGCCTCGGCCCCGTGAACTCCGCCCTCGTGCCCCGCTACGGCGGCACCCCCACCTACGCGCTGCTGCCGCGCCTGGACGAGGCGGCCGCGGCCGGCGTCGCCCCGGAGATCAAGGTGGTCGGCGTACCGTTCGACGCCGGCGTCTCCTACCGCCCCGGTGCACGCTTCGGGTCCGGCCACGTGCGGCAGTCCTCGCGGCTGCTGCGCCCGTACAACCCCGCCACGGACACCTCGCCCTTCGCGCAGGCCCAGGTGGTGGACGCCGGGGACATGGCGGTGAACCCGTTCGACATCGGCGAGGCCATCGAGGCGATCCAGCAGGACGCGATGGACCTCACCGAGGACGGCTCCTCGCTCATGACCATCGGCGGCGACCACACCATCGCGCTGCCGCTGCTGCGCGCCGCCTCCGCCCGGGCGGGCGAGCCCGTTGCCCTGCTGCACTTCGACGCCCACCTGGACACGTGGGACACCTACTTCGGGGCCGAGTACACCCACGGCACGCCGTTCCGCCGCGCCGTGGAGGAGGGGATCCTGGACACCGAGGCCATCTCGCATGTGGGCACGCGCGGTCCGCTCTACGGCAAGAAGGACCTCGACGACGACCACCGCATGGGCTTCGGCATCGTCACCTCCTCGGACGTGTTCCGTCAGGGCGTGGACGAGATCGTGGACCAGCTGCGCCAGCGCATCGGGGGTCGGCCGCTCTACATCTCGGTGGACATCGACGTCCTCGACCCCGCGCACGCGCCGGGCACCGGCACCCCCGAGGCCGGCGGCATCACGAGCCGCGAGCTGCTCGAGATCCTGCGTGGGCTGCGCGGGCTCGACATCGTGGGCGCAGACCTGGTGGAGGTGGCCCCGGCCTACGACCACGCCGAGCTGACCGGCGTCGCCGCCTCCCATGTGGCCTACGACCTCATCTCCCTGATGGCCGACCGCCGCGCCACCCGCGCGGCCGCCGGTGAGGAGTCGGCCCGATGAGCGACGAGCAGACGACGACGGCGGCCCCGCGGCGCAACGGCGGCGACCTCGCCGTCGAGACGCTCCACGCCCTGGGCGCACGGACGGTCTTCGGCATCCCGGGCCAACACGCCCTCGGCCTCTTCGACGCCCTGTCCCGCTCCCCGCTGGAGTTCGTCTCGAACCGCGTGGAGAACAACGCCGCCTTCGCCGCGGACGGATACGCCCGGGCCACCGGCGAGGTCGGCGTCCTGTTCCTCTCCACCGGCCCGGGCGCCCTCACCTCACTGGCCGGCCTGCAGGAGGCGTACGCCACGGGCGTGCCGATGCTCGTGGTCGCCTCGCAGATCCCGCTGTCCGGGCTCGGCGCCCGGCGCAAGGGCATGCTGCACCAGCTGGACGACCAGAAGGCCTCGGCCCGCAACGTCACCAAGGCCCAGTTCACGGTCCACCACGCCTCGGGCATCCCGTCCGCCATCCAGGACGCGTGGGCCGAGGCCATCACCGTGCCGCAGGGGCCGGTGTGGGTCGAGATCCCGCAGGACGTGCTGCTCGGCGAGGTCATGGTGCCCCCGGTCGAGGACGCCCTGGCCGTGCCCTACGACCACCCGCCGCGCGCCGAGCTCGTGGCCGAGTCCGCACGCTGGCTGCGCGGGGCCGGGCGGGTGGCGATCGTGGCCGGCGGCGGTGTGCGCCGCTCCGGCCGGGCCGCGATGGAGAGCCTGCGGGAGGTCGCGGAGCTGCTCCAGGCACCCGTGGTCTGCTCGCCGGGCGGCAACACCGCCTTCCCGTGGGAGCACCCGCTCAGCCTCGGCGGCTGGGTGGAGGACCGCCTCGTCACAGACCTGCTCGAGGACGCGGAGGTGCTGCTCGTGGTCGGCTCCTCGCTCGGCGAGGTCACCTCGAACTACTTCACGCTCGAGCCGCGCGGCCGCCTCATCCAGGTGGACGCGGAGCCGCGCGTGCTGGAGACCAACCACCCCACGCTGGGTGTGCGCGCCGACGCCGGCCAGGCGCTCGAGGCGCTCGCCGCGGCGCTGCGCGAGTCGGGCTCGGTGGCGCAGGACGCCGCCGTCTGGCACGGCCGCACCCCGGCCGAGGTGGTCGCCGACGTCAACGCGCGCATCACCGCCCGCCTCGATGCCCAGGACCTCGGCGTGGAGCGCCGGCTCCTGGCGGACATCCGCGCCGCCGTTCCGTCGACCATGCAGACGTACTGGGACATGACCATCGCCGCCTACTGGGCGTGGAACTGCTGGGACGCGCAGGACGGCGAGTTCCACTCGGCGCAGGGTGCCGGAGGGCTCGGCTACGGGTTCCCGGCCGCGTTCGGCGGCGCGGTGGGCCTGGCCCACCAGGGACGCACCGGGATCGACGGGCGCGTGCTCGCCGTCGCCGGCGACGGCTCGGCGATGTACTCCCTCGCCGAGCTCGCGGCCGCCAGACAGCACGGCGCGGCGGTGACGTGGCTGATCATCGACGACGGCGGATACGGCATCCTGCGCGAGTACATGGAGGGCGCGTTCGGCAAGGCCACGGCCACCGAGCTCGACAGGCCGGACTTCCAGGCCCTCGCCGCCTCCTTCGGCGTGCCCGCCGAGACGGTGGGAGTGGAGGACGTGCGCGGCGCGCTCGAGCGCGCGTTCCAGGCGGACGGGCCGAACGTCGTGGTGGTGCAGACCCGCCTGGCGATGTGGGCGCCGAGCCACCTGGGGGAGGCCCCGGAGGTCTGAGACGGCCCGGCGCCGGAATCGCTGACTCGACCCTGAGAGTGTGCGCCACCTTTCCAGGTGCATGTTTCAGCAACGGAGCTGGACCGGCAGGTAGTTGAGGCGTCGACCGAGGCGCCGGCGGTCCCGCCCGTGTCGGAAACCGCCCAGGAGATGTCCTGGAACCATCCCGCCGATCTCACGAAAACGTCCGGCATCCGTTGCCATGCTGGCATCTCGACGCGACCCGCCACCTGGCGGGCGCCCCACGAGAGGAGCTCCATGGCCCCCTGGCTCCCGACCCGCTCCCGTCGTCCCTTCCCCCAGGTCACCGAGGCAGGCGAGGTCCCCGCCGTCACGCCCACCTTCGAGGGCCGGGCCTCCCACCCCCCGGCCGAGGACGTCGAGGACCAGGGCGCCGCCTTCGACGTCGGCACGCTCGTCTCCCGCCGCAACGCGCTGGGCATCTTCGGCGCGGGGGCGGGGGCCCTCGTCCTCGCCGCGTGCGGAGTCCAGGAGGGCGCCTCGTCCTCCTCCAGCTCGACGTCGGCGAGCGCCGGCTCCTCGTCACCCGCGGCCTCCTCCTCGTCGGCGGCGAGCGCCTCGCCGTCCGCCACCCTGACCGAGATGGTCACCGAGACCGCAGGCCCGTACCCGGGCGACGGCTCCAACGGCCCGGACGTGCTCGACGCGTCCGGCATCGAACGCTCCGACCTGACCACGAGCATCGACACGGGCACCGTCGCCGAGGGCGTCCCGCTGACGGTGACGATGAACGTGATCGACATGGCCAACGGCGACGCCGCGATGACCGGCGCCGCCGTGTACCTCTGGCACGCCGACGCGCAGGGCCGCTACTCGATGTACTCGGACGGCATCACGGAGGAGACCTACCTGCGCGGCGTCCAGGTGGTGGGCGACGACGGCACGGTCACCTTCACCACGGTGTGGCCCGGCTGCTACGACGGCCGGTGGCCCCATCTGCACTTCGAGGTGTTCCCCGACAAGGCGTCCATCACGGACGCGACGAACAACGTCCTCACCTCCCAGATCGCCATGCCCGAGGAGCAGTCCTCGCAGGTCTATGCCACCTCAGCCTACGACGGGTCGACGGCGAACTTCGCCAAGGTCAGCCTCGAGACGGACAACGTCTTCTCGGACGGCTACGAGACGCAGCTGCCGCAGATCACGGGCTCCGTGGAAAAGGGCTTCGCCATCACCATCGACGTCCCGATCGACACCACCACTGAGCAGGAGCAGGGCCTGTCTCTTATACACATCT
>NZ_JABFNH010000017.1:38742-40348 GCF_017168435.1 Micrococcus sp. KRD070
GGCCCGGCGGTGGCCAGCCCCCGGCGGGCGGCGAGGGCGGCCAGCCCCCGGCGCAGCCCTGAGCCCGGCGGACGTGGGCTGAGCCGTCCGGCTCAGCCCACGCGTCCTGCCGGCGGCTCAGTCGGTCTGGGACTCGTTGCGCTCGGGGTGCGGGCCGAACACGAAGTGGCGGCCGGACACGCGCTGGACGTCCACGCGGACGTAGAAGTCCTTCAGCGTCGGCACCCACGGTTCGATGCCGAGGGACTCGGCCTCCGCGATCTCCGCCTCCGTGTCCAGGCGGCGCGCGGTGCCGTGCACGAGCACGGACCAGGCCTGGTCGGCCAGGATCCCGTCGGCCTGCACCACGACGCGCGGGTTCACCGTGAGCTCGGCGAGCTTCGAGCCGGGCGCGGTGCGGAAGTAGATGGCGCCGTCGTGGGCCCGCACGTTCACCGGCACGATGTCCGGCCGCCCGTCCACGGCCAGCCCGAGGCGCGCGTGGCCCACGCGGCCCAGCAGTCGCCAGACCTGGTCCTCGTCCAGCACCAGGACGGCCTCGCCGTCCGGGTGCTCGAACATCAGGTGGTCCCCGGGCTCCGCGACCGGATCGGGGCGCTGCATCGACGGGGCGTCGTCGGTGTCGTGGTGCTGCTGGGTCATCGGGGCCTCCTGGCATGCCGGGACGGGCGCCGTCGGGCGCGGCGCTGAGATCGGGCTCACATCCACTCTATACATGGTCGGTCGCCCGCGAGGCGACGATGTCACCCAGCACCGCCGCCGTCGTCGGCGCCTCGCGGCCCGGGGCGACGGCGAGCGCGAACGGGCACGTGTGGGCGCGCGGGCCGTCGTCGACGAGCCGGCCCGACGACGGCGCGGCCGGGTCCGGCGTGAGCCACCTGCCCCCGGCGCGGCGCAGGATCAGCTGCCCCGCCGCGACGTCCCAGGGCTTGGTGTCCACGTACAGCGCGGCGTCGGCCCAGCCCGCCGCCGTGTGGGCGAGCTCGAGGGCGCCGGAGACGGTGCGGCGCACGGTCGCGTGGGCGGTCACGAGCCGCCCGAAGCGGCGCAGCGCGTCCTCGCCCTCGCGCGCGAGCGCCTCGCCCGCCGGATAGGAGGTCACGAGGTTCTGGGCGCGCTCGCCGCCGGCCGGCGCCGGCCGGCCGACCTCGGCCAGCGGGCGCTCCGGCCCGTCGCCGCGGGTGAGGTAGGCGCCGTCCGCGTCGGCGGAGAACGCCAGCCGGCCCACGGGGTCCAGCACGACGCCGGCCACCACCTCGCCGTCGACCTCGGCGGCCAGGGACACCGAGAACATCGCGAAGCCGTGTGTGAAGTTGGAGGTGCCGTCGATGGGGTCGACGATCCAGGTCAGCCGGGCGGCCTCACCGGTGCCGGCCTGCGCCCCGAGCTCCTCGCCGAGCACGCCGGAGCCGGGGACCGCCGTCGTGAGCGCGGCGACGAGCCGGGCCTCGGTGTGTCGGTCGTGCACGGTGACGAGGTCGTGGTGCGTGGTCTTGGCCTCGGGCCCGATGGCGGTGGGGGAGCGGAAGGCGGCGGCGAGGTCGCCGACGACCGCGCGGGCGGCGTCGAGGGCGATCGCGCGCAGCTCGGCGGGGCAGGGCAGGGC
>NZ_JABFNH010000017.1:40448-46474 GCF_017168435.1 Micrococcus sp. KRD070
CCCGACGACGACGCCTCCCTCACCGGCCCGCAGACCCCCACGCCCCAGCGCGTGGCCGCCGTGCGTGCGCTGCGCGAGCTGCTCGCCGCCGGCTACGGCACCGAGGCCCGGCCGATCGCCTCCTACGGCGCCCCCGCGCCCGGCACCCTCGGCGGCGTCTACCCGGACTACGACGACCGCGTGTTCCCCGGCCTCGTGGCCGCGCAGGAGCTGGCGGGCATCGACGTCGACTACCTGCGGAACGTGGACCGGGTGAGCGAGGCCGGCATCGCCGAGGCGTCCCTGGCCGACCTCGGCACGCTGTTCACCTACCTGGTGCGCGGCGAGCGGTTCGCGAACGGGCACGTGGCCGCCGCGATCGAGAACGGCAAGGTCGGCCGCATGCTGGACCGCCTGACCGCGCTGGTCCCCGAGATCCGCTGAGAGCGCACGGTGCGGAATACTGGGCGCATGCCCGCAGCCTCCGACGCCCCCACGCCCGCGCCCCGGCGCGGCCGCCTGGCCCCTTCCGGTGACCCCACTCCCGTGGAGAACGTCGCCACGCACCTGCAGGAGGGGTGGAACCGTTGGCACCGCGCCCGCGCGCTGCGTGCCGGCAACGTGCCGACGGTCATGGCGTTCACGGGCTACGGCAGCACCAGCTGGGTGCGGATCCTCTCCCGTGTGGTGATCGCCTCCGACGAGGAGTTCATGAACGGCCGTCGGCTGTCGAAGGTGGTGGCGGACGGCGTGCGCGGCTGGCGCAACTTCGTGGCCCCGCCCATGGCCTACGCCGAGGTGGAGGTGCAGGTGGGGGACCTGCGCACCACGGTGCGCACGGACCGGATGGGCGTCGTCGACGTCGTGCTGGACGTCGAGCTGGAGCCCGGCTGGCAGACCGCCACCCTCCACGTCGGCGGCCAAGAGGAGCACGCCGTCATGGACCTGTACATCTGCGAGCCGGGCGCGCGGATCGGCCTGGTCTCGGACATCGACGACACCGTGGTGGTCACCTCGCTGCCCCGCCCCCTGCTGGCGGCCTGGAACTCGTTCGTGATCGACGAGCACGCCCGCACGCCCACTCCGGGGATCGCCGTGCTGCTGCGCCGGATCGCCGAGCTCGAGCCGAAGGCCCCCGTGCTGTACCTGTCCACGGGCGCGTGGAACGTGGCGCAGACCCTCACCCGCTTCCTGGGCCGCAACCTCTACCCGCTCGGCGCTCTGCTGCTGACCAGCTGGGGGCCCACGAGGGACCGCTGGTTCCGTTCCGGTCAGGAGCACAAGAGGGTCCAGCTCGAGCGCCTCGCCGAGCAGTTCCCGGACATCCAGTGGATCCTGGTGGGCGACGACGGCCAGCACGACCCCGAGATCTACGCCGAGTTCGCGCAGCGCCACCCCGACCGGGTCAAGGCGATCGTCATCCGGCAGCTGACCCCCTCGCAGGCGCTGCTCGCGGGCGGCCGGGCGGAGGACACCCGCCATTCCACCCCGGGCATCCCGTGGTGCTACGGCCCGGACGGGGCCACGCTGTCCAATCAGCTCGAGGACCTGGGCATCCTGCCCGTCGAGTTCGTGGACGTGCAGCCCGAGGCATGGCGCGAGGACATCCTCGGTGACGACGAGGCGCCGGCGACCCTCGACGCCCCGGGGCAGCGCGACGGCCGGCCCGCGGACGAGGAGGCCGCCCGATGACCGCCTCGCGCTCCGTCGAGGTCCGCATCCCGCTGCGCTGGGCGGACATGGACGCCTACGGCCACGTGAACAACATCGCCGTGGTGCAGCTGCTGGAGGAGGCCCGCGTGGCGGCCTTCGGCGTGCCCGCGAACACCGGCGCCGGTGGCGGGCAGGCCCCGCCGATCGACCTCCTCGAGGGGGTGGCCCCCGGTGTGCGGACGTTCATCTCCGAGCACACTGTGAAGTACCGGGCCCAGATGCCCTACCGCCCCGTGCCGCTGCGCGTGGTGGTGAGCGTGGACGCCGTGAAGGCCGCCTCGGTGCACGTGGGCTACGCCCTGCACGACGGCGTCGACGACACCCTCTGCGCCACCGCGACGTCCGTCATGGTGTTCGTCGACGGGCAGACGGGCCGCCCCGTGCGCATCAGCCCCGAGCAGCGGGCGGCGCTGGCCGGCTGAGGCAGGCTGATGTGGGCTGCTGACTGCCCGGCAGCCGCCCAGCGACATCACCGCCGTGCAGCACGGCTGTGATGTCGCAGAGCGGAGGTCGAACGCTCGGGCTCGCGGAGGTCGGGACCGGGCCCGTGGGACGGCCGTGGATCAGACCGAGCGGGGGACGCCCGCGGCGGTGAGGATCCGCGCCAGCCGGTCCGGCCGCAGGAGGTCTCCCCACGTCCAATGCGCGCCCGCCCGGGTGACCAGCTGCAGGGCCACCTCCCGTTCCTTCTCCCGGCGGATGCTGGCGCGGCGGGCCGTGTCGTCACCGTCGAAGAACGACAGGTCGTACTTGCCCAGCCCGTCGAACTCCCCGTACACCCGCACCTGCTCCCACCAGAAGTCCGTGCGGGCCACCTCGCGTCCGTTCGCATCCCGGTGGCGATGCTGCAGCGCCGTGGGCGGGACGAAGCCGAGCTCGTGGATGCTGGCCCGGCTGTAGGACTCGCCGGCGGATTCCGCCCGCGCGTCCGCGAAGTGCCAGGCCCGCTCGAATCGGCGGAGGGCGGCCGCGGATTTGAGTCGGCTCTCCGCCTGCCTCGCCCAGCGTGCGGCCTCCTCGGGCCGGGCTCGGACGAGCGCGTCCAGCGGGGCCACGGCGTCGCGGAACGGGGTGGCCGCCCCCAGCACCAGCAGCACCGTGGGCAGCGGATCCGCCAGGACGGTTCCCAGGCTCTGCCCGTCCGACAGGACGGCCTCGACCGGCTGAGGCGCGGCGGGGGCCGCCTCCGGCAGCCCCCACCGGGGTCGGCGGCGCGGCGGGACGGGAAGCCGGCGGTCGTGGGCCACCAGGGAGGGGGCGAGGGGGACGGCGGGTCAGCGGACCGCAGCCGTGATGCCCGGGCGAGGGGGCGCGCAGCTCGAGCGCGGGCGGCTCGACGGCTGGCCCCAGACCGTGCAGCCGGGCCGCGGTCAGGCCCGTGAACACCGTCGCGGGGCGGGCGATCGAGAGGGCGACGGCGGACACGACCGCCCTGTCGCACGGACGCAGCGCGGCCCAGTCGCTGACGCTGATGTAGACGCGCGGGCAGAGCCGCACGAGGACCCCGCGGGTCCAGGCGCGTTCGAGACGACGCCGCGCCGCCCCGTCGTGAGGGTCCGCCGCGCTGAGCAGGGGCCCGCGTCCCGGGAGCAGCGCACGCGAGTGGTCGGAGAGCAGGGTCATGCGGCCCAGTGTCGTGGGCCCGTCCGGGGCGTGAGGGGTCGGCCGCGTCGGCGGTGGAGGGCACCCGACGTCGGGGAGCCTGTGCAGGAGTCGGGTGCCCTCGAGCGACCGCCGCCCTGCGACATCACCGCGCGTCAGAACGGCGGTGATGTCGCAGGGCGGCGGAGGATCACGGAAGGGGCAGGGCCAGGCCTCAGACCACGCCCTGGGCGATCATCGCGTCGGCGACCTTGATGAACCCGGCGATGTTCGCCCCCGCCACGTAGTTGCCGGGCGTGCCGTACTCCTCGGCGGTCTCCACGCAGCGGTCGTGGATGTCGCGCATGATCTGCTCGAGCCGGTCGTGGGTGTAGTCGAAGCTCCACGAGTCCCGCGAGGCGTTCTGCTGCATCTCCAGCGCCGACGTCGCCACGCCGCCCGCGTTGGCGGCCTTGCCCGGGCCGAACAGCGTCCCGGAGTCGACGAACAGGTGGGCGGCCGCCTCGGTGCAGGGCATGTTCGCGCCCTCGGCCACGGCCTTCACCCCGTTCTTCAGCAGGGTCCGCGCGGCGGACTCGTCGAGCTCGTTCTGGGTGGCACACGGCAGGGCCACGGTGCCCTCGACGTCCCAGACGCTGCCGCCGGTCACGTAGCGGGACCGCCCGCCGCGGCGCTCGGCGTACTCGGAGATACGGGCACGCTCGACCTCCTTGATCTGCTTGAGCAGGTCCAGGTCGAGGCCGTCCGGGTCCACGATGTAGCCCGAGGAGTCGGACGCGGTGAGCACGGTGGCCCCGAGCGCGGCGGCCTTCTCCGCGGCGTAGATGGCCACGTTGCCGGAGCCGGAGATCAGCACCTGCTGGCCGTCCATGGATTCGCCGCGCGTGCGGAGCATGGAGTCGACGAACATCACGGCGCCGTAGCCGGTGGCCTCGGTGCGGACCAGCGAGCCGCCCCACGTCAGGCCCTTGCCGGTGAGGGCGCCGGCCTCGAAGCGGTTGGTCAGTCGCTTGTACTGGCCGAACATGTAGCCGATCTCGCGGGCGCCCACGCCGATGTCACCGGCCGGCACGTCCGTGTGCTCACCGATGTGGCGATGCAGCTCCGTCATGAAGGACTGGCAGAACCGCATGATCTCGCGGTCGGACTTGCCGGCGGGGTCGAAGTCCGAGCCACCCTTGCCGCCGCCGATCGGCATGCCGGTGAGCGAGTTCTTGAAGATCTGCTCGAAGCCCAGGAACTTGACGATCCCGAGGTACACGGAGGGGTGGAAACGCAGCCCGCCCTTGTACGGGCCGAGCGCCGAGTTGAACTCCACGCGGAACCCGCGGTTGACCTGCACGACGCCGGCATCGTCGATCCACGGGACGCGGAAGATGATCTGGCGCTCCGGCTCGCAGAGGCGGTGCATGACCCCGGCCTCGACGTACTGGGGGTGGCGCTGCACCACCGGCCCCAGCGCCTCGAACACCTCGGACACCGCCTGGTGGAACTCGGCCTCGCCGGGGTTGCGCGCGAACACTTCGTCGCGCAGGGTCTCCAGAGACTCATTCATGGTGTCCTCCTCGGACGTCGGGATAAAGACGCCCCGCGGTGCCCCCGCCGTGGCGCGCCGCGGTCGGAGGAGGCCGCGGTGCCTGACGCCCATCCTGACAGGGAGCGCGCTCTGTTGCCGAAATGAGACGCGGGCCACCCCGGGCCCCGCGTTCGGCTCAGCGCGGCGGCGCCGCCTCGGTGTCGATGCTGGCCTGCTGGCTCTCGCTGTAGCGCGGGCCCGCCACGGTCGCGTCATTGACGAGGCCGTCCAGCCGGGCGACGTCGGCCGGGGTCAGCCGCACCTCGTGCGCGCCCCGGTCCTCGAGCCAGTGGTCCCACGAGGTGGTGCCCGGGATCGCCAGGACGTCCTTGCCCTGGGCCAGGACCCAGGCGACGGCGAGCCCCGCCGTGCTCGTCCCGAGCCGGACGGCCTCGGCCGAGAGCGCCTCGCGCAGCGTCAGGTTGGCCTCGTAGTGGCCCTCGGCGAAGCGGGGCAGCCGGTGCCGCAGGTCTCCCGCGTCCAGCCCGCCCAGCCGCGGCGGTGCGTCCGTGAGCAGGCCGCGGCTGATGGGGGAGAAGGCCACGAAGGCGGTCCCATGGCGGCGGCACGCCTCGAGCACGCCCCCTTCGGGGTTGCGGGTGGCGAGGGAGTACTCGGACTGCACGGCCGCGATCGGGTGGACGGCCACGGCCCGGGTCAGGGTGACGGCCGAGACCTCGGACAGGCCGATCGCCCCGATCTTGCCGTCCGTGACGGCCTCCGCGAGCGCTCCCACGGACTCCTCGACGGGGACCTCCGGGTCCAGCCGGTGCAGGTAGTACAGGTCGATCCGGTCCTGGCCGAGCCGGCGCAGTGAGGCGTCCACGTGCGCGCGCAGCGTCTCCGGGCGGCCGTCGATCCGCCGCTGCCCGTCCCGCACGAGCCCGCTCTTGGAGGCGAGCAGCACGCGCTCGCGGACGTCCGACCCCGCCCGGGCGAGCGCGCGCCCCACGAGCTCCTCGCTGCGGCCGCCGCCGTAGAGGGTGGCGGTGTCCAGGTGGTCGGTGCCGTCGTCCAGCACGCGGGTGAGCAGGTCGACGGCGGCGTCGTCGTCGAGGAATCCGGAGTAGCCGTGCACGATGTTCATGCATCCGAGGCCGACGGGGTGCACGTCCTTGCCGGCGAGGCGGCGGGGCGCGGCGGGATCGGGCAGGGG
>NZ_JABFNH010000017.1:46574-49841 GCF_017168435.1 Micrococcus sp. KRD070
GTGCGGGGTGGCGTCCATGCCCGCCACCCTAGCCACGGCTCCGGACGCGAGACCCGGGCCGCCGGGCGCCCGCCCGGTGTCCGTCCCGGGGTTCAGCCGAACACGCGCGCGGCCAGCAGCGACGGCGCCGTCAGCAGCCGGCGGGCCAGCTCCACGCGGCGGCGCTCCTGCACCGCGATCGCCTTCTCGTAGTAGCCCACGAGCTGCTCGCACAGCACCGGCCAGGTCCGGCCCTGCACCGACGCCCACGCCGCGTCGGCGAACGCGGCCCGCTTGACGTCGTCGTACACGAGGTCCGCGACGTGGCGGCGCAGCTCGTCCAGCTCGCCGGGCGGGTAGAGCCAGCCGGTGCGGGAGGCGTCCACGATGTCGAGGGGGCCGCCGCGGCCGACGGCGACGACGGGCACGCCCGAGGCCATCGCCTCCTGCAGTGTCTGGCCGAAGGTGTCGGACTCGCCGGGGTGCACGAACAGGTCCAGGCTGGCCACGTGGCGTGCGAGGTCCTCGCCGCCCTGGAAGCCGGCGAAGTGCGCGCCGGGCAGCTCCCGCTCGAGCTGTTCGCGCAGCGGCCCGGAGCCGATGACCACGAGGCGGGTGCCCGGCAGGTCCGAGAGCACGCGCAGGTCCCCGACCTGCTTCTCGTGCGCCAGCCGCCCCACGAAGCCCACGAGCTTCTCGCCGTTCGGGGCGAGCTCGGCGCGCAGCGCCTCGTCCCGCTTGGCGGGATGGAATCGGCGGGAGTCGACGCCGCGGCCCCACAGGTGCACGCGTCGCACCCCCTGGCGGTGCAGCTGTCGGACGGTGAACGACGACGGCGCGAGCGTCAGCGTGGCCGTGTTGTGCAGGCGCGCCACGTGGCTCCACAGGACGTCCTCCAGCCACGGGGCGCCGTACCGGGCCGCGTAGCCGGGGACCTCGGTCTGGTAGACGGCCACGGAGGGGATGCCGAGCTCCTCGGCCGCCTGCACCGCGCGCCAGCCCAGCACGAAGGGGGAGGCGATGTGCACCACGTCCGGGGCGAAGTCGGCGAGCATGCCGCGCAGCCGGCCCACCGTGCCGGCGGCCACCCGCACGGAGGTGTACCCGGTCAGGGGCACGGAGGGCAGGGTGCGCACGGGGAAGCCCTCGACCTCGCGGGGGGCCTCACCGGCGCCCGCGCGTTGGGTCCACCCGGCGGACCACGAGGCGGCCGGGGCGACCACCATCGCCTCGTCGCCCCGTTCCCGCAGGTGCCGCAGCACCTGGAGGATGGAGTTGGTGACCCCGTTCATATGGGGCAGGAACGATTCGGCGACCACGACGACACGCACGTGGCCGACGCTAAGGACCCCGGACCACGGCCGGGACACCCGCCGACGACGGCCCGGTGACCCCGCGGTGAACTCTCGGGACGCGTGACGGTCGTCGCACCGGCCCGCGCGGCCCGCCCCGTCCAGGCGCCGCCCGGAGTCGGGTGGCACCATGGACGGGTGAGTTCCCGCCCCGCTGCGCCCCGCCTGCTGCGCCCCGTCCCCCTGCCGCTGTGGCTGCAGGGGGTGGTTGAGGCGCTCGTCACGGCGATGATCAGCCTGCTCGCGGTCACGGTCCCCACCCTCGCGGTGTGGGCCACGGGCGGGTTCGAGCGGCCGACCATCGAGGGCGCCGTCCAGGTGGGCGGCGTCCTGTGGCTGGCCCTGCACGCGGTGCCCGTCACCGTGGCCACGGCCATGCCCACCGCGCCGGATCACCTCATCACCGGCACGGCGTGGCTCGTGCCGTGGGGCCTGACCCTGGTCCCGCTCGCGCTGTCCTGGCGGGCCGGCCGGCGCCTGGCCCGCGCGTCCTACCGGGACCAGGCGTGGCAGGCCTTCGTGGGCGCGGTGGGGGCCTACGCCCTGGTGGGGCTGGCCGTGGCGTTCCTGCCCGGCACGGACGAGCTGACGGCCCACCCCGCCCCGGCGGCGCTGCTGCCCGCCCTGCTCTTCGGCGTCGCCGCCCTCGCGGGGGCGCGGCGCGAGGCCGGCACCTGGGCGCACCTGATCGGCCTGGACCTCACGGAGCGGATCTCGCGGCGGTCGCAGTACGAACGCTGGGCCGGCTCGTACGCGTGGTCCGTGGTGCGCGCCGCGGTCGTCGCCGTGCTCGCCCTGACGGGTCTGAACGCGCTGCTCGTGGCGGGGCGGCTGGCCGTCGAGTGGACCGCCGTCGTCACCGTGGCCGAGGCGATCGGGGGCGGCCCGCTGGGCGGCCTGCTGGTGGCGCTGCTGCAGATCGGCTGGCTGCCCACGTTCACCGCGTGGTCGATCGCGTGGACGGCGGGCCCGGGGTTCTCCGTGGGCGCGGACAGCCTCTACTCCGTGTTCGGCGCGACGCCGGCCACCGCGCCCGCCCTCCCGGCGCTGGGTGCGCTGCCCGGGACGTGGTCGCCGTGGCAGCTGCTCCTGCTGGCCGTGCCGATCGGCGCCGGCGCCGTGGCCGGCGTGTGGCTGCTGCGGGAGGGGGAGAACCACCTCGACGACTGGCTGCACACCCGCCACGGCAGCCGCGCGGTGTCCCTGACGCTGTCCACGCTGGCCCTGGCCGTGCTCACCGGACTGCTCACGGGGCTGCTGCTGCTCGTGCCGCTGGCCCTCACCTCCGGGACGCTCGGGCTCGGCACGCTGACGGACATCGGCTCCCACGTCTGGGCGGTGTGCGCCGCCGTCGCCGGGTGGGTCGCGCTGGGCTGCGCGGCCGGCTACCTCACCGCCCTGGCCGTGGCCGGGCACCGGGACGGGACGACGGCGGTGCCGCGGTCCGGCGACCGCGCCTCGGGCCTGCGCGACCGGCCGTCCCCGCGCCGGGCGCGGGACTGACGCCCGCGGCTCAGGGCCGCAGCTGGGGCACCCCCGTGCGCTCCTCCACCTGACGGGTGAACTCGTCCGCGCACGCCTGCTGCGCCCGCACGGTGAGCGCGGAGGCGCTGCACTGCTCGAGCTGGACCGTCGCGTCCCACGCGAGCAGCGGCAGCGCCGCCGTCGTCATGCCCATCAGCGCCATCGCCATGCCGGCGGACGCCACCGCGCGGGGCAGCCCCGAGCGCTCGGCGCCGCGGCTCGTGACCCACACGCGCACGCCGAGCACGAGGGCGACCAGCCCCAGCGCGAGGGCGATCAGCTTCCACGGCAGCACGAGGGAGAAGGAGAGCACCATCCCCAGCAGCGCCACGGACTGCCACAGCAGGGCACGGCCGGTGCGGACGCGGCCGGGGTCCGGGGCGCCCGGCTGTGGCAGTCCGTGGCGCTGCTG
>NZ_JABFNH010000017.1:49941-75705 GCF_017168435.1 Micrococcus sp. KRD070
GAGGAGGGAACGGGGGCGGACACCCCCTCACCCTACGATGGGCGCATGCGCATCGTTGCCCTCGTCTCCGGTTCCGGCACCAACCTGCAGGCCGTCCTCGACGCCGTCGCCTCCGGCGCCCTGGACGTGGAGATCGCCGCGGTGGGCGCCGACGTCGCCGACGCCGGCGGCCTGGAGCGCGCCCGCGCCCACGGGATCGAGACATTCGTGGTGTCACCGAAGGACCACGCGGACCGGCGCGCGTGGGACGAGGCGCTCGCGGACGCCGTCGCCGCCTACGCGCCGGACTGGGTGGTGTGCTCCGGGTTCATGCGGATCCTGGGCGCCCCGCTGCTCGAGCGGTTCGAGGGCCGCATCCTCAACACCCACCCGGCCCTGCTGCCGTCCTTCCCGGGGGCCCACGGCGTCCGGGACGCGCTGGCGCACGGGGTGAAGGTCACCGGCTGCACCGTGCACGTGGTGGACGCGGGCGTGGACACCGGCCCGATCCTCGCGCAGGCCGCGGTGCCCGTGCTGGACACGGACACCGAGGCCGAGCTGCACGAGCGCATCAAGGTCCAGGAGCGGGCCCTGCTGCTGCGCGTGCTCGGCGAGCTCAGTCGGCGCTGACCTCGAGGGCGCGGCCGCGGGTCTCCGGGGCCAGCGCCAGCATCGCCGCGCAGGCCAGGACCACGAGCCCGCCGGTGACGGCGAACGCCCCCGGCAGCCCGAGGGCGGGGACCAGCGTGCCCACGAAGAGCAGCGGACCCAGGCCCGCGCCCACCCGCGAGGCCGCCGACGCCCAGCCGAAGCCGGAGGCGCGCAGCGTCGTCGGGTACAGCTCGGAGACGTACGTGTAGAGCACCGGGATCGCGACCTGCACCACGAAGCCGAACGCCAGCACGAGCGGCAGCACCGCAGCGGGCACGTCCAGCACGCTCGCCAGCCAGACGGTCAGGGCGCTCGCGACGACGGCGCTGACGGCCAGCAGCCAGCGGCGGCCGGTGACCTCGATCAGCGCGGTGGCCACGACCACGCCGAGCAGGCCGGCCGCGGCCATGCCGGAGGTCATGATGAAGGCGCGGCCCTCCGCGTAGCCGGCGTCGATGAGGAACGTCGGCAGCCACTGCAGCGCGATGTAGTAGACGAGCATGATGGCCACGAACAGGGCCCAGGCGACCGCGGTGATGCGCGGGGAGAACCGCCAGACCGCGGCGAGCTGCGCGCCGACGCCGCCGGAGCGGGCCGGCTCGGCCGGGGGCATCGTGTAGGGCCGGCGAGGCGCGCCGGTGGCCGCCACCATGCGGTCGATGACGGCGCGGGCCTGTGCCTCGCGGCCCCGGCTCATCAGGAACAGCGGGGACTCGGGGATGCCCAGGCGCACGACGAACACGAGCAGGGCCGGCAGGACCATGGCCAGCAGGGGCAGGCGCCAGTCGCCCCACGTGCCCACGAGCCAGGCGGAGACGAGGCCGCACAGCGCGGCGCCGACGGGCCACCAGCCGTCCATCGCGGCCAGGACGCGGCCGCGCAGCCGGCGCGGGGTGAACTCGCCCACGAGTGCGTAGTCCACGGGGATCGTGCCGCCCAGGCCCACACCGGCCACGAAGCGGAACAGCGCGAACCACAGCAGCGAGTCCGTCAGCGCGCCCGCGATCGTGAACACGGAGAAGATCGCGAGCGTCCACGCGAACGCCGCCTTGCGGCCGATGCGGTCCGCGATGGTGCCCCACAGGAACGCGCCCACGGCCATGCCGATGAGGTTGGCGGTGCCGATCCACGCGGCGTCGGCCTTGTCCAGGGCCCACTCCTCGCGCAGCAAGGGGATCATCACGCCGTTGAGCGTGACGTCCCACGCGTCGAACATGAAGCCCAGGCCGCCGATCAGGAAGATGCGGCCCTGGACGGACCAGCGCCACGGCAGCTCCTGGACGACCGCCTCGCCGGTGGGCAGGGCGGCGTCGGGGGAGACGACGTCGGGCGCTGGCTCTTATACACATCTCCGAGCCCACGAGACGCGTAGTAAACTCGTTTGGGTTGATCAACAACGCGATTCTGTCGTTCTTCGGCATTGGCCCGTAGGTTTTGTTCACGCAGAAGTCGGCATACGAAATTACTACGCGTCTCGTGGGCTCGGAGATGTGTATCAGAGACAGGGGGCGGTCCGTCACGTGGACGCCTGGGCCATTATGCGGCCCGGCCTATGCTGGGGATGCACCCGGACCCCCTCGAAGGAGCGCCCCCTCGTGACCTCTGCCCAGCCCATCCCCACCGTCCTGGACACGGTGCCCCTGAAGCGGGCCCTGATCTCCGTGTACGACAAGACCGGCCTCGAGGAGCTCGCCACCGGGCTCCACGCCGCGGGCGTGCAGATCGTCTCGACCGGCTCCACCGCCCAGCGCATCGCCGCCGCCGGTGTGCCCGTCACCGAGGTCGCCGAGGTCACCGGGTTCCAGGAGTGCCTGGACGGCCGCGTGAAGACGCTGCACCCGCGCGTGCACGCGGGCATTCTGGCCGACCGTCGTCGTGAGGACCACGTGACCCAGCTGCGCGAGCTCGAGGTGGAGCCGTTCGACCTCGTCGTCGTGAACCTCTACCCGTTCGTGGACACCGTGAACTCGGGCGCCGCGGAGGACGCCGTCGTCGAGCAGATCGACATCGGCGGGCCGTCCATGGTGCGCGCGGCGGCGAAGAACCACGCGTCCGTGGCGATCGTCGTGGACCCGGCCCGCTACGGCGAGGTCGTCCAGGCTGCCCAGTCCGGCGGCTTCGACCTGCGTGCCCGCCGGCGCCTGGCCGCCCTGGCCTTCGCCCACACCGCGGCGTACGACAACGCCGTGGCCGCCTGGACCGCCGCCCACTTCGGCGAGGACACGCACGCCGACGAGATCCCCGTGTTCCCGCCCTACGCCGGCTTCTCCCTCGAGCGCGCGCAGATCCTGCGCTACGGCGAGAACCCGCACCAGCCCGCGGCGCTGTACCTGGACTCCTCGGCGGCCCCCGGCATCGCGCAGGCCGAGCTGCTGCACGGCAAGCCGATGAGCTACAACAACTACGTGGACGCCGACGCCGCGGTGCGCGCCGCCTTCGACCACCCGGTCCCGGCCGTGGCGATCGTCAAGCACGCCAACCCGTGCGGCGTGGCCGTCACGGACGAGGGCACGGACATCGCGCAGGCGCACGCCAAGGCCCACGCGTGCGATCCGGTCTCCGCGTTCGGCGGCGTGATCGCGGCCAACCGCCCCGTCACCGCCGCCATGGCCGCCCAGGTGAAGGACGTGTTCACGGAGGTCGTCGTGGCCCCGGCGTTCGAGCCCGAGGCCCTGGAGATCCTCTCCGCCAAGAAGAACCTGCGCCTGCTGAGCCTGCCCGAGGGCTTCCTGCGGGACGCCGTGGAGGCCAAGCAGGTCTCCGGCGGCATGCTGCTGCAGATCGCGGACGCGGTGGACGCGGACGGCGACGACCCGGCCACCTGGACCCTCGCCGCCGGCCCGGCCGCCGACGAGGCCGTCCTGGCCGACCTGGCCTTCGCGTGGCGCGCCGTGCGCGCGGCCAAGTCCAACGCCGTGCTGCTGGCCCACGACGGCGCCACGGTCGGCGTGGGCATGGGCCAGGTCAACCGCCTCGACTCCTGCCGCCTGGCCGTCGAGCGCGCCAACACCCTGGGCGCCGCGCAGACCGGCGGGCAGGACGTGAGCAGCGCCGGCGGCGCCGAGAACGTCTCCGGGGAGGGGGCCCCCGAGCGGGCCCGCGGGTCCGTGGCCGCCTCGGACGCGTTCTTCCCGTTCGCGGACGGGCTGCAGATCCTCATCGACGCCGGCGTGAAGGCCGTCGTCCAGCCGGGCGGCTCCGTCCGGGACGAGGAGGTCGTGGCCGCGGCCGAGGCCGCCGGCGTGACCCTGTACCTGACCGGGGCGCGCCACTTCTTCCACGGCTGAGCGCGGCGGGCCGATGGTGTGGAGCCCCTCGGCCTGGTCGTCTCCTTCTTCATCGCCCAGGCCGTGCGGGGCACCTGAGCCGGCCACGATCCACGCCGCCGTCGTCGGAGGGCGCCCCCTCCGACCCGACGCCCCCCTGGTACCCGAGCGACCCCTCCCGGCCCGGCGAGGGCACCGGCGACGGCCGGGGCGCTGACGCCGAGCCACACACGGTGTGGCGCGTCCGAGACGCCGGGTAGATTGGCGGCGAGTCACCCGTTCCCTGCCGACGAGGGCCGCGTCTCGAGTGCGGCCAGAAGGAGAGATCATCCGCATGTCGAAGATCATCTACACGCTCACGGACGAGGCGCCCATGCTGGCCACCGCGTCGCTGCTGCCGATCGTGCGCGCCTACGCGGGCACCGCCGGCGTGGAGCTGGAGACCCGTGACATCTCGCTGGCCGGCCGCATCCTCGCCGCGTTCAAGGACGTCCTGCCCGAGGAGCAGCGCACCGCGGACGCCCTCGCCGAGCTCGGCGAGCTCGTGAAGACCCCCGAGGCCAACGTCATCAAGCTGCCGAACATCTCCGCGTCCGTGCCGCAGCTGCGCGCCGCGATCAAGGAGCTGCAGGCGCACGGCTACGCGCTGCCGGAGTACCCGGACGAGCCGAAGACGGACGCGGAGAAGGACGCGAAGGCGCGCTACGACTCGGTCAAGGGCTCCGCCGTGAATCCGGTGCTGCGCGAGGGCAACTCGGACCGCCGCGCCCCGAAGGCCGTGAAGGCGTACGCCAAGCGCTTCCCCCACTCGATGGGCGAGTGGACCCCGGACTCCAAGACCGCCGTCGCCACCATGGGCGCGGACGACTTCCGCGCCAATGAGCAGTCCGTGACCCTGCCGGCCGCCGACGTGCTGACGATCGAGTTCACCGGCGAGGACGGCAAGACCACCGTGCTCAAGGAGGGCCTGAAGGTCCTCAAGGGCGAGGTCGTGGACGGCACGTTCATGTCCGCCAAGGCCCTGGACGCGTTCCTCGCCGAGCAGGTCAAGCGCGCCAAGGAGGAGGGCATCCTCTTCTCCGCGCACCTGAAGGCCACCATGATGAAGGTCTCCGACCCGGTGATCTTCGGCCACGTCGTGAAGGCCTACTTCTCCGAGCTGTTCGAGAAGTACGGCGAGCAGCTGGCCGCCGCCGGCCTGTCCGCGAACAACGGCCTCGCCGCGATCGAGGGCGGCCTGGACAAGCTCGACGCCGAGACCGCCGAGGGTGTGCGCGCCGCCATCGCCGCCGCCTACGAGAACGGCCCGGACGTGGCCATGGTGAACTCCGCCAAGGGCATCACCAACCTCCACGTGCCCTCCGACGTGATCGTGGACGCCTCCATGCCCGCCATGATCCGCAACTCCGGCCGCATGTGGAACAAGCACGACCAGACCCAGGACACCCTGGCCGTCATCCCGGACTCCTCCTACGCCGGCGTCTTCCAGGCCGTGATCGACGACTGCAAGGCCAACGGCGCCTACGACCCCACCACCATGGGCACCGTCCCGAACGTGGGCCTCATGGCGCAGAAGGCCGAGGAGTACGGCTCGCACGACAAGACGTTCATCATGGACGCCGCGGGCACCGTGGCCGTGAAGAACTCCGCCGGGGAGACCCTGCTCTCCCACGACGTCGAGGCCGGCGACATCTGGCGCGCCTGCCAGACCAAGGACGTCCCGGTGCGCGACTGGGTGAAGCTGGCCGTGACCCGCGCCCGCGCGTCCCAGACCCCGGCCGTGTTCTGGCTGGACGAGACCCGCGCCCACGACCGCGAGCTCATCAAGAAGGTCGAGGAGTACCTCAAGGAGCACGACACCGAGGACCTGGACATCCGCATCCTCTCCCCGGTCGAGGCCGCCAAGCTCTCGGTGGAGCGCATCCGCCGCGGCGAGGACACCATCTCCGTGACCGGCAACGTGCTGCGTGACTACAACACGGACCTGTTCCCGATCCTCGAGCTGGGCACCTCCGCGAAGATGCTCTCGGTCGTCCCGCTGCTCAACGGCGGCGGCCTGTTCGAGACCGGTGCGGGCGGCTCCGCGCCGAAGCACGTGCAGCAGCTGGTGGAGGAGAACCACCTGCGCTGGGACTCCCTGGGTGAGTTCCTCGCGCTGGCCGTGTCCTTCGAGCACGAGGCGGTCGCGAACGAGAACCACCGCGCGCGGGTCCTGGCGGACACCCTGGACGCCGCCACCGGCACCCTGCTGATCGAGGGCAAGTCCCCGAAGCGCAAGGTCGGCGAGCTGGACAACCGCGGCAGCCACTTCTACCTGGCGCTGTACTGGGCCCGCGAGCTGGCGAAGCAGACCGAGGACGCCGAGCTGGCGGCCGCGGCGAAGCCGGTCGCCGAGGAGCTGGAGGCCCAGGAGGAGACCATCCTGGCCGAGCTCAACGGCGTGCAGGGCTCCCCGGTGGACCTGGGCGGCTACTACTGGCCGGAGCTGGAGAAGGTCACCTCCGTGATGCGCCCGTCCGCGACGCTCAACGCGATCGTGGACAAGCTCTCCGTCTGAGCGACTGAGCGACTGAGCGGCTGAGCGCCGGGGGCCGGGTCGCGTGCGTGGAGCGCGCGGCCCGGCCCCTTCTCGTGTCCGCAACGCGGGTTGAGTTGTCACGGGTGTGCGTGCCCGGGACCCGTGACAACTCAACCGACGTTGCCGTGGGGAGGGGCCGGTCAGCCCGCGCGCGCCGCCTCGTGGGCCAGCAGGGCCTGCTTCGCGGCGGTGCCGTAGAGGTAGTGGCCGGCGGCGCCGTCGGCGCGCACCACGCGGTGGCAGGGCACGACGACGGCCACCAGGTTGGCGGCGCACGCCCCGCCGGCGGCACGCACGGCCCGCGGAGCCCCGCACCGCTCGGCCAGGCCGCCGTAGGTGGCGGGGGAGCCGGGGGCGATGCCGCGCAGCTCCCGCCACGCCCGCTGCCGGAACGCGGTGCCCGGCTGGGTGACGTCGAGGGCGTCGAGCGCGGCCACGTCCCCCGCGGCGTAGGCGGCCAGGGCGTCGGCGACGGGCTGGGACACGCCCGGGCGCGGCTCCACGGGGCGCGGGTTCATCTCGCGGTCGGCGGTCTCCGGGTCCAGGGCCACGAGCCGGTCCATGAGCGTCTCGAGGAGGCGCCCGATCGCGGCGGCGGGGGGCTCCGAGTCCTCCGGCACGGCCACGCCGGAGGCGCGCACCGTCTGGTCCTCGGGGGAGAAGACGGCCACGAGGGTGAGCTCGGTGGCGGGCAGGGCGGCGGCGGTCCAGCGCAGCTCGGGAAGCAGGTCCATCCCCTCATTGTCCTGCACGGCCCGGCCCGGACAGGTGTTCGCGCGTCCCCTCCCTGTGTCAGGCTGGCGTCCATGACCGAGATCCGCGTCTTCGAGCATCGCACCCTCCTGCGCCACCCGCGTGAGGTGGTCTTCCG
Organism: Micrococcus sp. KRD070; assembly: GCF_017168435.1. Taxonomy (NCBI): domain Bacteria; kingdom Bacillati; phylum Actinomycetota; class Actinomycetes; order Micrococcales; family Micrococcaceae; genus Micrococcus; species Micrococcus sp. KRD070. The sequence goes on from NZ_JABFNH010000017.1 coordinate 57,287, forward strand.
CTGGCTGGAGAACCCCGGCGCGCTGGAGCGGCTCACCCCGCCCTTCGCGGGCGAGGTGGTCCAGGGACCCACGGACGGCCTCCGCGTGGGCTCCGAGTCGCGGCTGCGCATCCAGGCCCCCGGGGCGGCCGGCCTGTTCGCCGGCGCGGCCCACGGGATGCTCACCGGCCTGCTGCCGGACGCCGTCGCCTCCCGCCTGCCCGGCGGGGCCGCGCCCGCGGTGCCGTGGCGGGCCCGCCACACGGCCTACGAGGAGGGCCGCATGTTCCGGGACGAGATGGTCTCCGGCCCTCTCGCCTCCTGGCGGCACACGCACCTGCTCGATGACGCCGCGCCCGGTGAGGCGGACACGGCGGACGGCCGGCGGGGCACGGTCGTGACGGACCACATCGAGTACGCCCTGCCGGGGGAGTCCCTGGTGTCCCGCGTGCCCGGTCTGGGCGCCGCGGCCTCGCGCCGCACCCACGAGGCCTTCGAGGCGGAGCTGGGCCGCCAGTTCGCCTATCGGGCCCGCGTGATGGCCGATGACCTGGACTTCCACGCCGCCCATCCCGGCCCCCTCGTCGGCGGGCCGGCTCGCACGGTCGCCGTGACGGGGTCCGGCGGACTGATCGGCCGGCAGCTCTGTGCCCTGCTCACCACCGGCGGCCACCGCGTCATCCGGCTCGTGCGGAGCCCGAAGAAGGCCGGCGCGCTGGACGCGGCGCTGTGGGACCCCGGCCGGGAGACCGTGGACGAGGACGCCCTGGCCGAGGCCGACGTCGTCGTGAACCTGGCGGGCGAGCCCATCGCCGGCCGGTTCTCGGACGCGCACAAGGAGGCCGTGCACGACTCGCGCGTGCGCGGCACGCGCACCCTCGTGGACGCGCTCGACCGGATCGCCGATCGGGAGGGGGACGACGCGCGGGCGCGGGCGCTCGTGAACGGCTCGGCGATCGGGTACTACGGGGCGGACGCGGGCACGGGCCCGTTCGGCAGCGGCCTCGTCGAGGATCTGGAGCCCGGGGACGACTTCCTCGCCGAGGTCGTCGCGGACTGGGAGGCGGAGGCCCGGCGCGCCGAGGGGGCCGGGATCCGGGTCGCGATGCTGCGGACCGGCGTGGTCCTGAGCCCGGCCGGGGGCATGCTGCAGCAGGTGCTGCCGCTGTTCCTCGCGGGTCTCGGCGGTCCGGTCGCGACCTCGGGTGGGGAGAGCCACGACGGCAGCCCGTGGCTGAGCTGGATCGGCGCGGATGACATCGCGGGGGCCTTCGCCCACGCGGTGCTCGACGACGGCGTCACCGGCCCGGTCAACGCGGTGGCGCCCGAGCCGGTCACGGCCCGGGAGTTCGCCACCGTGCTCGGGCGGGTGCTGCGCCGGCCCGCGGTCATCCCGGTGCCCGAGGCCGGGCCGCGCCTGCTGCTGGGCGAGGAGGGCCGGGTGGAGACCGTCGCGGCCGACCAGAAGGTCCTGGCGGACCGGCTGGTCTCCTCCGGCTACGAGATGCGCGACCCCGAACTGGAGGGCGCGTTGCGCCACGTCCTCGGGCGGTGACGGGGGTGGGGGCAGCGTCCCACGGGGACGCTGCCCCCGCGGGTCGTCAGTCCTGCAGCGCGCCGGTCTCCCGGATGAGCTGGCCCAGCGCGGTGAACGCGTCGCGGGCCAGCGCCTCCCACAGGGCCAGGGCCAGCTGGGGGAAGCCCTCCTGGAGCGCGACCATCACCTGGGCGGTGAGGACTCGCGCCGTGACCGGCCCGCGCGCGCGGACGGTGGAGGGCTGGCGGCCGGGCTGGCCCAGGGCCATCTCGCCGAACGTCATCCCCGGGGTGAGCAGGGTGCGGCGCACGCGGCGGCTGCCCGTGCCCTGACCCGAGAGCTCCACGGTGCCGGAGACGATCACGTAGATGCCGCCGAACGGCTGGCCGGCGCGGCGGATGATCTGGCCGTCCGAGTAGACCCGCTCGTCCATCATGGACTCGAGCAGACGCGCGTCGTCCGCGGAGAGGTGCTGCAGCAGGGGTGCTACGGCCGCCTCCTGGGCGTCCCGCGGCAGCAGGTGGGGGGCGTGCCGGGAGAGCAGCCGCTGCTCGGCCCACTGGGCGGCCCGCGAGCGGGAGTCGAAGAACACGAACTGCGCGCCCTCGGCGGCGGGGTCCACCCCCTCGGCCTCATCCTGCAGCGGCTCGGGCAGGTCCACCTCCACGGACTCCTCGACGGCCGACATCAGCTCCTTCATCTCCGCGGCGTCCCGGTCCACGACGACGACGTCGAGCCCGTTGCCCAGCGCGCAGGCGAACCACTGGGCCACCAGCAGCCGGGCCGGACGGGAGATGGAGCTGACCGAGCGCATGTCCACCACGAGCGTCTCGAGGACCTCCGGTAGACCGCGGCTGACGCGGGCGATCGCGTCCACCTGGCTGAAGCCGAGGTGACCGCCCAGCTCGATCACGTGCACGGTGTCCGCGAACCGCCCGAGCGCCTCGAGGACGACGGCGCTGCGCACCGTGCCCGAGGGGGCCTGGTCGATCCGGTAGTGGGTGCGCAGAGCCGCGCGCGGGGAACCGGTGACCACCGACGGGTGCAGCTCGAAGTCCTCGACGATGGTCCGCAGGGCGGCCATCGCCGCGGCGCCGAGCCCGTTCTCGTCCGTCGTGTCCGACTGCAGCGCCAGACCGAGGTGGCCCGGCACCACCACGAGCACCGTGCCGCCCCGCGTGGACGCCCAGCCGGGCTGGCCGACGTCGTACGCCCACCGGGAGTCCCGGGTGTCCATGCCGCAGGAGTCCATCACGGAGAGCACACCGCGGACCGTCTCCTCGCTCAGCACACGGTCCCCGGTGACGGGGTGGACGCCACCGTGCGCGAGGGTGCCGGCGAGCAGGGCGAGGTCCTCCACGGTCACGGCGGCGGCACGCACCGTGGCGATGTCCTCGAGCAGCGTCTCGGGGTCGGCGTCCAGGGTGTCGAGGGACTTCATCAGCCAGGCAGCGGACCGGGTGTGGTGCTGGGCGCGGTTCTCGGCGCGCGCGGCCGACTCCGTGACGGTGACCTCGCGGTCGAACAGTGCGGAGAGCAGCTGCATCATGCGCGCGGTGCGGTCGCGGCCACCGCGGCCCTTCACGAGGGAGGCGGTGGCCACCGCGCCCGCGTTCTGCAGCGGGTTGTGCGGCAGGCCCGTGACGGCGTCCACCTCGACCCGGTGGTCCAGGTCGCGCACGGGGGCGGCTCCCACGCGCTCGCCCACCCGCACCGCGCCGAGGTCCTCGAGGGCCTGCGCGTGGAACAGGGGAGAGGCGAGCGTGGCGAGCGGCACGGGCGTCATGGATCCGGAGACGTAGCGGTGACCGTCCACCATGAGCATCGCGACGCCCACCCCGTCCGGGACCTCCCCCTCGCCCGCGTGGGCCGAGGTGAGGCGATCGAGGTGCTCCTGGACGGGTGTGGTCATGGGTCACAGCCTAGTCAGTGGGACAGCCCCGGGACAGCGTGGCGGAGGCGGTGTGGAGCACCATGTCGCATACGAAGAGCGGGGTTCACCCTCGGTCACGTATGTTGAGTCGTGGTGCCCGCGGGCGGCACCGTCCACTCGCCATAAAACTCATGGAAAGCAGGGTCGATGATCCTTCTAGAGCACGCCGAAGGGCCGGGAGAATCCCTGCCCGACGTCTCCGATCTCGCGCACCACGTTCCAGTGGCTCCTGGCGAGCTCCTCAGCGTCGCGATCCAGCACGTCAATGACGCAGATGCGCGAGGGGCGGCGCTGGTACAGCTGAGGTTCGAAGACGCAGCAGGAGAACGGGTGGAGGTCGAGGGGTGGACCCACGTCTCGCCGAGCCTGGGAGAGTACCGGTACCTCTCCGGCGGTGAAGGCCAGCGCGTCACCGCCTTCGATGTCACGGTGCCGGACTCGGCGGCCCATCTTGTGCTGCAGGGCCACGCGTGGAAACCGGAGTTCCCCGTACGCGTGAACGGCGCCCCGATGGTCCTGCGCCACGTCCATCCGCTGGACACGCCAGTGGCCCCGTTCAGCCCGGACACGCGCGTCCGGGTATGGGACTTCGTCCAGCACGTGCCGGTGAGCCCGGGCACCGCCTCCATAGAAGGGGTCGTCCATGCGAGCCTGCCGACCGAGAAGAGCACGGCGCTCCTCACCGTCGGCTTCCTGGATGAAGCAGGACGTCCCCTTCCCGGACCGTCGGACCTCCCCCAGAATCCGACGTTCGGACCTTTCGTCCAGCTGCGGGGGGCCGCAGAAGGCCCCCTTGAGACGCAGTTCCAGATTGCGGTCCCGTCGCAGGCTCGATGGGTCCGCATCCAGGGCCGACGCGGGTGGGGAAACTCTGACGTCATGATGCAGGCCGAGGTCGACGTGACGGAGGTCCGCTCCTCGGCTGCCGAGATCGACGCCTTCCTCGCGGAGATCCCGGAGGGCGACACCCTGCTCGTCATCGACACCACCGCACCTCCGCTCGGACACGAGACGCTGTCCCTGCGGCCCAACAACCTGGCACGCGCTTTCGAGAGGGCCGGGGTGTGGGTCGTGTTCCTGCCGTTCTCGTCACTCCAGGAGTTCCCGGCGCGGGTGTCCGATCGGATCCTCCAGGTCGCCCGCAAGGACTTCGGCCGGCTGGTGCGCGGCTTGACTACCCGACGGCGGTCCATGGGCGACACCTACATCTGCAGCTCCTTTCCGTCGATTGGGGCCGTCGCCCTCGGCACCCAGCTGAAGACCCTTGGCTGGCAGGTCGTCTACGAGTGCCGTGACGACATGGAGGAGTTCAATCGCGTGGGCTACTCCAAGTGGTATTCGCCCGCATTGGAGCGGCAGATGCTGATCGTGGCCGACAAGGTCGTCAGCGTCAGTACCGCGCTCGACGCCAAGCTCGTGTCGATGTGGCCGGCCCTGCGCGACCACGCGGTCATTCCGAACGCGGTCAACCGTCACGTCATCGACCAGTCGGAGGGCCTGAGGACTGAGGAGAGCTTCGACCGACGTGAACACCTGCGGGTGGCCGGGTACGTCGGGCACCTGACGCCCTCCTGGTTCGATTGGCCGCTGATCGCTGAAGCAGCCCGGCGTATGCCGGAGACCGTCTTCGAGATCATCGGTCACGGTGCGCCCCAGGGCATGTCACTGCCTTCCAATGTCCACCTTCTGGGCCCCCGCTCCCACGAGCAGCTGGCGGACATCGTCACCGGCTGGAAGGCCGGACTCATCCCGTTCCTGGACATCCCGCTCACCCGATCGGTCGACCCGAACAAGATCTACGAGTACTTCGCATGGGGTCTGCGTTGTGTCACCGCGCCCATGGGGAGTGTGGAGACGTATCCGTCGACCTGGGTCCATCGGGGAGTGGACGAGTTCGTGGAGAAACTCGACGAGGCACTGAGCACGCCATGGGCACCTGGCGAAAGGGAGGCCATGGAGTCCTTCGTCCAGTCGAGCGACTGGGATGACCGGGCCGAACGCCTGCTGTCCTACTACGGGATCACGACGGAGGGACGCGACTGATGCGCAAGCTGATCTTCTACCCCAATCTGTCCAAGGGCGGCGTCTCCGCCGTCATCCGGGGCCGGGCCCAGGCTGAGCCTGACGTCCAGTTCGACGCGGTGTTCCTTCACGACCGAGGGGGCTCGGACGCATTCTCCGACATGGCCAACGTCCACGTGCGCCTGATCCAGGAGAGCAGGTCGGGGCCCTATCTGACGCACCTGGCCCACCAGTTCGACTACGAGTCCGTGTCTGTCCTCAGCCACCCGGCCACGGCCAACGTGTTGTCGGCATTGGACCATGTCGCCGTGACGTATGAATTCCATTCGTCCAGCATCCCCGTCATCGAGAAGGAACTCGGAGCGCTGGAACTGGACCGGCTGGCCGCCGTCGTCGTGCCCTCCCAGATCATGGCGCGGGAGATTCAGCCGCTGCTTCCGCGTCGTCTCCGCTTCCGCCTGGCGGTGGAGCCCAACCTCGTGGATGTCGAGACTTTCGGAGAGCAGGGGTCAGCGCAGTTCATCGCCGACTCCGGATTCGGCGATGGGCCGGGCACGATTCCGCTGCTGTGGGTCGGGCGGTTCGACCAGGGGAAGGCGTACGCGCACTTCCTGAGGGTCATAGCGGCTCTTCCCCAGGAGTACGTGGGGCATGTCGTGGTGAGCCTGGAGGACGACCCACATCGTGCGGAGCGCTTCTTCGCCGAGGCTGCGGGTCTGGGCGTCCTGGAGCGTGTGCGTCTCTACCTGAACCTCACGCCACAGGCGCTGGGGGAGTTCTACCGCTCGGTCAGGGACGCGGACGGCTGGTTGGTGTCCACGTCGCTCAAGGAGTCCTTCGGCTACGCCGTGGCGGAGGCGACGAACGCCGGGCTTCGTGTGGCTGCCTCGGACCTTCCGGTCTGGGACCTCTTCGCGGGCACCGGCCTGGTGCATCGTGTTCCCAGCGGGTCCATCGCGGACCTGGTGCGAGTCATCCGGGAGGGGGCCCCGGTTTCCGCGGGCGCCGCAACGGCCTGGTGAGGGCGTCAGGCGGCGCGCTTGGCGCGCCGTCTGGAGCGTCCCCGTCCTCCGCCTGGTCTGCGGGCCAAGCGGAGGGCCGGGGGCTATGGCCGTATTTCTTGGTCCCGCCCGATCAATTGCGCTTCGGCGCATCGATGAGAAGCGAGCCAGCGAGTCGCTTCTCTGCCGCGTCCCACATCTTTCCCAGCCGGGCGGCCTCTTCCGGAGCCATGACTTTCCGGTTCTTATAGAAGAAGGTGCCTGGGTAGAACGTGATCTCACCGAGCACCGGGCCAGCGGGGGTGTCGTAGAGATCCACGCGGCAGAACGCCGAAGGCACCGCTGTGCTCACGCGGCGAGCCACGGCCAAGAGTTCCTCGGCTCCCGCCGGGGGTTCTGCAGCGTCGACGATGGACTCCAGATGAGTGACTCCAGGGTGCACACCGAATCGGTCATGGACGTCCGTCATCGGTGAGAAGTCACCGTTGAAGTATGACGCTGCGGCGGGCCCCGCGATGTGGTCTTCCACCAGTACGAAACCGCACTCGCCCTGGAACATGTAGCACCGGACATCGGCCGGCGGAGTCACTCCACGACGGTCACTCAGCAGCTCCTCGACAAGGAACTCGCCGTCGTCGGGGCTCAGGTCGTACCTGCCCTCGATCTCACGCAGCGTCTCGATGAGCCCCGGAACTGTCACAGGCTCGTCTTTCACAAGATCCCACAGCTCGGCCCCGCGGCGTTCGAGCAGATGCACCCCGATGGACGTGGAGGCGAAGCCAGGCTTGACGATGCACCGCTCGGGGAAATCGAACCGCTCGAGATCGGACAGCGGCCCCTTGAAGAGCTGTTCAGGAGTCCTGATCCCGATCTGCGCAGCGAACTGACGGGTCGCGTTCTTCGCCCCCAGCCATCCAGGGACGCCAGCTTCCCGCCCCTCCAGGCGATTCTGAATCCTGTCGAAGTAATCCATGGCCTGTGGCCCGTCTGCACTCTGCGTCACATCGACAGTCAAGCACACGTGCCCGCGACTCCAGTCACGTGGCGGAGAAACAGCCGGGCGTTCTTCGCGACAATGGTCCCGATGCCCACCCCCGTCGATCCCGTCTCCGTCCCCGCCTGCCTCTCCGCCGCTCTGGGCCGCCTCAGCACTGGCCTGACCTTCGCCGCCGCCCTGCCCGACCTCGAGGCGGCGCTGGACGCGCGCGGGGCGGCCGTCGTCGAGGCGCCCCCGGGCACGGGCAAGACCACCGTGGTCCCGCCCGCGCTCGCGGTCCGGCTCGCGGACCACGGCGGTGGGCGCGTCCTGGTCACGCAGCCGCGGCGCGTCGCGGTGCGCGCGGCGTGGCGGCGGCTGCGCACGGCGGTGCTGGCCGCCGCGGCCGACGCGCAGCCCGGCGCCGACCCCGACGCGCAGGCTCGGCTCGGGGACGCCGCCGTCGGGTACGCCGTGCGCGGCGACGCGGCGGGCGGCGGGGCCTCGGCCGTCGAGTTCGTGACCCCGGGCCTGCTGCTGCGCCGCCTCCTCGCCGACCCCGGGCTCGATGGCGTGGGCGCGGTGGTCCTGGACGAGGTCCACGAGCGGGACCTGGACACGGATGTGCTCTTCGCCCTCCTCGCCGACCTGCGGCAGCTGCGTCCCGAGCTGGCGCTCGTGGCCATGTCCGCCACCGTGGACGCGGCGGCCCTGGCCGCCCGCTGGGCCCGCGGCATGGGGGAGGACTCGCCCCTGCCCGTGGTCTCCACCCCGGCCGTGCTGCACCCGCTGCGCGAGGAGCACACCCCCTTCCGCGGCCACCGCCTCACGGCCGAGGGCCGCGTGGACCGGGCCTTCCTCGACCACGTCGCGGCCACGGCCGCACGCGCCCACGCCGAGGCGCTCGACGCCGACCCGACCGTGGACGCCCTCGTCTTCCTGCCCGGCGTGGCCGAGGTGGAGGCCGTCGCGGGGCGCGTCGCCGCGCTCGCCCCGGACACCGAGGTCCGCGTCCTGCACGGCCGCCAGGAACCCGCCGACCAGGACGCCGCGCTCGCCGGCCGCGCCGACCCGGCCGTGCCGCGCGTCGTCGTCGCGACGGCGGTCGCCGAGTCCTCGCTGACCGTGCCGGGGGTGCGCCTCGTCATCGACTCGGGCCTGGCCCGCGAGCCGCGCCGGGACCGGGGGCGCGGCATGGCCGGGCTCGTCACCGTCCAGGCCTCGCGGGCGGCCGCCGGCCAGCGCGCGGGCCGCGCCGCCCGCCTCGGCCCCGGCACCGTGGTCCGCTGCCACACCGCTGCAGCCCTGGGCACCGCGCCCGCAGCCCCGACGCCGGCCCTCGCCGTCGTCGACCTCGCGCCGGTGGCCCTGGCGTTCACGGCGTGGGGCGCCCCGGGCGGCCGCGGGCTGACCCTGCCCGAGGATCCGCCGGCCGACGCGATGGCCGCCGCCGAGCGCACGCTCGCCTCCCTCGACGCGGTGGACGCGGACGGGCGCATCACCCCGCACGGCGCCGTCCTGGCCGAGCTGCCCCTGGACCCGCCGCTCGGCCACGCCCTCCTGCGCGCGGCACTGTGGACGGGGCCCCGCCCCGCGGCCGAGGCGACGGCGGCCCTCGCCCTGGACCTGCGCGCCCCCGGGGCCGACCTCGAGGCGCTGGTCGCGTCCGTGCGGGACGGCCGGCACCCGGAGGCAGGGCGCTGGCGTCGGGAGGCGGACCGACTGGAACGACTCGCCCGTCGGCACGCACACCACGCCCCGGGCGAGCCCGGGCCCGAGGCGACGGCGACCGCGCGGCGCCACCCCGCCGGCCTCGTGGCCGCCCTGGCCTTCCCCGCGTGGATCGCCCGACGCGCGGGGGAGGCGGGCGCGTACCTGCTCACCTCCGGCACCCGCGCGGCCCTGCCCCGCGACGCCGCCGGCGGCGGCCTGGCGGGGCAGGAGTGGCTGGCCGTGGCCGAGGTCGCCCGCGTGGCCGGGGACGCGGCCGGCATGGGTGCCGCGATCCGCGCGGCCGCGCCGATCGACCGGCCGCTCGCCGAGCTCGCCGGCGCGGGCCTGCGGCGCACCGAGGACACCGCCGACTGGCGCGGGGACCGGCTCACCGGCCGACGCGTGGACCGGCTGGGCGCGCTCGTGCTGGCGGAGACGCCGGCCCGCGTCGCCCCCGACGCCGCCGCGCAGGCCGTGCGCGCCGCACTCGCCGCCGACGGCCTCGCCCGGTTCGACCCGAGCGGTCGAGCCGAACGCCTGCGCCGCCGGGTGCACCTGCTCCACCGCGTCCTCGGCGCCCCGTGGCCGGACCTCTCGGACGCGGCGCTGCCCGGCCTGGACGCGCTGGTCGACGGGCTCGCGGCCGACCTGGCCGCGGGGCGGCCCCTCGCGCGCCTGGACGCCGAGGCGCTGCTGCGCGGTGCCCTGCCGTGGCCGGAGGCGGGGCGGCTGGACGAGCTCGCCCCCGAGCGTCTGCCCGTGCCGAGCGGGCGCGCCGTCGTCGTGGACTATCCGGCCGTCCACGAGGACACCCCGCCCGTGGTCGCCGCCAAGCTGCAGGAGTTCTTCGGGGCGCGTGTCACCCCCGCTGTCGCGGACGGTCGTGAGCCGGTGGTCCTGCACCTGCTCTCCCCGGCAGGTCGCCCGCTCGCCGTGACCGCCGACCTGCCCTCCTTCTGGGCCGGCCCCTACGCGCAGGTCCGCGCTGAGAACCGGGGGCGCTACCCCAAGCACCCGTGGCCCGAGGATCCCGCCGCCGCGGAGCCGACCGCCCGGACGAACCGCCGCGCCCGCTGAGAAAGGGGTCCGCGAAACGTGCAGGAATCGCTGTGATGCGTGATGATGGCCGTCACATCCGACTCGCATCGATTGAGGTTCCACTTGTGAGACACGACACGCGGGCACGTCAACGGCGCCGGGCCACGCTGGCCGGCGCCGTCGCCGCGGGCGCGCTGATCCTGGCCGGGTGTGCTCCGGCCGAGCAGACGCCCACCCTGACCTGGTACACCAACCCCGACGACGGCGGGCAGGCGAAGATCGCCGCCCAGTGCACCGACGCCGCGAACGGCCGGTACAGAGTCGAGACGTCCATGCTTCCGACGGACGCCGCCTCCCAGCGCGAGCAGCTGACCCGCCGCCTCGCCGCGGGCGACACGTCGATGGACATCATGTCCCTCGACCCGCCGTTCGTCCCCGAGCTCGCCGAGCCCGGCTTCCTGGCCCCCGTGCCGGAGGAGATGCAGGCGTACGCGAAGGACAACGCCCTGGAGGGCGCGCTCGCGGCCGCCAGCTGGAAGGACGAGCTCGTCACGGTCCCGTTCTGGGCCAACACGCAGCTGCTCTGGTACCGCAAGTCGGTCGCCGAGGCCGCGGGGCTGGACATGTCCCAGCCCGTCACGTGGGACCAGCTGATCGAGGCCGCCCGCAGCCAGGACAAGGACCTGGCCGTCCAGGGCGCCCGTGCGGAGTCCATGACCGTGTGGCTCAACGCGCTCATCGAGGGCGGCGGGGAGCAGATCGTCCCCAACGCCGAGGCGCCCACGGACGAGGTCACCACGAACCTCGACTCCGAGGCCGGCCGCACGGCCGCCCGGATCATCTCCACGATCGGCAAGGAGGGTCTCGGCAGCGCCGGCCTGCCGACGCAGGACGAGAACGCCTCCATGCTGCTCTTCCAGGGCAAGAACGGCTCGTTCATGGTCAACTGGCCGTTCGTCTGGCCGGCCACCCTCGGCTCCGTGGAGGAGGGCTCGCTGCCGGAGGACCTGCCCGAGGACATCGGCTGGGCCGTCTACCCCCGCACCGTCGAGGGCGAGGACGCCGCGCCGCCCGTGGGCGGCATCAACCTGGGGGTGGGCGCGAAGTCCGAGCACCAGGACCTCGCCTGGGACGCGATCTCCTGCATCACCACCACCGAGCACCAGAGCCAGTACTTCGTCGAGAACGGCAACCCGCCCGCCGACCCGGCGGCCTACGACGCCCCCGAGGTCGCCGAGAAGTACCCCATGGCGGACACCATCCGGGAGTCCCTCGAACTCGGCGCCCCGCGGCCGCAGACCCCGTACTACAACGAGGTCTCCACCGCGATCCAGCAGCGCTACGCGCCGCCGTCGGGCGTCTCCGAGTCCACCCCGGCCGAGACCGACGACTTCATCCAGGAAGTCCTGAGAGGGGAGCGTCTGCTGTGAGCCACGTCGACACCGCACCCGCCGCATCCACCCCGCGCGCCGCCGAGGGTCGTCGCCCCCGCCGGGTGAAGTCCCAGCGCGCGAAGTCCGAGGCGCGTCTCGGCTGGCTCCTGGCCGGCCCCGCGTTCTTCGTGATGCTGTTCGTGGTCCTGTACCCGATCCTGCAGGCCCTCTACGACTCGCTGTTCAAGTACCGGCTCACCGCGCCGGGCGACCGCGAGTTCGTGGGCCTGGGCAACTACGGCGTGATCCTCACGGACCCCGTGTTCTGGAAGGGCCTCGGGGTGACCCTGCTGATCACCGTGGTGACCGTGGTGGTCGAGCTCATCCTCGGCTTCCTGCTGGCCCTGGCCATGCACCACGCCATCAAGCAGACCCGCGGCCTGATCCGCACGATCATCCTGGTGCCGTACGGCATCATCACCGTGGTCTCCGCGTTCGCGTGGTTCTACATGTTCTCGATCGACTCGGGCTACATCAACGCCTGGTTCGAGTGGCTGCCGGGCGTCGACGCGGACCTGAACTGGTTCGCGCAGGGCAGCACCGCGCTGTTCGTGATCATGCTCTCCGAGATCTGGAAGACCACCCCGTTCATCTCCCTGCTCCTGCTGGCCGGCCTGGCCCAGGTGCCGGGCGACCTCACCGAGGCCGCCTCCGTCGACGGCGCCTCGTGGTGGCAGCGGATGAAGCTGGTCATCCTGCCGAACATGAAGGCCTCGATCATGGTGGCCGTCCTGTTCCGCGCGATGGACGCGTTCCGCATCTTCGACTCCATCTACATCATGACCAACGGCGCCTACGGCACCGAGGTCCTCTCGCTGCTGGCCTACCGCACGTCCATCGGCCGGCTCGAGATCGGCATGGGTTCGGCGGTCTCCGTGATCCTGTTCCTGTGCGTGGCCCTCATGGCGGTCATCGCCGTCAAGGGCTTCAAGGTGGACCTGGCCGACCGAGGAGGTTCCAAGTGAGCACCGCCGCATCCGCTCCCGCCCCCGAGGGCCGCGCGCCTGAGGGCCGCGCGCCCCACCGTCGCGGCACCGGAAAGGCCACCGCACTGTGGTGGATCCTCACCGTCGTGATCGGCGTGTGGTGCCTCTTCCCGCTGTTCTCGATCTTCGCGACCAGCTTCAAGACGCCCGCCGACCTCGCCAACGGCAAGCTGCTGCCCACCCAGTGGTCCACCGTGAACTACGAGGAGATCTTCGTGGGCGGCTCGCGCGAGCTGTTCCTCACGGCGCTGCGCAACTCGATCGGCATCACCGTGATCGCCACGATCATCGCCGTCATCCTGGCCACGCTGTGCGCCTACGCGATCGCCCGCCTGGACTTCCCGGGCAAGCGGATCGTGCTCACGGTGTCCCTGATGGTCTCGATGTTCCCCGTCATCTCCCTGGTGACGCCGCTGTTCAACATGTGGCGCACCCTCGGGCTGTACGACACGTGGCTCGGCCTGATCATCCCCTACCTGTCCCTGACCCTGCCGATCTCCATCTGGACCCTGGCCGCGTTCTTCCGCCAGATCCCGTGGGAGCTCGACCAGGCCGCGCAGGTGGACGGCGCCACCCCGCTCGAGGCGTTCCGCAAGGTGATCGTCCCGCTGGCCGCCCCCGGCGTCTTCACGACGGCGATCATCGCCTTCTTCATCGCCTGGAACGACTTCGTGTTCGGCATCTCCCTGACCTCCACCGAGACCGCGCGCACCGTGCCCGCCGCCCTGGCCTTCTTCACCGGCGCCTCGCAGTTCGAGTCGCCGACCGGGGCCATCTCGGCGGCCGCGATCATCGTGACCATCCCGATCGTGATCCTGGTGCTGGCGTTCCAGCGTCAGATCGTGGCCGGCCTGACCAACGGCGCGGTGAAGGGCTGAGGCCCGCACACGAGACCTCCCGAAAGGACCCCCCGATGGCCTCCATCACCCTGAACCACATCGACAAGACCTACGACGACGGCTTCCACGCCATCAAGGACGTGAACCTGGAGATCGAGGACGGCGAGTTCGTCATCCTCGTGGGCCCCTCCGGCTCCGGCAAGTCCACGCTGCTGCGCATGATCGTGGGCCTCGAGGACATCACCGACGGCGAGATGCTGATCGACGGCCGCCGCGTGAACGAGGCGGCCCCCAAGGACCGCAACCTCGCGATGGTGTTCCAGAACTACGCGCTGTACCCGCACCTGACGGTGTACGAGAACATCGCCTTCCCGCTGCGGCTGATCAAGGACAACAAGCCCTCCGAGGAGGAGATCGACCGCAAGGTGCGCGACGCCGCCCGCGTGCTCGAGCTCGAGGACCACCTCGAGCGCAAGCCCGGCAACCTCTCCGGCGGCCAGCGTCAGCGCGTGGCCATGGGCCGGGCGATCGTGCGCGAGGCGGACGCGTTCCTCTTCGACGAGCCGCTGTCCAACCTGGACGCCAAGCTGCGCGGGCAGATGCGCGCGGAGATCTCGCAGCTGCAGCGCCGCCTGGCCACCACCTCCATCTACGTGACGCACGACCAGACCGAGGCCATGACCCTGGGCGACCGGGTGGCCGTGCTCAAGAAGGGCGAGCTGCAGCAGGTGGCCAGCCCGCGCGAGCTCTACGAGCAGCCGCTCAACCTGTTCGTGGCCGGCTTCATCGGCTCGCCGTCGATGAACTTCCTGCCCGCCTCGCTGAAGCAGAAGGAGGGCGGCCACGTGCTGTCCTCGCCGATCGGTGACATCCCGGTGCCGCCCGAGAAGGCCCGCGCCGCCGAGGGGCGGGACATCGTGTTCCTCGGCCTGCGGCCGGAGTTCTTCGAGGACGCCGAGCTGGTGGAGGACAGCCGCCGCGACCGGGGCTCCACCTTCGACGCGACGCTCACGCACCTGGAGTGGCTGGGCCACGAGCAGTACGGCTACATCGAGTTCGAGCCGGACCCGGCCGTGGCCGAGATGCTCTCCGCGCTGGCCAAGGACCTGGATGCGGATGAGCTGCGCCCCGTCGTCGTGGCCACCCTCTCCGGCGAGTCCCGCGCCCGGCCGGGCACGCCGACCCGCCTGTGGGTGGACACCACGCGGGTGCACCTGTTCGACCCGACGACCGGTGAGAACCTCACCCGCGACCCGGAGGTCGGCGCCGAGCTGACCCGCCGGGCCGGCGAGGAGCGCCGCCGCCAGATCGAGATGGCGGCCGAGCGTGACGCCGCCGAGCACGAGGCGGACGCGCCGCGCCGCTGAGCCGGCGCCGCGGACGCCGGGGGCGGGTCAGTACCCGCCCTCGGCGTCCACCAGGCCCTCCAGCTCCGTCCCGGCCGCGCGGGCCCGCAGGTTCCGCTCGACCCGCGCGTGGAGCAGCGGGACGCACATCTCCGGGGTGTCCGCCGTGTGCGGCGTGATGAGGGCCCGTTCCTCGGTCCAGAGCGGGTGGCCCTCCGGGAGCGGCTCGGGGTCGGTGACGTCCGTGCCGTAGCCGTGCAGCCGACCCGCCGCGAGGGCCTGGACGACGGCGTCCGTGTCCACCAGCGCCCCGCGGGCGACGTTCACGAGCACGGCGTCCTCGTCCAGGAGGGCGACGCGGTCGGCGTCGACCATGCCGCGGGTCTCCTCGGTGGCCGCCGCGGCGATCATCACGACCTGCGCGCCGGGCAGGACCTCGTCGAGGGAGTCGGTCGTGACGGTGCGGTCCGCGCCGGGCACGTCGCCCGCGCGTCGGCGGACCGCGGTGACGCGCACGTCCCAGGTCTTGAGCAGGCGGATGTACTCCTGTGCGATCCCGCCGCCGCCCACGACCACGGCGTTCAGGCCGTTCAGGGTGCGGCCGGAGGAGGGGCCCCACGCGGTGGCGCGGACGCGCGCGGGCAGGTCCCGCAGCAGGGCCAGGGTGAGCAGCAGCGCGTGCTCGGCCACCGGCGGCGCGTACGTGCCCTTGGCGGACGTCCACACGATGTCCGGGCGGCTGCGCACGAGCGGGACGAACGGCTCGATCCCGGCGAACGGGAGCTGCACCCAGCTCACGTGGGGGTGGGCGGCCAGGGCCGCGGCGAGCGTGTCGACCGGGATCGGGCGGACCATCAGCAGGGCCGTGGCGGAGGGGTCGCCCTCGGCCACGGCGGTGCCGCCGACGTCGGCCACGGCCTGCTCGGCCAGCCGCCGGGCGTGGGCGTAGGGGGTGTCGGCGACGTCCTGCGCCGCGGGGAGGATGAGCAGGCGCTCGGGGACGTCGTCGGGTCGGGTGCGGGGGAGAGTGGAAGTGGTGGGCATGGTGCCCACCGTCCCACATCCTCCGGGCCCGGTTCAGCCGGCGACGGCGTCCCGGTGCGCGGCGGACAGCCGCAGGTAGGTGGCCGCGTTCTTCTTGAGGCCCTCCCGCTCCTCGTCCGTGAGGGGGCGGCGGACCTTCGCGGGGACGCCCGCCACGAGCGAGCCGGCCGGGACCTGCGTCCCCTCGAGCACCAGGGCGCCGGCGGCCACGAGCGAACCGGCGCCGATGACCGCGCCGTTCATCACCGTGGCGGACATGCCGATCAGGCAGTCGTCCTCCACGGTGGCCCCGTGCACCACGGCGGAGTGGCCCACGGAGACACCGGCGCCGAGGGTGCACGGGAAGCCCTCGTCCGCGTGCAGCACCACGTTGTCCTGCAGGTTGGTGCCCGCCCCGACGCGGATGGGGGCGGAGTCACCGCGGGCGGAGACGCCGTAGAAGGCCGAGGAACGCTCGGCCATCTCGACGTCGCCGGTGATCGCGGCGGTCGGGGCGAGGAAGACGGACTCGTGGATGCGCGGGGTGGCACCCGCGACGGTGATGATGTGGGCCATGCCACCAGCCTAGGTGTTGTGGGTCATGAGGTTCTTGCCACGAGGCGCCGGCTGAGATGAGACGAGTGGGCCTCTCCCGCAGGATGGAAGTTCCTCAACAACCCACCTGCCCGAAGAGACCCGCTCATGACTCACGCTAACGCACCCCTGACCCCGACCGGCCGTCTCAGGATGGTCGCGGCCGGTCCGGGTCGGGAGCATCGGGGCGATCAACTCCCATTGGGCGTCGGAGAGCATCTGGAACCGGGACATGTCCCCAGGGTCTCAGCTGACTCGTGCATCTATTCTCAGACACGCCCTAGGCGGGCCGGACGACGGCGCCGCGTGGCGCCGTCGTCCCGGGCTCAGCTGAAGACGACGGTCCGCCGGCCGTCCGTGAGGACGCGGTGCTGGGCGTGCCAGCGCACGGCCTGCGCGAGCGTGGAGCCCTCGACGTCGCGGCCGCGGGCCACGAAGTCGGCGGCGGTCTGGGCGTGGGTCACCGGCTGCACGGACTGCGCGATGATCGGGCCCTCGTCCAGGTCGGCGGTCACGTAGTGGGCGGTGGCGCCGATGAGCTTCACGCCGCGTTCGTGCGCCTGGTGGTAGGGGCGGGCGCCCTTGAAGGAGGGCAGGAACGAGTGGTGGATGTTGATGGCCATCCCGGCCAGGTCCCGGCACAGCTCGTCCGAGAGGATCTGCATGTAGCGGGCCAGCACCACCAGCTCGATGTCGAACTGGGCGATCAGGTCGCGCAGCCGGTCCTCCGCGGCCTCTTTGGAGTCCCGGCTCGAGGGGTCCTTGGAGACGGGCACGTGGATGAAGGGCACGCCGTAGAAGGAGGCGAGCGGCTGCAGGTCCAGGTGGTTCGAGACCACCACGGGGATCTCGATCGGCAGGGTGCCGGCGCGCTGCTGGAAGAGCAGGTCGTTGAGGGTGTGCCCGTCCTTGGAGCACATCACGAGGGTGCGCATGCGGTGCGCCGCGTCCCACAGGCCCATGCGCATGCCGAACTCCTCGCGCACCGGCGCGAGCGCCTGCTCGATGTCCTCCCGCACGGCCGGGGTCATGAACTCCACGCGCATGAAGAAGTCGCCGGTGTCCGGGGAGCCGTACTGCTGCGACTCGGTGATGTCCGCCTCCACGCCCAGCAAGGCGCCCGTCACGGCGTGCACGATGCCCTTGCGGTTCGTGCAGGCCAGCGTGAGCACGTGGGCGTGCTCCGCGCCGGAGGCGGGGGAGGGGCTGGGTGAGAGGGCTGCCGTGTCCATGGCGTCGATGGTAGGCGGTGCCGGCCGCGCGGAACCGCGGGATGACGGGGCTGATCCCTGGTCGGGGGGCCGGGCCCCGTGTCATTCTCAAGACCAGGTTCCCCGCCGCGCGGCGGCGCGGGAAGCAAGACGCGGCGCCCGGCC
Organism: Micrococcus sp. KRD070; assembly: GCF_017168435.1. Taxonomy (NCBI): domain Bacteria; kingdom Bacillati; phylum Actinomycetota; class Actinomycetes; order Micrococcales; family Micrococcaceae; genus Micrococcus; species Micrococcus sp. KRD070. The sequence goes on from NZ_JABFNH010000017.1 coordinate 75,083, forward strand.
CGGCCGGTCGCCCCAGACGACCGAGGAGCACCCCATGCCAGAGTCCACCCTCTACTGGATCATCGCGGCCATCATCGTCGTGCTGCTGATCCTGATCATCCTCTCGGTGATCGCCTCCCGCCGTCGTCGTGAGGCCGAGGCCGAGGCCGCCGAGACCCGGCTCGAGCGCCGCGGCACCACCGCGGACACCGCGGACGCCCCGGGTGAGCAGGCGGCCGCCGCCGCCCCGACCCGGCTCTCCCGCCTGGACGAGGTGGCGGCCGAGAAGGACGCGCGCCCGGCGCCGGCCGTGAGGCCCGCCGGGGGTCTGGCTGCGTTCGACACCGCCGCGGCGGACCGCGAGACCGACGAGTCCGGCGCCGGCGTGGCCGGCGGTGCCGGGGTGACCGTGGACCAGCACGACGCCCCGAGCGCCGACGCCGCCGCTCAGACCCACCGCCGCGACGCCGCGGCTCCGGCCACCCGGGGCACTCTGCGCCCCGCTCCGGCGGCGCCGAGCACGGCGCGCGAGGCGGACACCGTGGGCCTGGGCGCGGCCGGTGTGGCCGGCGGCTCCGGCGTCACCCTGGACGAGCAGACGCCCGCGGCGGACGTCCCGGCGACCCCGGCCTCCCCGTCCCCGG
>NZ_JABFNH010000017.1:75805-90976 GCF_017168435.1 Micrococcus sp. KRD070
CGGCGGCACCGGCCGCCGCGGCCCCGGACCACCGGAGCCACCTCACCCCGGCTCCCGAGCACGTGCCCGGGACTGTCCCCGCCGACCAGGTCGCCGCCGAGCACACCCCCACCAAGGAGTTCGCCACGGACGCGATCCCCGCCCCGCAGGGCGAGCACCTCGAGACGCACACGGTCGCCACCACCGCGCACGGCTCGGTCACCGTCGTGGCCACCGAGTCGGACCAATCCGAGCAGAACGGCGCCGACGGGACGGAGCGCTCGGCCGCCGGGTCCCTGCGCATCGACGGCACGCCCGGGGTGCCCGGTCGCGTGGCGGAGGCGGACCGCGAGCCGGCGCGCACCGATGACCACGGCGCGGACGTCGCGCAGCCGGCGGCGGTCGAGCCCGCGGCTGAGCGCCCGCCGCTCGAGGCCGCCCCGCCCACCCGTCGCGCCGAGGCCCCGGAGACCCACGCCGGCACCACGCCGGCCACGCCCCTGGGCGGCGCCCCGGAGCTGGATCCGACCGCGGCCTCGTCCGGCCGTGCGGAGGACGCCACCCCGGCGACCCGCCGCGAGGCCCGCGCCGCCCAGTCGGCGGCAGCCGCCGGGACTGCTGGGACCGCCGCACCGACGTCGTCGACGCCCACGACCGTGGCCCCGGACACCTCCACCTCCTCCGCCCCCACGGATGAGGAGCCCGCCGAGGACGACACCGAGGGCGCCGCCCTCCCGGACCTGCGGGCGGACCGCGACGAGACCCGAGCCTCGGACGCCGAGGGTGAGTCGAAGCTGGCCCAGGTCGGCGCCGTGGCGGCCTCCGCGTTCGAGACCGTGCGTGACAAGGTCGCCGTCCCGCTGCGGGACAACGTGGCCGTGCCCGCCAAGGACACGGTCGTGAAGGTGGTCAAGGACAAGCTGTCCCAGGCGCAGGAGCGCCGCTGGGGCAAGCGCTGACCGGAACAACCGCCCCACGACGACGGCGGCCGCCCCCTCGTGTGAGGGAGCGGCCGCCGCGCGTTCAGCGGAGCCCGCGCGGGCGCCCGCCGGGGGAAGGAGCCGTCAGATGCGGGCCTCGCCGCCGGCCTCGACGCCCGGGATGCCGTCGCCCTCGTGGCGCTTGACCTCGTCCTCGATGCGCTGGCCGATCGTGGCGTCCACGTTCTTCCAGTACTCGAAGGCGCGGGCCTGGACGTCCTGGCGGACGCCCTTCAGCGCGCCGGCCACGGTCTCCACGAAGTCCTCGCGCTCCTGGGCCGAGAAGACCTCGCGGACGAGGGTGCCGGCCTGACCGAAGTCGTCGTCGTCCGCGCGCAGGGCCTGGGCCTCGCGGGTCAGGGTGCCGTCGGCCTCCCAGCCGTCGTCCACCGGGCCGGTCTCGTCCGACCAGGAGTCGCCGTTGGAGTTCGGCGCGTAGGTGGAGCGGTCGCCGGTGTGGTCGTACCACATCTGGCCGTCGAAGGCGTAGTTGTGCACCGCGTTCTTGGGACGGTTCACCGGCAGCTGGTTCACGTGGGCGCCCACGCGGTACAGCTGGGCGTCGTGGTACGCGAAGGCGCGGCCCAGGAGCATGCGGTCCGGGGAGAGGCCGATGCCCGGCACGGTGTTGCTCGGGCTGAACGCGGCGGACTCGATCTGCGCGAAGTGGTTCTCCGGGTTGCGGTTCAGGGTCAGCGTGCCGACCTTGATGCGCGGGTAGTCCTTCTTGGAGATCGTCTTCGTCAGGTCGAAGGGGTTGAACCGGTAGGTCTTGCCCTCCTCGTAGGGGATCGCCTGGATGTAGAGGTCCCACTTGGGGTGGTCGCCCTTGGCGATGGACTCGAACAGGTCCTGGCGGTGGAAGTCGGCGTTCTCGCCGGCGATCTTGGTGGCCTCGTCGTTCGAGAGGCCGTGCACGCCCTGCTGGGAGATGAAGTGGTACTTCACCCAGTGCTTCTCGCCCTGGGCGTTGACCCACAGGTAGGTGTGGGAGCCGTAGCCGTTCATCTCACGCCAGGTGCGGGGCAGGCCGCGCGGGCCCATCAGGTAGGTCACCTGGTGCGCCGACTCGGGGTTGTTGGTCCAGAAGTCCCACTGCATGGTGGCATCGCGCAGGCCGGAGTCCGGCAGACGCTTCTGCGAGCGGATGAAGTGGGTGAACTTCATCGGGTCGCGCAGGAAGAAGATCGGGGTGTTGTTGCCGACGATGTCGTAGTTGCCCTCCTCGCTGTAGAAGCGCAGTGCGAAGCCGCGCACGTCGCGCCAGGTGTCCGGGGAGCCGAGCTCGCCGGCCACGGTGGAGAAGCGCAGGAGGGTCTCGGTCTTCGTGCCGGGCTGGAACACGAGGGCCTTGGTGTACTTCGACACGTCCTCGGTCACCTCGAACTCGCCGAAGGCGCCGGAGCCCTTGGCGTGCGGGCGGCGCTCCGGGATGTTCATGCGGTTGAAGTGCTGGTGGGTCTCCAGCAGGTGGGTGTCGTGCAGGACGATGGGCCCCTCGCTGCCCACGGTCAGGGACTGGCGGTCGCTGACGGCCGGGGCGCCGTTCTGGCGGGTGGAACCGGTCGCGTGCGGGGTCGTCTTCTGGTACTCCGTCATGGAACTCTCCTTCGTCGATCGACGTCGGCCGCGCACCGATCGGCGCGGTGGGCGGCGTCATCCCCGATCTTGGCATATTTCTGAATCAGTCAAAAGAACCGGGTGCCGGGGTCGGTCGCCGGGGCCGCGGGCCGCCGTCGCGCAGGCCCGACGACGGCGCCTGGTCACTAGGATGGAGGGCACCGGAGCCTTCCGGCCGCACAGACCCCCGTTCGAAGGGAACCCCCGTGACGCAGACGCCCGACATCAACACCCAGCCCCTCGCCGAGGTGGACCCGGAGATCGCCGCGGCGCTCGCGGACGAGCTCGGCCGCCAGCGGGGCACGCTCGAGATGATCGCCTCGGAGAACTTCGTGCCGCGCGCCATCCTCGAGACGCAGGGCTCGGTGCTGACCAACAAGTACGCGGAGGGCTACCCGGGCCGCCGCTACTACGGCGGCTGCGAGTTCGTGGACGTGGCCGAGAACCTGGCCATCCAGCGCGCCAAGGACCTGTTCGGCGCCGAGCACGCCAACGTCCAGCCGCACGCCGGCGCCCAGGCCAACGTGGCCGTGATGACCTCGCTGCTGGACCACGGGGACACGATGATGGGCCTGTCCCTGGCGCACGGCGGCCACCTGACGCACGGCATGAAGCTGAACTTCTCCGGCAAGAACTACAGCATCGCCGCGTACGAGGTGGAGCCGGACACCCACCGCATCGACATGGACAAGGTGCGCGAGAAGGCCCTCGAGGCCCGGCCGAAGGTGATCGTGGCCGGCTGGTCCGCCTACCCCCGTCAGCTCGACTTCGCCGCCTTCCGCTCGATCGCGGACGAGGTCGGCGCCCGGCTCTGGGTGGACATGGCCCACTTCGCCGGCCTCGTGGCCGCCGGCCTGCACCCGAACCCGGTGCCGCACGCCGACGTCGTCTCCTCCACCGTGCACAAGACCCTCGCCGGCCCCCGTTCGGGCTTCATCCTCTCCACCGAGGAGCTGAAGAAGAAGATCGACTCCGCCGTGTTCCCGGGCCAGCAGGGCGGCCCGCTGATGCACGCGATCGCGGGCAAGGCCGTGGCCTTCAAGATCGCCGGCTCCGAGGACTTCAAGGAGAAGCAGGAGCGCACCCTGGCCGGCGCGCAGATCCTGGCCGAGCGCCTGACCGCCCCGGACATGGCCGAGCACGGCATCTCGGTGCTCACCGGCGGCACGGACGTGCACCTGGTCCTGGTGGACCTGCGCGAGTCCCAGCTGGACGGCAGGCAGGGCGAGGACATCCTGCACGAGGTCGGCATCACGGTGAACCGCAACTCGGTGCCGTGGGACCCGCGTCCGCCGATGACCACCTCCGGCCTGCGCATCGGCACCCCCGCGCTGGCCTCCCGCGGCTTCGGCGAGGCCGAGTTCCGCGAGGTGTCCGACGTCATCGCCGAGGCGCTGAAGCCGAGCCCGGACGTGGAGGCGCTGCGCGCCCGCGTCGTGAAGCTCACCGAGGACTTCCCGCTGTACGACGGCCTCGAGGGCTGGTGAGCCGCCGATGACCGCGAAGGTCCTGGACGGCAAGGCCACCTCCGCCGCGATCAAGGAGGAGTTGCGCGGCCGCGTGGCCGCCCTCGCCGAGCGTGGGCGCACCCCCGGCCTCGGCACCCTGCTCGTGGGTGAGGACGCCGGCTCGCAGAAGTACGTGGCGGGCAAGCACCGCGACTGCGCCGAGGTGGGCATCGAGTCCATCCAGCGTGAGCTGCCCGCGGACGCGACGGAGGAGCAGATCCTCGACGTCGTGCGCGAGCTGAACGAGGACCCGGCCTGCACGGGCTACATCGTCCAGCTGCCGCTGCCGAAGCACGTGGACACCCAGAAGGTGCTCGAGGCCATCGACCCGGACAAGGACGCGGACGGCCTGCACCCCATGAACCTGGGGCGGCTCGTGGCCTCGGTCGGCGGCGAGCTGGACTCGCCGCTGCCGTGCACCCCGGCCGGCTGCGTCGAGCTGCTGCGCCACCACGGTGTGGGGCTGGCCGGCAAGCACGTGCTCGTGATCGGCCGCGGCGTGACCATCGGCCGGCCTGCCGGCCTCGTGCTCACCCGCCGCGAGGTCAACGCCACCGTGACCCTGGCCCACACCGGCACCACGAACCTCGACGAGCTGCTGGCGAGCGCCGACGTCGTGATCGCCGCCGCCGGCTCCGCCCACATGGTGAAGCCGGAACAGGTCAAGGAGGGCGTGATCGTCCTGGACGTGGGCGTCTCCCGCGTGACCGGGGAGGACGGGAAGTCCCGCGTCCTGGGCGATGTGGACCCGGCCGTGAAGGAGAAGGCGGCCTGGATGGCGCCGAACCCGGGCGGCGTCGGGCCGATGACCCGCGTCATGCTGCTGGCGAACGTCGTCGAGGCCGCCGAGCGCGCCGCCGACGGCGAGGACTGGGCCGGGGAGCGGGTCGGAGCCTGACCTCTCCCACTCCCGCGACCAACCCTGCGATATGGCCCCCATCCACCCCGGATGGGGGCCATATCGCAGGGTTCGTCGCCGAGGGGGCGGCACGCGTCCGGGCGGGTGGTGCGCCTATGCTGTCGCCTTGTGAGTCACACCACTCTGCACGCGTCCCCCGGCGACGCCTCCGTCATCCGTGCCCGTGGGCTGCGCAAGCAGTACGGCGAGTTCCACGCCGTGAGGGGCATCGACCTGGACGTGCGCCCCGGTGAGTGCTTCGGCCTGCTCGGTCCCAACGGCGCGGGCAAGTCCACCACCATGCGCATGCTCGCGGGCACCTCGCAGCGCACCGCGGGCGAGCTGACCATCCTGGGCATCGACCCGGAGGAGGACGGGCCGGCCGTCCGTGCGCGCCTGGGCGTGGTGCCCCAGCAGGACAACCTGGACGAGGAGCTCACCGCCCGGGAGAACATCCTGATCTACGGCCGCTACTTCGGTCTGCCCTACTCGTACCTGCGGCCCAAGGCCGAGGAGCTGCTGGCCTTCGCCCAGCTCACCGAGAAGGCGGACGCCAAGGTCACCGACCTCTCCGGCGGCATGAAGCGGCGGCTCGTGATCGCCCGCGCCCTGGTCAACGAGCCGGCCCTCTTCCTCCTCGACGAGCCCACCACGGGCCTGGACCCGCAGGCCCGCCACATCCTGTGGGACCGCCTCTACCGGCTCAAGGAACGCGGCACCACGCTGCTGCTGACCACGCACCACATGGACGAGGCGGAGCAGCTGTGCGATCGGCTCGTCGTGGTCGACGGCGGCGAGATCATGGCCGCCGGCACCCCCGCCGAGCTCATCCGCGAGCACGCCTCCCGCGAGGTCCTCGAGGCGCGCTTCGGCGCGGACCGCAACGAGGCCGCGGCCCGCACCGTCCAGGCCCACGCAGGTGACGGCGTCGTGCACCGCGTCGAGGTCCTCCCGGACCGCGTCCTCGTCTACGCCCGACGCGCGGACGACCTGCACGACGTCGTGCAGCGCCTCGTCGACGAGGGCGCCCTGCCCGCCCCCGTCACCACGCTGACCCGCCGCACGAGCCTCGAGGACGTGTTCCTCATCCTCACCGGCCGCACCCTGGTGGACTGACCCGTGCCGTACCCCACCACGACGACGGCCCCCGGCCCCGCCTCGCCCGCCGAGCCGCTGCGCCCGCCGGTCACCGCGGCGGCGTCCGCGGAGCGCGTGAAGCGCCGCGGCGTCCTGCTCTACGCCGAGCACCAGCTGCGGTCCATGCGTCGCTACGGCGCGGTGCTGCTCGTCGGGGCGCTCGGCGAGCCCGTGCTCTACCTGCTGGCCATGGGTCTGGGCCTGGCCCAGCTCATGGGCGGCGGGATGCCGCAGGACGCCCTGGGCGGGGTCTCCTACGTCGCGTTCATCGCCCCGGCGCTGCTGGCCTCGGGCGCGCTGATGACCGCGTCCGTCGAGTTCTCCTACCCGGTGATGGGCGGGTTCCAGTGGCAGCGCACGTACTACGCGGCGCAGGCCACTCCGCTGTCTCCGGCGCAGATCGCCCTGGGCCACCTCGTGGCGGTGAGCCTCCGGTTCGTGTTCCAGGCCACCGTGTTCCTGCTGGTGATGCTGGCGTTCGGCGTGGTCTCGAGCCCGTGGGCGTGGGTGCAGATCCTCACCGCCACGCTCGGCGGGCTCGCCGTCGGCGCGCCGATCATGGCGTTCGCGGCCTCCCTGAAGGAGGACAAGGGCCAGTTCGCCACCCTGCAGCGGCTCGTGGTCATGCCCCTGTTCCTGTTCTCCGCCACCTTCTACCCGCTCGAGGCGCTGCCGGTGTGGCTGCGCTGGATCGGCTGGCTCTCCCCGCAGTGGCATGCCGCCCAGCTCGGCCGCGTGCTCTCCTACGGGATGGCCGAGCCGGCCTGGCTCACCGTGGCGCACGTGGCGTTCCTGCTGGCCCTCGCGCTCGGCGGGGCCTGGCTCGCGGTGCGGATCTACACGCGCCGCCTCGGCTGGGTTCGCGGCACCCCGGACCGCGACGCCGTCACGGCCGCCCGCAGGGAGCGTGCCCCGCGCCTGGGCCGCCGTGCCGCGCGCACCGGGGCCGCCCGCGCCGACGTCGCACCCGCCACCGCGCAGGCGGACCCGGCCGCGCCGTCGTCGGTGGTGCGGGAACACGCCGTCGCCGTGCCGCCCATGCCCGAGATCCCCGTGCGCCGCGGCCCGCTGGTCGGCGCGTACTCGGGCAACGTGCGCGCGGTGATGGAGCGGGCGTTCCTGTCCCTGAAGTCCAACAACTGGGTGGTGTTCTTCTCCGGGTTCTTCGAGCCCGTGCTCTACCTGGCCTCCATGGGGCTGGGTCTCGGTGCGCTGGTCGGCGACGTGGCCGGCCCGGACGGCACCCCCGTCCCGTACGGCATGTACCTCGCCCCCGCGCTGCTGGCGGTCTCGGCGATGAACGGCGCCATCTACGACTCCACGTGGAACGTGTTCTTCAAGCTGCGCTACGCGAAGACGTACCAGACCATGCTCTCCACGCGGCTGGGCCCGCTGGACGTGGCACTCGGGGAGATCGCGATGGCGCTGCTGCGCGGGCTGATCTACGCGGTCGGCTTCCTGATCGTCATGACCGCGGCCGGGCTCGTCACCTCCTGGACGGCGCTGCTCATGATCCCCGGCGCCCTGCTCGTGGCGCTGGGCTTCGCCTCCCTCGGCATGGCGGTGACGAGCTGGATGAAGACGTTCCAGCACATGGACTGGGTCCAGATCGTGCTGATGCCCATGTTCCTGTTCTCGGCCACGTTCTTCCCGCTCGCGGTCTACCCGGAGCCGATCCAGTGGGTGATCCGCGTGTTCCCGCTGTGGCACGCCGTGGAGCTGATGCGCGCGCTCGCGGTGGGCGTGCTGAGCTGGGCGACCGCCGGCCACGTCCTCTACTTCGTGGTGATGGCCGGCGTCGGGGTGTGGCTGGCCGCCCGCCGGCTCGGCGCGCTGTTCCTGCGCTGAGGCCCCGCGGGCCGGTCAGGCCGCGCGCGCCGCGCGGCGCCGCCGGACCACGTCCAGGGCCGCGACCGCGGCGGTGAGCGCCCAGCACACGGCCACCATGCCCATGGCGGTCGAGGCCGCGTGCGCGTACGCCGCGGCCGACGGCGGCCCGGCGCTCTCGGCTGCGGCGCCGGCCAGGGCCGCGAAGAACGCGCCCGTCACCACGGACAGGCCCAGGGCGGTGCCGAGGCGCTGCGCCGTCTGGGCGACGCCGCCGGCCGCCCCCGCCTCGTGGCCGGCGACGTCGTCCATCATCAGCACCTGCGTGCTGGTGAGCAGCAGCGCCTGCGAGGCCGACTGCACGATCAGCCCCACCCCCACGATCCACGGCGACCACGCGCCGGCCGCGCTGCGCTCGAACGCGAGCGCGAGCACCCCCAGCGACACGAGGCCCACCAGAGCGCCGAGCAGCACGAGCACGGGCCCGCGCCGCTGCACCATCGAGCCCACCCACGGGGACAGGGAGGCCACGACGACGGCGCCGGGCAGGCCCACGAGGCCGGCCTCGAGCGGCGTGAACCCCATGCCGCGCTGCAGGAAGATCGCCACGATCGCGAACACCGCCGGCATGGTGGCCAGGTAGACGGTGGACTCGAGCGCGCCGATCGTGAAGGACGGCCGCCGGAACAGGGCCGGGTCCACCATGGGCTGCACGCCGGTGGCCGACGCCCGGGCCTTCACGCGCTTCTCCCAGAGCCACCACGCCGTCACGAGCGCGGCGGCGAGCACCAGCAGCCAGGCGGTGCCCGGGACGATGAACGGCACCATGAGGCTCACCCCGCCGGCGCCGAGCAGCAGGGCGCCCACCGGGTCCAGTGCGGCGATCCCGCGCGGGCCGGGGGCGGCGGGCAGGCCGTGCACGCGGGTGGGCGGCGGCAGCCAGAGGGCACCCATCGCGACGGCGGCCAGGCCCACGGGCACGTTCATGAGGAACGTGGAGCGCCAGCCCCACTCGGGGCCGAACGCGCCGAGGAACAGCCCGCCGAGCAGGGGCCCCACGGCCACGCCGAGGCCCACCACGGTGCCGAAGAGCCCGTAGGCCCGCCCGCGGGCGCGGCCGTGGAAGTTCGACTGGATGAACCCGATGACCTGGGGGTTGAACACGCCCGCGCCCAGGCCCGTGAGCAGGCGTCCCGCGTTGAGCAGCAGGGTGTCCCCGGCCAGGCCGGAGAGCAGGGAGCCGAGCATGTACAGCGTGATGCCCGCCAGGAACAGGTTCTTGCGCCCCCACAGGTCGCCGGCGCGGCCCGCGGCCACGAGCACGGTGCCGAACGTCAGCGTGTACCCCGCCAGCACCCACTGCAGATCCGCGCTCGTGGCGTCCAGGCCCGACTCGATGGCCGGCAGCGCCACGTTCACCACGGACACGCTCATCAGCGCGAGGAAGAGCGGCATGAGCAGTGCGGTGAGGATGCGGCGCTGGTCAGGGGTGAAGGCCCCGGACGCGGGGTCGGCGGGGTGCCTCAGGATAGGTACCGACGCGGGCCGCCCGATTCGGACCCCACCCCACGATGCGGGATGATGGAGGGCAGACCCCACGAGCCCCTCCGGAGGAGCACCCATGTCCCAGTCCCTGACCCCCGGTCCCGACGGCGCGCGCCGCGGCCCCCGCGCCGGCCTGCGCGTGGGATCGCTCGGCTTCGTCGCGATGATCGTCATCCTGATCGTGGCGATCATCTTCGCCGCGAACCAGAACGACGTGATCGGGTGGCTCGTGGTCGCGGTCGCCGCCGGCTGGCTCGTGTTCGCGGTGGTCGTGTACCTGCAGATGCGCCGCGGCGTCCAGGCCGCGGGCCGCAAGGTGGACACCGCCATGCAGAACGCCCGCGCCGACGTCGCCGCCCTGCGCGGCCGCGACGCCGACGCCGCCGCCCCCGCGGTGGTCCCGCCGGCACCGGCCGCGGACCCCCTGCGGGACACCAAGCTGGACCACTCGTTCAAGATCGCCCAGGTGCAGGTGCGCGTGGTGCGCGAGCAGCTCGCCGCAGGCGAGGGCATGGACCGCGAGATGGTGGACCGCGCCCTGGAGACCATCGACATCACGGCCTCCAACGCCCGCGACATGATCAAGGAGTCCCGGACCGGCGGCGCCGAGGGCCCGGTGAGCGGGACGGTGATCGGCTGATGACGGCGCTGCCCGAGAAGGACCCCGTCACCGGGAAGTACCCCGAGCCCGCCGAGGGCGAGCCCGTGGTGCACGCCCACGCCGGGGCGCCCAAGGCCGACGGCGCCGTGCGCGTGGCCACCGTGAACGTCAACGGCATCCGCGCCTCGCACCGCAAGGGCATGCGGGAGTGGTTCGCCGGCCGCGGCGTGGACGTGCTCACCCTCCAGGAGGTGCGCGCCCCCGCGGACGTCACGGCGCAGCTGGTCCGCGAGATCGTGGGCGAGGACTGGGACGAGGTGCACCTGGCGGACGCCGTGGCCGCCGCCAAGGGGCGGGCCGGCGTCGCGATCGCCTCGCGGTTCCCGCTCGGCGAGGTCCGCACGGGCATCGCCGACGCCGACGGGTACTTCGACGACGCCGGCCGCTGGATCGAGGCCGACCTGCGCCTGCCGGACGGCTCGCCGCTGACCGTGGTCTCCGCGTACGTGCACTCGGGCGAGGTCGACACCCCGAAGCAGGTGGACAAGTACCGGTTCCTCGACGAGATGGTCCGCCGCCTCTCCGAGCTGGCCGCGGGGGAGGGGCACGCCCTCGTCACGGGCGACCTCAACGTGGGCCACACCGAGCTGGACATCAAGAACTGGAAGGGCAACGTGAAGAAGGCCGGCTTCCTGCCCGAGGAGCGCGCCTACTTCGACCGGTTCTTCGGCGAGCTCGGCTTCACGGACGTGCACCGCGCCCTCGCCGGGCCGGTGCCGGGCCCGTACACGTGGTGGTCCATGCGCGGCAAGGCCTTCGACAACGACGCCGGCTGGCGCATCGACTACCACATGGCGACCGCGGGCCTGGCCGAGCGGGCGACGACCGCCGTCGTGGACCGCGCCCCCAGCTGGGGCACCCGCTTCTCCGACCACGCCCCGCTCGTGGTCGACTACCAGTTCTGACCGTGCAGGAGAGACCCGAGGCTGAGATGACCATGAAGAAGAACTCCGTGCAGGACGTCCTGGCCCAGGACGCCGCCGCCACCGCCCACCTGGCCGGCGCGTCCGCCCGGCACCGCGTGCTCTCCGGCATGCAGCCCTCAGCGGACTCCCTCCACCTGGGCAACTACCTCGGCGCCCTCGTGAACTGGGAGCGCACCCAGGCCGACTTCGAGGCGTTCTTCTTCATCCCCGACCTGCACGCCATCACCGTGCCGCAGGACCCGGCCGCGCTCGCGGAGCGCACGCGGGTGGCTGCGGCGCAGTTCATCGCCGGCGGCATCGACCCCGAGCGCTCCACGCTGTTCGTCCAGTCCCAGGTGCCCGAGCACGCGCAGCTGGCGTGGGTGCTGACCTGCATGACCGGCATGGGCGAGGCCATGCGCATGACCCAGTTCAAGGACAAGTCCGCCAAGCAGGGCGCGGACGCGGCCGGCGTCGGCCTGCTCGCGTACCCCATGCTCATGGCCGCGGACATCCTGCTCTATCAGCCGCATGGCGTGCCCGTGGGCGACGACCAGCGCCAGCACGTGGAGCTCACCCGCGACCTCGCCCAGCGCTTCAACCACCGCTACGGCGAGACGTTCGTGGTGCCCACCGGCTTCTACCCGGAGACCGGCGCGCGCATCTACGACCTGCAGGACCCCACGTCGAAGATGTCCAAGTCCGCGGCGTCCCCGAACGGGCTCATCAACATCCTCGAGGAGCCGAAGAAGACCGCCAAGAAGATCAAGTCCGCGGTCACCGACGACGGCACCGAGGTGCGCTTCGACCGCGAGGCCAAGCCCGGCGTCTCCAACCTGCTGACCATCCTCTCCGCGGTGTCCGGCACGCCGATACCGCAGCTCGAGGAGGAGTTCGTCGGCAAGATGTACGGGCACCTCAAGGTCGCGGTGGCGGACGCCGTCGTCGAGCGCCTGGCCCCCGTGCGCGAGCGCGCCCTCGCGCTGCTGGACGACCCCGCCGAGCTCGACCGCATCCTCGCCGCCGGCGCCGAGAAGGCCCGCGCCGTGGCCACGCCCGTGCTCGAGGACGTCTACGCCAAGGTCAGCTTCCTGCCGCCGCTGCGCTGAGCCGGGCCGCACCGGCCCCCCGACGACGGCCCGCGCCCCCGACCTGCGGGGGACGCGGGCCGTCGTGTTTCTCCGACTCGAGGCGGAGGCGGCGGCGCGTGCCCGGCTGTCAGGATGGGTGCACTGCCTCCGCTCCTGCCGCAGCGGGGGCGAGCCCCACCGACAGAGGAGTGCCGGAGCCATGTCCACCGCGGTCCCCATCCCCGCCGTCGCCGAGGTCCCGCCCGGCGCCGAACCCGTCCTGGAGACGGAGAACCTCGTCAAGGTCTACGGCCGCGGGGCGTCCCGCTTCGACGCGCTGAAGGGCATCACCCTGCAGATCCAGCGCGGCGAGTCCCTGGCCGTCGTCGGCAAGTCCGGCTCCGGCAAGTCCACCCTGATGCACCTGCTGGCGCTGCTGGACCAGCCCTCCGCCGGCGTGGTGGCGATGGACGGCCGTCCCGTCTCCCAGCTCAAGGCCGCGGAGATCTCCCAGCTGCGCAACGAGCGGTTCGGCTTCGTGTTCCAGCAGTTCTTCCTGAACCCGACCCAGACGGTCCTGGAGAACACCGTGCTGCCGCTGAAGATCGCCGGCGTGGGCCGGGCCCAGCGCACCCGCCGCGGCATGGCGGTGCTCGAGCGGCTCGAGCTCGCGGACAAGGCGAAGAACAAGGCCACGGACCTCTCCGGCGGACAGAAGCAGCGCGTGTGCATCGCCCGCGCGCTCGTGAACAACCCGACGGTGCTGTTCGCGGACGAGCCCACAGGCAACCTGGACTCCGCCACCTCGGCGGCCGTGGAGGACATCCTCTTCGGCCTGCACCGCGACGAGGGCATCACCCTCGTGGTGGTCACGCACGACGACGACCTGGCCGCGAAGTGCGACCGTCGCGTCGAGCTGCAGGACGGCGTGGTCATCGCCGACGAGCGCGTCGGCACCGAGCGGGACGGAGCACGGGCATGAAGGCCACCGACGTCGCGGGCACGGCGCTCGCCAACACGATGCGCTCCAAGCTGCGCACCTTCCTCACCGTCGTCGCGATCGTGATCGGCGCATTCACGCTGACCCTCACCACGGGGCTCGGCGCGGGCATCAACAAGTACGTGGACAACGTGGTCGAGGGCTTCGGCAAGCCCGGCGAGCTGACCGTGATGAAGCAGCAGGACATGTCCTCGGCCGGTGCGGCGAGCGGTTCGCCCCAGGAGTACACGGAACAGGACGCCGCCGGCGGCGAGATGTTCGGCATGCCGCAGCTCACCCAAGAGGACCTCGCCGCGATCGAGGACACCGAGCACGTCACCGAGGTGAAGACCTATCGGGTGGCCGAGCCGGAGTACATCCAGGGTCCGGACGACCGCAAGTGGCAGGCCGGCTTCATGGGCAGCTCCGGTGAGATCGACATGCTCACCTTCTCCGCCGGCCGTGCCCCCGAGGCCGGCGCCGACGAGATCGTCATGCCCGAGTCGTGGGTGGAGGACCTGGGCGCCAGCGACGCCGAGGACCTGATCGGCACGGAGCTGACCGTCGTGGCGGCGACCCCGCTGCAGGAGCAGAAGTCCGTGAAGACCACCGTGGTCGGTGTGACGAAGGCGGCCGCGTCCGGTGCGGGCACCGCCCCGACGCCGTCGGAGTCGCTCGAGCAGGCGATCTACGACATCACGACGGAGGGCCTGCCGGAGTCGCAGCGGAACACCTACTTCCAGGCCACGGCGATCGTGGAGGACCCGGAGGCGAACGAGGACGCCGTGAAGCAGGCGCTGGCCGACCAGGGCCTGCTGGCGCAGACCCTCGAGGAGCAGCTCGGCGTGATCCGCGGCATCATCGACGCCGTCACGTGGGTGCTCACCGGCTTCGCGCTCATCGCACTGCTCGCCGCCAGCTTCGGCATCATCAACACCCTGCTCATGGCGGTGCAGGAGCGCACCCGGGAGATCGGCCTCATGAAGGCCCTCGGCATGACCGGCGGGAAGATCTTCGGCCTGTTCACCATGGAGGCCGTCGTGATCGGCCTGCTCGGCTCGCTGATCGGCATCGGCCTGGGCGTCGCCGTCGGACTCATCGCGAACCAGGTGCTGACCACCGGCCCCCTCAGCGGCGTCACCGGCCTGGTCCTGTTCGCGGTCAACCCCCTCGCCCTGCTGCTGATCCTGCTGCTGATCGTGGCCATCGCGTTCATCGCCGGCACCTTGCCCGCCCTGCGTGCGGCCCGGAAGGATCCCATCGAGGCCCTGCGCCACGAGTGATCCTGCCGCCGCGCCCGTCACCGCCACCACCGTCACCCACGACACCGAGGAGCTCACCATGACCACCGATCGACCGCACCAGGACCCGACCCCGGAGCAGCCCGCCGCGGGCTCCCGCTACGGCACGCAGCCCTACGCGGCCCCGGGCTACGGCGCCCAGCCGGGCAGCCCGTACGGCATCGTCCCGGAGCCGGCCGCGTTCCCCGCGCTCCTGACGCTGACGCTCACGTCGCTCGCGCTGTACGTGCTGTCCTCCCTGCCGGCCCTGTTCGGTGGCGAGGAGAGCATCGAACGCATGCGGGACTCCCTTCGCCAGAGTGGCCTCACCCCCGAGCAGGTGGAGGAGATCGCCCCTGTCGTGGGCGCCTCCGTGACGGTGGGCACGATCATCGTCCTGCTCATCGGCGTGGCCCTGTACGCCCTGGTGTACTTCAACCTCCGCGGGGCCAAGAACTGGGCCCGCATCCTCGGCATCGTCGTCGGGATCCTGGGCACCCTCAGCGCCGTCGGCGGCATCTTCTCCTTCGTGACCTACCCCGGCATCGGCGGCGTGCTGGCCTCCGTGCTCAGCCTGGCGCTGGTGATCGTGAACATCCTGTGGCTGGTCAAGGCCTTCAACCCGCAGGTCGCGGCCTACACCCGTCAGGGCCGCCGCGCCTGACCCCGACGCCGTTCGCCGGCGGCGAGTCCTGGGTCGCCAGCCCTCGCCCCGGCGTCGGCCAGCGGAGACCATGGCGACATGGCCTCCGATCATCGACCCCCGCATCCCGCGTCCCCCC
>NZ_JABFNH010000017.1:91076-98498 GCF_017168435.1 Micrococcus sp. KRD070
GACCTGGACGGCGGCGGGCGGCCCGTGGTGGGCCCGGATGAGGCGCGGCGGCGCATCGCCGGGCACTCCGGCCCGGACGCCCGCCCGCTGATCCGCCCCGACGCCCGCACCCCCGGCGTGTTCCGGGCGCTGCTCGGACTGACGGTCGCGTCCGCAGTCCTCTATGCCGCGTCGATCCTGCGCAACCTCCTCCCGGGCGCGGCCCAGGACATCGCGGACTCGCTGCCCGAGGGCGGCGCGCAGTCGCCCGCGATGACCGTCGACGCGATCGAGGGCGCTCTCACGGGCAGCGTCTGGTTCGCGACCCTGCTGGGCCTGGCGGTCTACGCGATCGTCCTCGTCGGCCTGACCCGGCACAGCAACACGGCGCGCATCATGGGCGCCCTGTTCGCCTCGATCGCCATCTTCGTGACTCTGCTGGGGACCATCCGCCTGTTCGTCTTCCCCGCCGGGGACGTCGTGCTGCCCCTGGTCCTGGGCGGGCTGTTCGCGCTCGTGAATGCGGCCTGGCTCGTGTGCGCCTTCAACCCGGGCCTCGCGACGACCTTCCTGCGCCGCCGGGCATGATGGGGGCATGCACCCCCTCGCCGACGATCCCCACGACGCGACGGACCGCGACTCCGCCCTCGACCGCGCGGCCCTGCGTCCCCTGCGCCTGTTCCAGACCGTCACGGCCGTCACGGGCGCACTGAGCGCGGCCGGCGTGGGGGGCGTACTGGCGCTGCAGTCGGCGCCCGGCTACGCCCGTGCCGTGCTGGAGGCGCGCTCCTGGGGCGCGAGCGAGGTCACCGACGCCGACGTCGCCGCGTTCCTCACCCCGGCGGGGGCGTGGCCGGTGGCCGCCGCGGCGGTGGTCGTCCTGACCCTGGTGCTCCTGGCCGGCATCACGCGTCGGATCCGGGCGGTGCGCCCCGTGGGCAGCGTGTTCGTGGTGCTGGGGATGCTCACGGCGGCCTTCTGGATGGTCGACGGCGGGCGGATGGTGCAGGCCGGGGGAGGGGGCCCCCGTCCCCACGCCGAGGCCCGCAGACACGCCGCTACGCCGGGCCGGTGACGGCGCGTCTGCGGGCCTCGGCGGGAGGGGCACCCCTCCACGACGACGGCGGCCCGCCTCCTCGAGGTGAGGAGACGGGCTGCCGTCGTGGTGCGGGGGATCAGAACTGGCGGGCCAGGATGGCCTGCTTCACCTCGGCGATCGCCTTGGTCACCTGGATGCCGCGGGGGCACGCGTCGGTGCAGTTGAAGGTCGTGCGGCAGCGCCACACGCCCTCCTTGTCGTTCAGGATCTCCAGGCGCATGTCACCGGCCTCGTCACGCGAGTCGAAGATGAACCGGTGCGCGTTGACGATGGCGGCCGGGCCGAAGTACTGGCCGTCCGTCCAGAACACCGGGCAGGACGAGGTGCACGCGGCGCACAGGATGCACTTCGTGGTGTCGTCGTAGATCGCCCGGTCGGCCTGGGACTGGTAGCGCTCCTTGGTGGGCGCGTGGCCCTCGGCGACCAGGAACGGCATGATCTCGCGGTAGGACTGGAAGAACGGGTCCATGTCCACGATCAGGTCCTTCTCCACCGGCAGGCCCTTGATGGGCTCCACCAGGATGGGCTTGGACAGGTCGAGGTCCTTCAGGAGCGTCTTGCAGGCCAGCCGGTTGCGGCCGTTGATGCGCATGGCGTCGGAGCCGCACACGCCGTGGGCGCAGGAGCGGCGGAACGACAGGGTGCCGTCATGGTCCCACTTGACCTTGTGCAGGGCGTCCAGCACGCGGTCGGTGCCGTACATGGTCAGGCGCCACTCGTCCCAGTAGGACTCCTCGGAGGACTCCGGGAGGTAGCGGCGGACCTTGAGCACGATGTCGAAGCTCTCGACCTCGCCTGCGCCGCCGCCGGCGGACTGGGTCTGCGCCTGGGCCACGGGGGCCTCGGTCTCGGTTGCTGAGTGGCTCATCAGTACTTACGCTCCATCGGCTGGTAACGGGTCACGACGACGGGCTTGGTCTCGAAGCGGATGCCCTTGACGCCCTCCATCTCCGCGGTCTCGTCACGGTAGATCATGGTGTGCGCCATGAAGTTCTCGTCGTCGCGGTCGGGGTAGTCCTCGCGGTAGTGGCCGCCGCGGGACTCCTTGCGGCCCAGGGCCGCGAGGGTCATCGCCTCGGCGATGTCCAGGAGGTAGCCCAGCTCCATGCCCTCGAGCAGGTCGAGGTTGAAGCGGTGGCCCTTGTCCTGGACGGACACGTTCTCGTAGCGCCCGCGCAGCTCCTCGATCTTGGCCAGTGCGCGGCGGATCGAGTCCTCGTCGCGGAAGACCTGCATGTCCGCGTCCATCGACTCCTGGAGCTCGGCGCGGATGTCCGCGACGCGCTCGGAGCCGGTGGCGGAGCGCAGGTTCTCGATGTGCTCCACGGTCGGCAGCTCGCCGCCCTCGGGCAGCTCCACCCAGTCCGCCTGCGCGGCGTACTCGGCGGCGTAGATGCCGGCGCGGCGGCCGAACACGTTGATGTCCAGCAGCGAGTTGGTGCCCAGGCGGTTGGACCCGTGCACGGACACGCAGGCCACCTCACCGGCGGCGTACAGGCCCGGCACGACGGTGTCGTTGTCCTGGAGGACCTCGGCCTTGATGTTCGTGGGGATGCCGCCCATGAAGTAGTGGCAGGTGGGGAACACCGGCACCGGCTCCGTGTAGGGCTCGACGCCCAGGTACGTGCGGGCGAACTCGGTGATGTCCGGGAGCTTCTCGTCGATGTGCGAGGGCTCCAGGTGCGTCAGGTCGAGCAGCACGTAGTCCTTGTTGGGGCCGGCGCCGCGGCCCTGACGGACCTCCTCGGCCATGGACCGGGCCACGATGTCGCGCGGGGCGAGGTCCTTGATGGTGGGGGCGTAGCGCTCCATGAAGCGCTCGCCGTCCGCGTTGCGGAGGATGCCGCCCTCGCCGCGTGCGGCCTCGGAGAGCAGGATGCCCAGGCCGGCCAGGCCGGTCGGGTGGAACTGCACGAACTCCATGTCCTCGAGCGGCAGGCCCGCGCGGTAGGCGATGGCCATGCCGTCGCCGGTGAGGGTGTGGGCGTTCGAGGTGGTCTTGTACACCTTGCCGGCGCCGCCGGTGGCGAAGATGACCGACTTGGCCTGGAAGACGTGGATCTCGCCGGTGGCCAGCTCGTAGGAGACGACGCCGGCGGTGCGCTTCTGCTTGTAGGCGGTGCCGTCCTCGCGCACGGCGTCCTCCTCCACCAGCAGCAGGTCGAGCACGTAGAACTCGTTGAAGAACTCCACGTTGTGCTTGACGCA
Source organism: Micrococcus sp. KRD070 (assembly GCF_017168435.1). NCBI lineage: Bacteria > Bacillati > Actinomycetota > Actinomycetes > Micrococcales > Micrococcaceae > Micrococcus > Micrococcus sp. KRD070. Next base: position 94,363 of record NZ_JABFNH010000017.1, read on the forward strand.
GTTCTGGTACAGCGTCTGGAGGATCATGTGGCCGGTGCGGTCCGCGGCGTAGCAGGCGCGGCGCACGGGCGCCTTGCCGTGGTCACGGGTGTGGCCGCCGAAGCGGCGCTGGTCGATCTTGCCCTCGGGGGTGCGGTTGAAGGGCAGGCCCATCTTCTCGAGGTCCAGCACCGCGTCGATGGCCTCCTTGGCCATGACCTCCGCGGCGTCCTGGTCCACCAGGTAGTCGCCGCCCTTGACGGTGTCGAACGTGTGCCACTCCCAGTTGTCCTCCTCGACGTTGGCGAGGGCCGCGCACATGCCGCCCTGGGCCGCGCCGGTGTGGGAACGCGTGGGGTAGATCTTGGTGAGGACGGCGGTGTGCGCGCGCTGACCGGCCTCGATGGCCGCGCGCATGCCCGCGCCGCCGGCGCCGACGATCACCACGTCGTACTTGTGCACCTGCATTCAGGTCTCTCTTTCTGGGTGTCTGTGACGCGGCGGCCGCTCGGGCCGGCCGCACCGCAGGGTGAGCGTTTCCGAGGTCAGCCGCAGAAGGCCGGGGAGCCCTCGAGCAGGGCGCCGGAGGCGTCCACCATGCAGGGATCGAAGGTGAAGATCACCAGGGTGCCGAGGATGATGATCACGGCTGTGGCGATGTACAGGATCATCGTCAGCCAGAAGCGGGCGCTGCCGCGACGGGTGTAGTCGTTGATGATCGTGCGCACGCCGTTGGCGCCGTGCAGCATGGCCAGCCACAGGAGGGCCAGGTCCCAGAACTGCCACAGCGGGTGCGCCCACTTGCCGGCCACGAAGCCGAAGTCGATGGCGTGGATGCCGTCGCCCACCAGCAGGTTGGTGGTCAGGTGCACGGCGATCAGCACGACGAGGAAGACGCCCGAGATGCGCATGAACAGCCAGGCGAGCATCTCGAAGTTGCCGCGGCCGCCGCCGTCGCGCGTGTACTTGGGGTCCAGACGGCGGCTGCGGGGCGCCGCGATGGTGGTCTCAGCGGTGGTGCTCATGGCTCAGTGACCTCCGAGTGCGAGGCTGAAGTGACGGATGGCGAAGCCCAGGGTCAGGACGACCCACAGCCCCAGCACGATCCACAGCAGGGTCTTGTGGTGCTGGGTGCCGCCCTTCCAGAAGTCGACCAGGATGATGCGCAGGCCGTTCAGGGCGTGGAAGATGATCGCCGCGACGAGGCCGGCCTCGCCGAGCGCGAAGTACCACGTCTTGTACGAGCCGATCACGGCGTTGTAGGCCTCGGGGGAGACCCGGACCAGGGCCGTGTCCAGCACGTGGACGAGCAGGTAGAAGAAGATGACGACGCCGGTGACGCGGTGGCCCACCCAGGACCACATGCCGCCGTGGCCCCGGTACAGGGTTCCGCGGCCGTTCTTGGCCGGGGCCTGCGCAGTGGCGCTAGACACGGTTGATACCTCCAGGGGGAATGCACGATCCCGGTCCTCCGCCGTGGGACGACGACGGGCAGGGGCGTGTGCGAGTGGATTCCTCCGCCTAGGGTAGACCCTTCCCGCGCCTCCGTGCCCGATCGGGGACCCGGGCGACCACTGTGACGCGTGCGGCGCCCCGCCGCCGTCCTGTTCGGTCTGGGCTGTGCCCCGCCTGGGACGCGGCGAGTGGTCCCCCGTCCGGACGGTTCCGTAGTCTGGCCCGGTGAGCACCGATCCGAACCTGACCGATGCCCCGCGCGAGGCCGCGCCGGGCACGGCCCTGTCCCGCTTCCACGCCGTGATCCCCGCCGGGGGCGTGGGCACCCGCCTGTGGCCCCTCTCGCGGGCCGCCGCGCCGAAGTTCCTCCACGACCTCACCGGCTCGGGCCAGACCCTGATCCGTGCCACGTGGGACCGTCTGGCGCCCCTGGCCGCGGGCATGCTCGTGGTGACCGGGGAGGCCCACCGGGAGGCGGTGTGCACGCAGCTGCCGGCCCTGGCGGAGACGGATCTGGTGCTCGAGCCCTCGCCCAAGGACTCCGCGGCCGCCATCGGCCTGGCCGCGGCGATCCTCTCCCTGCGCGACCCGGACACGATCATGGGCTCGTTCGCGGCGGATCAGGTGATCTCCCCGGTGGAGGTCTTCCAGGACGCGGTGCGGCAGGCCGTCGAGACGGCGGCCACCGGCCGGATCGTGACCATCGGCATTGAGCCCACGCACGCGGCCACGGGCTTCGGCTACATCCGCCGGGGCCGCCGCCTCCGCGTGGCCGGCGCCCCGGACGCGTACGACGTCGCCGCGTTCGTGGAGAAGCCGGACCTGAAGGTCGCCCAGCAGTACGTGAAGTCCGGCCGCTACCTCTGGAACGCGGGCATGTTCGTGGCGCCCGTGGGCCTCATGCTGGCCCACCTCGAGGAGAACGAGCCCGCGCTGCACGCCGGCCTGATGGAGATCGCCCGCGCGTGGGAGACGCCGGAGCGGGACGAGGTCATGGCCCGGGTGTGGCCCGAGCTGACGAAGACCGCCATCGACTACGCCGTCGCCGAGCCCGCCGCCGCCGTCGGCGACGTGGCCGTGATCCCCGGCTCCTTCACGTGGGACGACGTGGGGGACTTCGCGGCGATCGCCCGCCTGAACCCGGTCAAGGACGCCTCCGGCATCACGGTGATCGGCGACACCCCGCGGGTGTACTCGGACGACGCGTCCGGCGTCGTGGTGACGGACACGAAGCGCGTCATCGCGCTGATCGGCATCGAGGACGTCGTCGTGGTGGACACCGAGGACGCGCTGCTGGTCACCACCACGGAGCACGCCCAGGAGGTCAAGAAGGCCGTCGAGGCGCTCAAGGCGGAGGGCGTGGACGAGGTCCTCTGACCGCGCCCTGGGCCGGGTCCGGCCCGCACCGACCGGCACCCCCGGAGTAGGGTGCTGGGCCATGACCACCTCCGACTCCGTGCTGACCGGGCCCCGTCCGACCTCCGTCCCCTCGGTGGGCCCCGTGGTGGCCGAGCTCGAGGACGAGATCGTGTCCTTCCGCCGGGACCTGCACCGGCATCCCGAGCTCTCCTATGAGGAGTACCGCACCACCGACCGCATCGTGGAGCTGCTCTCCGGCTACGGGCTCTCGCCCGTGCGGATGGAGTCCACGGGCGCCTACGTGGACGTCGGGGAGGGGCCGGTGGTGCTGGCCCTGCGCGCGGACATCGACGCGCTGCCGGTCGAGGAGGAGACCGGCCTGCCCTACGTGTCCGTCAATGACGGCGTCGCGCACGCGTGCGGCCACGACATGCACACCGCCGTCATGGCGGGTGTGGCCGTCGCCCTCGGCCGCATCCTCCGCGGGGCCACCGCCGACGCCGACCTGCGCGCGGCCGGCGAGCGGGTCCACGGCACGGTCCGCGTCATCTTCCAGCCCGCGGAGGAGCGGCTGCCCGGCGGCTCCCTGGCCGTGCTGCGCCAGGGGATCCTCGACGACGTGCCCCGCATCCTGGCGGCGCACTGCGACCCCCAGGTCGACGTCGGCTCGATCGGCACCCGCATCGGCGCCATCACCTCGGCGGCGGACACGATCCGGATCACCCTCACCGGACGCGGTGGGCACACCTCGCGGCCCCACCTCACCGAGGACATGGTCTTCGCCCTGTCCCAGATCGCCGTGAACGTGCCCGCCGTGCTCTCCCGGCGGATCGACGTGCGCTCGGCCGTCTCCGTGGTGTGGGGGCAGATCGCCGCCGGCAGCGCGCCCAACGCGATCGACAACACCGGCTACCTCGCCGGGACCATGCGCTGCCTCGACGCGGACGTGTGGGAGGAGGCCGGTGCGCTGCTCGACGAGGTGGTCCGACAGGTGGCCGCGCCGTACGGCGTGCACGTGCAGCTCGAGCACGTGCGCGGCGTCCCGCCGGTGCACAACACCGAGGGCGAGACGGCGCTGATCGAGACCGCGGCGCGGCGGGAGCTCGGCTCGCGGGCGATCGTCCTGACCCCGCAGTCGATGGGCGGCGAGGACTTCGCCTGGATGACCCAGAAGGTGCCCGGCTCCATGCTGCGCCTCGGCACCCGGTCCCCGGGTGGCCCCATCTACGATCTGCACCGCGGGGACTACGCGCCGGACGAGCGGGCCATCGGCGTGGGCATGCGGGTCTTCACCGCCGCCGCGCTGCAGGTGCTCACGGGCGAGGACCACCACTGACCCCACC
>NZ_JABFNH010000017.1:98598-101624 GCF_017168435.1 Micrococcus sp. KRD070
CCGCCCGCCCCCGCCGGAGGGGACGGGCCCACCGTTCGGTAGACTCGCGCTCATCCGGACGGGGCCACCCGCACGGGCCCCGTCTTTCCGCGGCCACCGGCCGCGGACCTCGCACCGTGCCTTCCGAAATGAGGACCCCATGGGCATCGCCACCCCGTCGGCCGCGCGCCGCCGTCGTCTCCTGCTCCCCGCCGCCGCGCTCGGCGTCTCCGGCCTGCTGCTGACCGCGTGCGGCGCCCCGCCGGAGCAGTCCGAGGCCTCGGGCTCCGGCGCCGCCGAGAGCGAGGCCATCGCCACCGTGGACGGCGTCGGCTCGGACAACAAGGACTACAAGGCCTGCATCGTCTCGGACGAGGGCGGCTTCGACGACCGCTCCTTCAACCAGTCCTCCTACGAGGGCCTCAAGGCCGCCGAGGAGGCCTACGGCATCACCACCAGCGAGGCCGAGTCGAACGAGCCCAGCGAGTACACCCCGAACGTGACCGCCATGGTCAACGGCGACTGCGACGCCGTCATCGGCGTGGGCTTCCTCCTCGGCGACGCCATGAAGCCGATCGCCGCGCAGCACTCGGACACCCACTTCTTCGGCGTGGACGTCACCGACGGCGACTTCACCGACAACTTCCAGAAGCTCACCTACGACACGGCGCAGGCGGCGTTCCTGGCCGGGTACCTGGCGGCGGGCACCACCGAGACCGGCACCGTGGCCACCTACGGAGGGGCCGAGATCCCCACCGTCACCATCTTCATGGACGGCTTCGCCCGCGGCGTGGAGCACTACAACGAGGTCAAGGACAAGGACGTCAAGGTCCTGGGCTGGGACAAGGACGCGAAGACCGGCTCGTTTACGGGCGACTTCGAGAACGTGGCCAACGGCAAGACGAACACCGCCAACTTCATCAACGAGGGCGCCGACATCGTGATGCCGGTGGCGGGCCCCGTGGGCCTGGGCACCCTGGACGCCGTCCGCGAGGCGAACCAGGGCGGCAAGGACGTCAAGGTCATCTGGCCGGACTCGGACGGCTACGAGTCCACCAAGGACGGCAACCTGATCCTCACCTCGGTGAAGAAGAACATGGGCCAGTCCGTCACCGACGTGATCGCCGCGGACCTGAAGGACGAGTTCTCGGCCGAGCCCTACGTGGGCACGCTGGAGAACAAGGGCGTCGAGCTGGCCCCGTTCCACGACTTCGAGGACACGGTGCCGCAGGAGCTCAAGGACGAGCTCAAGGACCTCGAGGCGAAGATCATCTCGGGCGAGCTGAAGGTCGGTTCGGAGTACTCCCCGGAGGCCTGACCCGCCTCGCCACCGCCGCGGGGCCGGCCCGGACCCCTCCGGACCGGCCCCGCGGCGCGCGGGCGCCCGGCCCGCCCCCGCCGCCGAGCGCGGCACCACGAGCATCGACCAGACGGAAGGCCCTCGATGAGGCTCGAACTGCGCGGGATCACCAAGCGCTTCGGCTCGTTCGCCGCGAACGAGGACGTGAACCTGACCGTGGAGTCGGGGCGGGTGCACACCCTCCTCGGCGAGAACGGCGCCGGCAAGTCCACCCTGATGAACGTCCTCTTCGGGCTCTACGAGCCCACCGAGGGGGAGATCCTCCTCGACGGCGAGCCCGTCCGGTTCTCCGGTCCCGGTGAGGCCATGCGCGCGGGCATCGGCATGGTGCACCAGCACTTCATGCTCGTGCCCGTCTTCACGGTGGCCGAGAACGTGGCCCTCGGCGACGAGCACACCCGCGCCCTGGGCGTGCTCGACCTCGAGGCCACCCGCCGGCGGATCCGGGAGATCTCCGCGCAGTACGGCTTCGACGTGGACCCGGACGCCGTCGTCGAGGACCTGCCCGTGGGCGTGCAGCAGCGCGTCGAGATCATCAAGGCCCTCGTCCGCGACGCGCGCATCCTCATCCTGGACGAGCCGACCGCCGTGCTCACCCCCCAGGAGACCGACGAGCTGCTCGGCATCATCCGGCAGCTGCGGGCGGACGGCACGGCGATCGTGTTCATCTCCCACAAGCTGCGCGAGGTCAAGGCCGTCTCGGACGACATCACCGTGCTGCGCCGCGGCCGCGTGGTCGGCACGGCGGAGCCCTCCGCCGAGGCCGCCGAGCTGGCCGCCCTCATGGTGGGCCGGAACGTCGTCCTCGAGCGGCGCAAGACGGCCCCGACCCTGGGGGAGGAGACGTTCCGCGTCGAGGACCTCTCCGTCGTCTCGCCCACGGGCCAGGTGCTGCTGGACGCCGTGTCCTTCGCCGTCCGCCAGGGCGAGGTCCTCGCCGTGGCCGGTGTGCAGGGCAACGGGCAGACCGAGCTGACCGAGGCGATCATGGGCCTGGTCAAGGCCACCGGCTCCGTCACCCTGGACGGCCGGGAGCTGATCGGCCGGTCCACCCGCCAGATCATCCGCGCCGGCGTCGGCTTCGTGCCCGAGGACCGCTCCACGGACGGGCTCGTCGGCCCGTTCTCCGTGGCGGAGAACATGGTGCTCAACCGGTACGACGTCGCCCCGGCCGGCAACGCCGTGCAGATGCGCCCCGCCGCGGTGCGGGCGCTCGCCGAGCGCCGCGTGGCCGAGTTCGACGTCCGCACCCAGGGCGTGGACCTGCCGGTCTCCTCCCTCTCGGGAGGCAACCAGCAGAAGGTCGTCATGGCCCGCGAACTCGTGGACGGGCTGCGCCTGTTCATCGCCTCGCAGCCCACGCGCGGCGTGGACGTCGGCTCGATCGAGTTCCTGCACGACCGGATCATCGCCGAGCGCGACGCCGGCACCCCCGTGCTGATCGTCTCCACCGAGCTGGACGAGGTCCTCGAGCTGGCGGACCGGATCGCCGTGATGTACCACGGGCGGATCGTCGGCATCGTGCCGGGGGACACCTCGCGCGAGACGCTCGGCCTCATGATGGCCGGCCAGACCCCCGACGACGCGGCCCTCGCCTCCGGCGCAGACGTCGCCGCGGGCACGCCCGGCACCGCCGGTGAGGCGCCCGCCGCCCACCCCACCACGGAAGGAGAGCGCCCGTGAGCAC
>NZ_JABFNH010000017.1:101724-125015 GCF_017168435.1 Micrococcus sp. KRD070
CGCCCGGCCCGCCCCCGCCGACTCCGCCCTGCGCCGGATCCTCTCGGGCAACGGCACGGTCACCGCCCTGGCGATCCTGCTGTCCCTGCTGATCTCCGGCCTGCTGATCATCGCCGTGGACGAGGACGTCCGCGACGCCGCCGGCTACTTCTTCGCCCGCCCGGGCGACCTGCTCTCCGCCGCCTGGGCCGCGTTCGCCGGAGCCTTCGCGGCCCTGTTCCGCGGCGCCGTCTTCAACTACCGGGCCTCGGACGCGACGGGCATGCTCTACCCGCTCACCGAGACCCTCACCGTGGCGACCCCGCTGATCATCATCTCGCTGGGCATCGCCATCGCCTTCCGGGCGGGCCTGTTCAACATCGGCGGCCAGGGTCAGTTCATCTTCGGCGCCATGTTCGCCGCGTGGTTCGGCGTGCACCTGCACCTGCCGGCCGGCGTGCACCTGCTGCTCGTCGTCGTGATGGGCGTGCTCGGCGGCGTGCTGTGGGGCTCCGTCGTCGGCGTGCTCAAGGCCTGGACGGGCGCGCACGAGGTGATCCTCACGATCATGCTCAACTACGTGGCGGTGAACCTGCTCGCCTACCTGTTGAACACCCCCGTCCTGCGGGCGCCCGGCACCACGAACCCGGTGTCCGCGCCGCTGGACCGCTCCGCCATGTTCCCGCGGCTGCTGGGGACCGACTTCCGGCTGCACTGGGGCTTCTTCGTCGCGCTGCTGGCCGTGCTCTTCACGTGGTGGCTGATGCAGCGCTCCACCCTCGGCTTCCGCCTGCGGGCCGTGGGCGCCAACCCGGACGCCGCCCGCACGGCCGGCATCTCCGTCAAGGGCTCCTACCTGGCCGCCATGGCGATCTCCGGCGGCCTCGCCGGCCTGGCCGGCGCCACCCACGTGGCCGGCACGGAGAGCACGCTGAACACCTCCGTGGCCGGGTCCTTCGGCTTCGACGCGATCACGGTGGCGCTGCTCGGCCGGTCCCACCCGGTGGGCGTGCTGTTCGCGGGCCTGCTCTTCGGCGCCCTGCGCGCCGGCGGCGTGACCATGCAGACCGAGACCGGGGTGCCGGTCGACATCGTCCTCGTGGTGCAGTCCGTGATCGTGCTGCTCATCGCGGCCCCGCCGCTGGTGCGCGCCATCTTCCGGCTGCCCGCCCCGGGCGCCGCGCGCGCCCGCCGCGCGGCCGACCCCGTGACCCAGCCCGCCGTGGCCGGCGCCGCGCTGACCGGCGCCGGCGGCCACGCCGCCGCCCCGTCCACGGGCGTCCAGGAGGCCGCGACCGCCGCCGTCGCGGACCCGCAGGCTCCGACCACTGCACCCACGGACACGGCCCCGACCCACCGCCCGCACGAGCAGAAGGGGGACGCCCGATGAGCGCGACCGCCGCCCGGCCCCACGCCGACGTCGTCCGCCCCGAGGCCGCCGAGCCCGCCCGGGTCGTGGTCCGGCACTGGACCACCCCGATCGCCCTGACGATCCTGACCCTGCTGGCCCTGGCCGTCTTCGCCCTCGGCGCCCCCGAGGCGGCGGCGACCTTCCGACTCTCGAACGCGTCCGACGCCGTCGTGCTCCCGGACCTGACCGCCGACCCCGTGCTGGGGGGCTGGCTGCTCGTCGGGCTCATGGCGCTGCTGACCGCGGTGGCCTGGCTGGCGACCCTGCGCTCGGGGCGCACCCCCGGCTGGGCCGCGGCCCTGTTCGCCGTCGCCTTCGTGGCCGCGTTCCTCATCTGGGTGATCGGCTCGGCGGACAACACCACCGTGTTCCTCACCGGCCTGATCGCCGGCTCGTTCGCGCTGGCCGTCCCGCTGATCTTCGGCTCGATGGCCGGCATCCTGGCCGAGCGCTCGGGCGTGGTGAACATCGCGATCGAGGGTCAGCTGCTGGCGGGCGCGTTCACGGCCGCCGTCGTCGGCACCGCCACCGGCTCGCCCTGGGCGGGCCTGGCCGCCGCGATCGTGGCCGGCGTCCTCGTGTCCTGGCTGCTCGCCGTGTTCTCGATCAAGTACCTGGTCAACCAGGTGATCGTCGGCGTCGTGCTCAACGTGCTCGTGGCCGGCCTGACGAGCTTCCTGTACTCCACCGTCCTCACGGGCGGGGACACCGAGCTCAACGCGCCGCCGCACTTCCCGAACCTGCGGATCCCGGGCCTGGCGGACATCCCCGTGCTCGGGCCCATCCTGTTCAACCAGACGATCCTGGGCTACGCGATGTACCTGCTCGTCATCGCGCTGTGGTTCGCCCTGTTCCGCACCCGCTGGGGCCTGCGCGTGCGCGCCGTGGGCGAGCACCCCAAGGCCGCGGACACCGTGGGCATCGACGTGAACCGCACGCGGTACGCCGCCGTCCTGCTGGGCGGCGCGGTGGCCGGCATGGGCGGGGCGTTCTTCACGCTCGTCTCCGCGTCGTCCTTCACCAAGGAGATGACGGCGGGCCAGGGCTTCATCGCGCTCGCGGCCGTGATCTTCGGCCGCTGGAACCCGATCGGCGCGTTCTTCGCGGCGCTGCTGTTCGGCTTCGCCACCAACATGCAGTACGTCCTGGCGATCCTCGGCACCCCGGTGCCGAGCCAGTTCATGGCGATGCTCCCGTACCTCGTCACGGTGTTCGCCGTGGCCGGCCTCGTGGGCCGCTCGCGCGGCCCGGCCGCCTCGGGCGTGCCGTACGTGAAGGAGTAGCCGTGGCGGACGGGCAGCACACGACGACGGCGCCGCGCGTGGACTGGGACCGGCTGCGGGCCGCGGCCCTGGCCGCCACGGAGCACGCCTACGTGCCCTACTCGGGGTTCCGGGTGGGCGCCGCCGCGCTCACCGACGACGGCCGCCTCGTCTCGGGCTGCAACATCGAGAACGCGTCCTACGGGCTGACCCTGTGCGCCGAGTGCGCGCTGCTGGCCGACCTGCGCATGGGCGGGGGCGGCCGACTGGCCGCGTTCGTGTGCGTGGACGGCGAGGGCGTGCTCACCATGCCCTGCGGGCGGTGCCGCCAGCTGCTGTACGAGTTCCGCGCCCCCGGGCTCGTGCTGCTCACCCCGGCGGGGGAGCGGGGGATCGACGCGGTGCTGCCGGACGCCTTCGGCCCGGCCGACCTGGAGCGGGCGGACCGTCCCTGACCTGCGGCGCGCTCCCGGGCCCGCTCGCTAGAGTCGGAGGCTGACCGTCGCAGCCGTCCTCCGAGGAGAACCCCATGACCGCGCAGCCGCAGGCCGAGCCCTTCGACGCCGTCGAGGTGATCCGCACCAAGCGGGACCGGGGGACGCTGTCCCCCGAGCAGATCGACTGGGTGGTGGACGCGTACACCCGCGGCGTGGTGGCGGACGAGCAGATGTCCGCCCTGGCCATGGCGATCCTGCTCAACGGCATGGACCGCGCCGAGATCGCCCGCTGGACGGACGCGATGATCGCCTCGGGTGAGCGCATGGACTTCGGCGGGCTCACCACCCCGGACGGCCGCCCCCTGGCCACCGCGGACAAGCACTCCACCGGCGGCGTGGGGGACAAGATCACCCTGCCGCTGGCCCCGCTCGTGGCCTCCTTCGGGGTGGCGGTGCCGCAGCTGTCCGGCCGCGGCCTCGGGCACACCGGCGGCACCCTGGACAAGCTCGAGGCGATCCCCGGGTGGCGGGCCGACCTCAGCAACGAGGCGATGCTGCGCCAGCTCTCCGAGGTGGGCGCCGTGATCTGCGCGGCCGGCTCGGGCCTGGCCCCGGCGGACAAGCGCCTGTACGCCCTGCGTGACGTCACCGGCACGGTGGAGGCCATCCCGCTGATCGCCTCCTCGATCATGTCCAAGAAGATCGCCGAGGGCACCGGCGCCCTGGTGCTGGACGTCAAGTGCGGCTCGGGCGCGTTCATGAAGGACGAGGCGTCCGCCCGCGAGCTGGCCCGGACCATGGTGGATCTCGGCCGGGACGCCGGGGTGGACACCTCGGCGCTGCTCACGGACATGTCCGTGCCCCTGGGCCGGACGGCCGGCAACGCCCTCGAGGTCCGCGAGTCGGTGGAGGTGCTCGCCGGCGGCGGCCCGGCCGACGTCGTGGAGCTCACCGTGGCGCTCGCCGCCGCGATGCTCGCCGGCGCCGGGGTCACGGACGTGGACCCGGCCGAGCACCTGGCCAACGGCCGGGCGATGGACGTGTGGAACCGGATGATCGAGGCCCAGGGCGGCGACCCGCGCGCGGCCCTCCCGACGGCGGCCCACAGCGAGGACGTCGTCGCGGAGACGGACGGCGTCCTCACCGAGCTGGACGCGATGGCCGTGGGCCTGGCCGCGTGGCGCCTCGGCGCCGGGCGGGAGCGGCAGGGCCAGGCCGTCCAGGCCGCGGCCGGCGTCGAGGTGCACGTGCGCCCCGGCGAGCGCGTGGCCCGGGGTCAGAAGGTGCTGACCCTCCACACGGACACGCCGGAGCGCTTCGAGCGGGCGAAGGCCGCGCTCGCCGGCGGCTGGGCCGTCGGCGAGCTCGACGACGCCGCCGCCCGGACCCTGCGCGAGCGCTCCGTGATCCTGGACCGGATCGGCTGACCGGATGCTCGCGTGGCTCGAGGAGGCGATCCTCCACGCCTCCGCGCAGTGGTGGGTCCTGCCACTGACGCTGCTGCTGTGCCTGCTCGACGGCATCGTGCCGATCTTCCCGTCGGAGTCGGTGCTGGTGGCCCTCGGCGCGATCGTCCGCGACGGGCACCCGTTCTCCCTGTGGGCGCTGTGGGGGGTCGGCTTCGCGGGCGCGTTCCTGGGGGACGTGGCCGCGTACGGGATCGGCCGTGCCGTGGGTGTGGAGCGGTTCCGGTGGATGCGGCTGCGGCGGGTGCGGGCCACGGTCGAGGTCGCCCGGCACCACCTGCACAGTCACGGCGCGCTGCTGCTGTTCACCGCCCGGTTCATCCCCGGCGGCCGCGTGGCCCTCAACTTCACCGCCGGCGCCACCCGCTATCCGCCGGTGCGGTTCGTGGCGCTGGACCTGCTCTCCACGGCCAGCTGGGCCGCGTATTCGATCATGATCGCGCGCCTGACCGCGGGGTGGCTGGAGAACCCGGTGCTGCAGATCGCGGTCTCCGTGACGGGTGCCGCGCTCGTGGGCCTGTTGCTGGACCGTCTGCTCAAGGCCCTGCTGCGCCGCCGGCTGGGCGCCGGGGTGAAGGGCCTCACCCTGGCCGAGCAGGAGGCCCTGCGCTGAGCGCCCTGCCGTAGAGTGACGCCCGTGACGACGACGCAGCTTCCGGACACCGCATCCCCCTCCCCGCTCGAGGTCGACCTGGCCGTCCTGCCCAAGGTCTCCCTCCACGACCACCTCGACGGCGGCCTGCGCGTGGGCACCGTCCTCGACCTGGCCCGCGAGGCCGGCGTCGAGGTCCCCGCGGACACCGTCGAGGGCCTGGCCGAGTGGATCGCCGAGCACGCCAACGGCGAGTCCCTCGAGAAGTACCTGCAGGTCTTCGCCCTGACCACCGCCGTGATGCAGACCCGCGAGCAGCTGCGCCGCGTGGCCCGCGAGTTCGTCGAGGACCTGGTCGCCGACGGCGTCGTCTACGGCGAGATCCGCTGGGCCCCCGAGCAGCACCTGGCCGGCGGGCTGAGCCTGGACGAGGCCGTCGAGGCCGTGCAGGCCGGCCTGGACGAGGCGGTCGAGGCCGCCGACGCCGCGGGCCACGTGATCCGCGTGGGCCAGCTGGTCACCGCGATGCGGCACGCCGACCGGGCCCAGGAGATCGCCGAGCTGGCCGTGCGCCACCGCGAGGCCGGCGTCGTGGGCTTCGACATCGCGGGCGCCGAGGCCGGGTTCCCGCCCTCCCGCTTCGCCGACACCTTCACGTGGCTGGCCGCCCACCACCTGCCCGTCACCGTGCACGCGGGCGAGGGCGACGGCCTGGACTCCGTCCGCTCGGCCCTCGTGGACGGCCGCGCCCTGCGCCTGGGCCACGGCGTGCGCCTGGCCGAGGACATCTCGGTGGAGTACGGCGGCGTGGACGAGGACGGCGAGCAGCTGGACGAGCTGACCGGCATCGTGGACCTGGGCGAGACCGCCGCGTGGGTGCGGGACCGGCAGATCGCCTTGGAGGTCTGCCCGTCCTCGAACCTGCAGACCGGCGCGGTGGACGCCGCGGCGGGCATCGCGGGCCATCCCATCGACCTGCTCGTGCAGCTCGGCTTCCGCGTCACCGTGAACACGGACAACCGGCTCGTCTCGGACGTGTCCCTGACCGACGAGCTCTACCTGCTCGCCGAGACCTTCGGCTACTCGCTCTCCGAGCTGCTGGACCTGCAGCTCAACGCTGCCGAGGCCGCCTTCCTGTCCGTGGACGAGCGCGAGGACCTCGCCGAGATCCTCGTGGCCGGCTGGGGCGAGGTCATCTCCGGCGACGCCGTCGGCCCGGTCCTCGAAGAGCTGGACGACGAGGACGAGGACGACTGATCCGCCCGTGAGCGCGAGTGTGGACCGTCTGGTGGCGGTGGTCGAGGCCCTGCGCGACCACTGCCCGTGGACGGCCGCGCTCACGCACGCCGACCTCGCCGAGTACCTCGTGGAGGAGGCGTACGAGGCGGTGGCGGAGATCGAGTCCCGCGACGCCGCCGCGTGGGCCGACGTGCCCGCGCGTCGGGCCGACGGCGCGTACCCCGCCCTGGCCGCCGAGCTCGGGGACGTCCTGTTCCAGGTGGTCCTGCACGCCGCCGTCTCCCGGGCGCCGGGCGCCCCGGCGGAGACGGCCGGGTTCCGCCTGGACGACGCGGCCGACGCCCTCACCGCCAAGATGATCCGGCGCAACCCGCTCGTGCTCACTCCCGAGGGCGGCCTGCGCCCGGCCGAGGAGCTCGCCGCCGTCACGCCCGAGGCCGTCGAGCTGGCCTGGGAGCGGGTCAAGGCGCAGGAGCGGGCCGCCGCGGGGCTCTCGTCCGCCGCCCCGGCCCACGGCGACGGCGGCACCGGCCCGGGCCTCGACGTCGGCGGCATCCCGGCCCGGCTGCCGGCGCTGGCCGCCGCCGCGAAGGTGGTCGACCGCGCGGCCCGGCAGGAGCCGGACCCGCTCGCCGCGCACGTCCCGGCGCCGGCCGCCGAGGCGGGAGAGCGCCCGGCGGCGGTGTGGCCGGGCGAGGCCGCGCTCGGGGCGGAGCTGTTCGCGCTGGTGCGTCGGGCCCGGGCGGCGGGGCTGGACCCCGAACGGGCCCTGCGCACCACGGTGGCCCGGGTGCGTGCGGGGGACTGGTCGGCGCTGCGTCCGTCCGGCTGACGCGACGCCGCTCCGGCCCGGCCGCAGTCCCGACCGCGCCCCAGCGACATCGCAGCAGGGGGGAACGGCGGTCTTGTCGCCGGCGCGCGGCCGACCGGAACCTGAGGTCCCCGCTAGGCTGAGGCCGTGTCCACGCCGCGGGCACGACTTCCGACTTCGATTGAAGGAGACCCGTCCATGGCCCTGATCGACGCCATCCACGCTCGCGAGATCCTCGACTCGCGCGGCAACCCCACCGTCGAGGTGGAGGTCCTGCTGACCGACGGCTCCCTGGGCCGCGCGGCCGTGCCCTCGGGCGCGTCCACCGGCGAGTTCGAGGCGGTCGAGCGCCGTGACGGGGACAAGAAGCGCTACGGCGGCAAGGGTGTGCTGGACGCCGTCGCCGCCGTCGAGGGCATCGCGGAGGAGCTCGAGGGCGAGTTCGCCGCGGACCAGCGCGCCGTGGACCGTGCGATGCGGGACCTGGACGGCACCCCCAACAAGGGCAAGCTGGGCGCGAACGCGATCCTGGGCGTGTCCATGGCCGTCGCCGCGGCCGCCGCGCAGGCCTCCGACCTCATGCTCTACAAGTACCTGGGCGGCCCGAACGCCCACGTGCTGCCCGTGCCGATGATGAACATCCTCAACGGCGGCGCCCACGCGGACTCCAACGTGGACATCCAGGAGTTCATGATCGCCCCGATCGGCGCCCCGTCCTTCCGTGAGGCCCTGCGCTGGGGCACCGAGGTCTACCACGCCCTGAAGTCCGTGCTGCAGGAGAAGGGCCTGTCCACCGGCCTGGGCGACGAGGGCGGGTTCGCCCCGTCCCTGGAGTCCAACCGCGCCGCCCTGGACCTCATCGCCGAGGCCGTGACGAAGGCCGGCTACCGCCTGGGCGAGGACATCGCGCTGGCGCTGGACGTCGCCTCCTCCGAGTTCTTCGACAAGGGCTCCTACACCTTCGAGGGCCAGCAGCGCTCCGCCGAGGAGATGGCCGCCTACTACACCGAGCTGGTGGACAACTACCCGATCGTCTCCATCGAGGACCCGCTCGACGAGGACGACTGGGACGGCTGGCAGCACCTGACGGCGCAGCTGGGCGATCGCGTCCAGCTGGTGGGCGACGACCTGTTCGTCACCAACGTGGAGCGGCTGCAGCGCGGCATCGACGAGAAGGCCGGCAACGCCCTGCTCGTGAAGGTCAACCAGATCGGCTCCCTGACCGAGACCTTCGACGCGATCTCCCTGGCCCAGCGCCACATGTTCCACTGCATGATCTCGCACCGCTCGGGCGAGACCGAGGACACGTTCATCGCGGACCTCGCGGTGGCCACCAACGCCGGCCAGATCAAGACCGGCGCCCCGGCCCGCTCGGACCGCGTGGCCAAGTACAACCAGCTGCTGCGCATCGAGGAGGACCTGGCCGACGCCGCCGTCTACGCGGGCCGCTCCGCCTTCCCGCGCTTCCGCGGCTGACCGTCCCGACGACGACGCGCGGGCCCGCTCGGATCCTTCCGGGCGGGCCCGCGCCCGTCCCGGGGGCGGCCAGGAGCCTGCCAGGGGCGGGCAGTAGGCTGTGAGGGTCCCCGCCACGCGTCCGAAGGAGTCCGCGATGAGTCCGCGCCGCCCCCGCGTGCCCCGTGTCGACCCGACGACGGGCGCCCCGCGCCGGCCCGCCGTCGCGGCCCCGGCGGCCCCGACGACGGCCTCCCCGCAGGCGGACGCGCCCACGCCGACCCCTGAGGCCACCACGCCGACGCCCGCGGCGACGGACGCCGAGGTCATCGACCTGCACAGCGTCCAGGAGCGCCGCCAGGCCGGTCACCACGGACACCTGGACGGCGCCACGGCCGCCCGCCGTCGGGCCCCGCTGCCGGAGCCGGTGCCGGCCCGGCAGATCACGGGCCGCGCGCTCATCGTCGTCGCCGTGCTGCTGGTGGCCGCCGTCCTGGTGGCGCCCACTCTGCGCGCGTTCCTGAACCAGCAGCTGGAGATCTCGGCCGCGCGCGAGGAGATCGCCGCCATGCAGGCTCAGCGCGAGGACTACGAGCGGCGGATCCAGCTGTGGGACGATCCCTCCTACGTGACCCAGCAGGCGCGTGAGCGTCTCGAGCTGGTCATGCCGGGGGAGACCCTGTACTCCGTGACGGGGCGGCCCTCCGAGACCGAGACCGACACCGAGGCCGAGGACACGCCCGCCGCCGGCGCGGACGAGACCGTCAACACCCGCCTGCCGTGGGCCGAGGGCCTGTGGGACTCGGCCGTCCGCGCCGGGCTCGAGTGAGTCCCCCGAGGACACCATGACCGTCAGCCCCCGCCCCGCCCAGGACCGCACCGTCACCGAGAAGGACCTGGACACCCTGTCCCGCCAGCTCGGCCGCCCGGTCCGGGACGTCGTGGAGATCGGCGCCCGCTGCGTGTGCGGCAACCCCCTCGTGGCGACCACCGCGCCGCGCCTCTCCAACGGCATCCCGTTCCCCACGACCTTCTACCTGACGCACCCCGTGCTGACGGCGGCGGTCTCGCGCGTGGAGGCGGACGGGGAGATGGCGCGCATGAACGACCGCCTCGCCCAGGACCCCGTGCTCGCCGCCGCGCACCGCGCCGCGCACGAGGCCTACATCGCCGAGCGGGACCGGGTCGGGGCCGAGGCCGGCACGGGGCCCGTCCCGGAGATCGCCGGGGTCTCGGCCGGCGGCATGCCCGAGCGCGTGAAGTGCCTGCACGCCCTCGTGGGCCACGCGCTCGCGGCCGGGCCGGGGGTGAACCCGCTCGGGGACGAGGCGATCGCCCTGGTGGCCCCGTGGTGGACGCCCGAGGTCTGCGCGTGCGAGGGCGCGTGGGACGAGGCCGCGGCGGTGCCCACGAAGGACCTGTCCCGGCACGTGAGGCACCTCGAACGCGTCGCCGCGCTCAAGGAGGTCACGGTGGCCGGCGTGGACTGCGGCACGAACTCCATCCGCCTGCTGATCTCCCGGCCGGCCGGGACGGACGAGACCACCGGCGCCGGGGCCGACCCGGCGGCGCCGCTGGCCGACGTCGTGCGCGAGATGCGCGTGGTGCGCCTGGGCGAGGGCGTGGACGCCACCGGCGCGTTCTCCGACGCCGCGCTGGAGCGCACCTTCGCGGCGGTCGACGAGTACGCCCGCCTGGTCCAGCGCCACCACGCCGGCCGGGTCCGGTTCGTGGCCACCTCCGCCAGCCGGGACGTCTCCAACCGGGCCGCGTTCGTCGACGGCGTCCGGGAGCGGCTCGGCGTCGAGCCGGAGGTCGTCTCGGGCGCCGAGGAGGCCGGCCTGTCCTTCCCGGGCGCCGTCTCCGCCGTCGAGACCGCGGACCTGGGCCCGGAGGACCTCGTGCTCGTCGTGGACCTCGGCGGCGGCTCCACCGAGCTGGTCGTCGGCACGCCCGCGGGCGAGGTCGTGGGCGCGGTCAGCCTGGACATGGGCTGCGTGCGGTTCACCGAGCGTCATCTGCGCTCCGACCCCCCGACGTCGGATGAGGTCACCGCGGCCCGCGCAGACGCGCTCCGTCTCCTCGACGACGCCGCCGCCCGCCTGCCGCTGGAACGCGTGGCGCGCGTGGTCGGCGTGGCCGGCTCGGTGACCACCGTGACCGCCGAGGCCCTCGGGCTCAGCACGTACGAGCCCGAGGCCATCCACGGTGCGCGCCTGCCGATCGCCGAGTTCCGCGCGGCGGCGGAGGGCCTCGTGGCGGCGACCCGGGCCGAACGCGCCGAGCGGGGGTTCATGCACCCGGGACGGGTGGACGTGATCGGCGCGGGCGCGCTGCTGTGGAGCACCGTCCTGGAGCGGGTGGCCGAGGTCGCGGGCGTCACCGAGGCCTGGGCGAGCGAGCACGACATCCTGGACGGGATCGTGCTCTCGCTGCGGTCCTGACCACGACGGCGGAGAGTGGAGGGGCCGGGCCCGTGCGTGCGTAGACTGGCGGTATGTCTCTCACCCCTGAACTGTCTCCCAAGCCGCGCCTGCTGATCGTCGGCGGCGGCTACGCCGGGTTCCATGTCGCCCGCGAGCTGCAGAAGAAGGTCGCCGAGCGCGGCGGCGTCGTGACCGTCGTCGACCCCCGACCGTACATGACGTACTACCCGTTCCTGCCCGAGGTCGTGGGCGGCCACATCGAGGGCCGCCACGTGAACGTGGACCTGCAGACGCACCTCAAGGACGCCGAGGTCGTCCGCGGCGCCGTCGTGTCCGTGGACCACGCCGGCCGCACCGCCGTGGTGCGCGGCGAGGGCGGCGACGAGTTCGAGATCCCGTACCAGGACATCGTGATGACCGCGGGCGCCGTGACCCGCGTGTTCCCGATCCCGGGTCTGGGCGAGCAGGGCATCGGTCTGCGCTCGGTCGAGGAGGCCGTCCAGCTGCGCAACCAGATCCTGGAGCGCCTGGACGCCGGTTCCCTGATGACGGACGCCGAGGAGCGCAAGCGTGCCCTGACCTTCGTGGTGGTGGGCGGCGGCTTCGCCGGGATCGAGGCCATCGCGGAGATGGAGAACCTCATCCGCAACGCCGTGGAGCGCAACGAGCGCCTCTCCCAGTCGGAGATCCGGATCGTCCTCGTCGAGGCCATGGGCCGCATCATGCCCGAGGTCTCCGAGGAGCAGGCCCAGGGCGTGGTGGAGCACCTGAAGGACCGCGGCATCGAGGTCCTGCTCAACACCTCGCTGGGCGACGCCACGGACGGCGTCATGAAGCTCGTGGCCATGCCCTCCAAGGAGGAGGCGGAGACCTTCGCGGCGGACACCCTCGTGTGGTGCGCCGGCGTGGTGGCCAACTCCGTGGTCAAGAGCACCGACTTTCCGGTGGACGACCGCGGCCGCGTGGAGGCCACCCCCACCCTGCAGATCAAGGACGGCGAGGCCGGCGCGCTCGAGGGTGCGTGGGCCTGCGGCGACGTCTCCGCCGTGCCGGACCTGACCGGGGCCGGCCCGGGCGGCTTCTGCGTCCCGAACGCCCAGCACGCCATCCGTCAGGCCAAGCGTCTGGCCGCCAACTACATGGCCGTGCGCCACGGCGAGGGCGAGGTGCAGGAGTACGTGCACAAGTCCCTGGGCACCGTGGCGGGGCTGGGCTTCGGCCGCGGCGTGGGCAACCCGCTGGGCACCAAGATCGCCGGCATCCCGGCGTTCCTGGCCCACCGCGGCTACCACGGCTACGCGATGCCCACCCTGGAGCGGAAGTTCCGCATCCTGTCCGGCTGGGTCGCCGAGACCCTGTTCGGCCGTGACTCCACCTCGGTGGCGGGCCTGGACACCCCGTTCAACCCGTTCCGCCGCGCCGCGGGCGTCGAGCTCGAGCCCGGCCGCTTCGAGCGGCAGCGGGCCCTCGAGTCCTCGAAGGGCTGATCCCGCAGCCAGCGGGCCGCCGGCCCCGTCCGAGCGCATCGGGCGGGGCCGGCGTCGTCCGCACCCGGGCCCGCGTCCACGGGCCCGCCACGCCCCCGTGGCCCAACTGGCAGAGGCGGCCGACTTAAAATCGGCGTGTTGCGGGTTCGAGTCCCGCCGGGGGCACCACGCGTCTCCCCGCGCGCCTCGCTTCTGCGCCCACCGTGAACAGCCGGTGAACCGGCGCGGATCCACGCTCCGACCCCGCGCGCGGACACAGACCTCCCGATAGGATCGTGCTGAACCCCGGGGCACGAACGCGGCTCACTGCGGCGGCGTGCGACCGGGCCGACTCGACCCGAAGGAGTGAGCCGTGGCGAATCCGGTCATGAACTCTCAGAACTTCCAGCAGCAGATGCAGGGCGGCGGACAGGCGCAGCCCGGTTGGTACCAGGGCGGGCAGCAGTCCGCGCAGTCCCCGTACGGCCAGCAGCAGAGCCCGTACGGCCAGGCCCAGGCGTTCGGCGCCGGCCAGGCGGCCCAGCAGTACGCGCACCAGCAGTCCATGGAGGACGCCTTCCGCGCGCCCTCCGCCGGCCCGGAGCAGACCGGCCGGATGACCTTCAACGACGTCGTCGGCAAGACCGGCCTGATGCTCGTGCTCGTCGTGGTGGCGGGCGCCGTGGGCTGGTTCTCGCCGGGCCTGATGATCATCGGCGCGATCGCCGGCCTCGTGCTGGGCCTGGTCAACGCGTTCAAGCGCGAGCCCTCGCCCGTGCTGATCATGGCCTACGCCGTGGCGCAGGGCCTGTTCCTGGGCGGCATCTCGGCGTTCTTCGAGGGCGCCTACCCGGGCATCGTGGTGCAGGCCGTGCTCGGCACCTTCTCCGTGTTCGCGGTGATGCTGGCGCTCTACACCTCGGGCAAGTTCCGCCCGACCCCGCGCATGACGAAGATCGTCATGGGCGCCATGATCGGCTACCTCGTCTTCATGCTCGTCAACCTGGTCCTCACCTGGACCGGCATCGGCAACATGCGTGAGGGCGGCCTGGGCCTGATCATCGGCGCGATCGCCGTGCTGCTCGCCGCGTACTCGCTGACGATGGACTTCGAGATGGCCGCCGTGGGCGTGAAGAACGGCGCCCCGCAGAAGTACTCCTGGTCCGTGGCCTTCGGCCTGACCGTGACCCTGATCTGGCTGTACATCGAGATCCTGCGCATCGTCGCCATCCTGCGCGGCAACGACTGACCGGCGCCCCGTCCCCGCACGGAGACCCGCACCGCCGCCCCGGTCCTGCACAGGGCCGGGGCGGTCTGCGTCCGCGAGGGCGTAGATTGAGGGGGTCCCTCGCCGCCACTCAGGAGGTTTCGTGACCGAGACCAGCGACCTGCCCGCCTTCGGGGCTCCGGACGCCACCGGCACCCAGCACCGCCTGCACCGCGGGTCCGCGGAGGCCGTCGTCGTCGGCCTGGCCGGTGCCCTGCGCAGGTACCGCGTGGGCGGCGTGGACCTGACCGAGCCGTACGGCCAGGACGTGGTCCCGCCCGCCGCCAACGGCATCCAGATGAGCCCGTGGCCGAACCGCGTCGCCGGCGCCCGCTGGATCCTGGACGGCGTCGAGCAGCGCCTGGACGTCACCGAACCCGCGCGCGGCCACGCCAGCCACGGCCTGCTGCGCAACACCCACTTCGTCACCGAGACGTTCTCCGCCCACGCGGTGACCCTGCGCGGTGAGATCCACCCCCAGCACGGCTGGCCGTTCCGGCTCACCCACCGCGTCACGTACGAGCTCGAGGCGGACGGCGGCCTCACCGTCACCGCCGAGGTGCAGAACCACACGGACGCCACCGTGCCCGTGGCGGTCGGCTCCCACCCGTTCCTGCGGATCGGGGACGTCCCGACGGCGGAGCTGAGCCTGCGCGTGCCCGCGGACGCCTGGATCCGCACGGGGGAGGACCTCATCCCCGTGGAGACCCTGCCGGTGGACGGCACCGACCTGGACTTCCGCCGCGGCCGGGCCGTGGGCGAGGCCGCCCTGGACGTGTGCCTCACCGGCCTGACCCCGGACGCCGACGGCCGGCACCGCCAGACCCTGCTCGCCGCGGACGGCCGCGCCGTGACCCTGTGGACCGACCACGCGTTCGCCTACACCCACGTCTTCGTCACGGACCGGCTGCCCGGCCGTGACACGGCACTAGCGGTGGAGCCGCTCACCGCTCCCGCGGACGCCCTGAACTCGGGGGAGGGCCTGCACCGGCTCGCCCCGCACGCCCGCTGGAGCGTCCAGTGGGGTCTGACCCCCCATGTCCCCGACCACCCACACGAGGAGGATCGCGCGTGAGCTCGACCCTGGCGGCCCAGACCAAGATCGACAAGGACGTGCCCTACGGGCTGACGGTGGCCGCGGCCTGGTCCTGGCGGCTGGTGGCCGTCGTCATCGGCATCGGCGTCGTGGTGTACCTGCTGGGCTTCGTGAGCCTCGTGGTGATCCCGATCCTCGTGGCCGCGCTGCTGGCCACCCTGCTGGCCCCGGTGTTCCAGGCGATGCGGCGCATCAAGGTGCCGGGCGTCGCGGCCGCCCTGCTGTGCGTGCTGCTGCTGGTCGTCGTCGTGGTGGGCCTCATGGGGCTCGCCGGTCAGCAGATCGTCCAGGGCTTCGCCCAACTGGGCGGCCAACTGGGCCAGGCCGTCGACGACGCGATCGCCTGGCTGGCCGGCGTGGGCGTGGAGATCCCCCGTTCCGGTGCCGGGCTGGAGGGCCTGTGGCAGACGCTGCGGGACAACTCCGCCACGGTCATGAACAGCGCCGTCTCGTTCGGCTCCACGGCCGTCAACATCGGTGCGGGCCTGTTCATCGCCCTGTTCTCCCTGATCTTCTTCCTCTACGACGGCGACCGCATCTGGCGCTTCCTGCTGATCTTCGTGCCGAAGGCGCACCGGGCCACCGTGGGCCGCGCGGGCCGCTCCGGCTGGCAGTCCCTCGGCTCCTACGTGCGGGTCCAGATCTTCGTGGCGTTCATCGACGCCGTCGGCATCGGCATCGGCGCCCTGATCCTCGGGGTGCCGCTGGCCATCCCGCTGGCCGTGCTCGTGTTCCTGGCCTCGTTCATCCCGATGATCGGCGCCACCCTGACCGGCGCGATGGCGGTGCTCCTGGCCTTGATGTCCAACGGCCTGGTCAACGCGCTGCTCATGCTGGGCGTGGTGCTGCTCGTGCAGCAGATCGAGTCGAACGTCCTGCAGCCGCTCGTGATGGGCAAGGCCGTCGCGCTGCACCCGCTGGCCGTGTTCCTGGCCGTCGCCGCCGGCTCCACCGTCCTCGGCCTGGCGGGCGCCGTGTTCGCCGTGCCGGTGCTGGCCTTCGTGAACAGCTTCGTCCGCGCCCTCACCGCCGACACCCCCGAGGAGCTCACGGAGCGGACGGACCACGCCCTCGAACCGGGCGGCGCGGAGGACGAGGCGGCCGGCTCCCACCGGTACCGCCCCTCGACGCACGAGGACGCCGCCCTCGCCTCCGAGGCCGACGCGGGCACCCGGCACGGGGACGGCGCCTGATGGGCGCGGCGCAGGCCACGGACACCCCGGACCGGACCGTCCCGACGCCGTCGCCCCGGTGGGTGCGGCCCGCCGGCGGCCCGCCGGCCCCGACGGCGCTGCCCGTCACCCTCGAGGAGATCGAGCGGGCGCGCGAGACGCTGCGCGGGATCGCCGAGCTCTCCCCGCTGCAGCACTCCCGGGCGCTCTCCCGGGCCGTGGGCACGGACGTGCACCTGAAGTGCGAGAATTTGCAGCGGGCCGGCTCGTTCAAGGTCCGCGGCGCCTACGTGCGGATGGCGCAGCTGAGCGAGGAGGAGCGCGGCCGCGGCGTCGTGGCCGCCTCGGCCGGCAACCACGCCCAGGGCGTCGCCCTCGCGGCCGCCAAGCTCGGCATCCGCGCCCGCATCTTCATGCCGCACGGCGTCGCCCTGCCCAAGCTGCAGGCCACCCGGGACCACGGCGCCGAGGTCGTCCTGCACGGCTCCACCGTGGACGAGTCCCTCGCCGAGGCGCAGCGGTGGGCCACGGAGACCGGTGCCGTGTTCATCCCGCCGTTCGACGACCCGGCCGTGATCGCGGGCCAGGGCACCGTCGGCCTCGAGATCCTCGACGTGCTGCCGGACGTGGACACCGTGATCATGGGCATCGGCGGCGGGGGGCTCATCGCCGGCACGGCCGTGGCCCTCAAGGAGGCCGCCCGGCGTCGTGGGCGCACGGTGCGCGTCATCGGCGTGCAGGCGGCCACCGCCGCCGCGTTCCCCGGCTCCCTCGAGGAGGGCCGCGTCCAGGTGCTGGAGAGCGTGTCCACCATCGCGGACGGCATCGCCGTCGGCAGGCCCGGGGCCCTGCCGCTGCGGATCGCCGCCGAGCTGGTGGACGCCGTCGTGACCGTCACGGACGACGAGATCGCCGCGGCCCTCGTCCACCTCCTCGAGCGCTCCAAGCTCGTCGTGGAGCCGGCGGGCGCCGTCGGGGTGGCCGCCCTGCTGGCGGGCCGCACGGCGGACCTGGGCTTCGAGCTCGGCACCACCGCCGTGATCCTCTCCGGCGGGAACATCGATCCGATGCTCATGCTGAAGTCCATCCAGGCCGGACTGTCGGCCGCGGGGCGCTATATGACCGTGCGCATCCCGCTGCGGGACCGCCCGGGCGAGCTGGCCACGATCTCACGGATCATCGCGGACACGGACGCCAACGTGGTGCGCGTGGACCACACCCGCGTCGGCCCGGAGCTGTCCATGGGCGGCGCGCACATCACGATCGACATGGAGACCCGCGGCGCCGAGCACTCCGCCCAGGTCCTGGAGGCGTTGCGCGCGGCCGGTTACAGCCCGGCCCCGCTGCCCTGACCGGGCCGGCTCAGGCCGCGGAGCCGGCGGCGGCCGCGGTGACGGTGCCGGAGGTCCCGCCCACCGCGCGGCGCACGGCCTGGACCAGGAGGTCCTCGCGCGTCAGTGTCTCGATGCGGCGGACCATCTCGCGGCGGTCGTAGCGCTCGTGGGAGCCCGGCAGCAGGCGTCGGGCGAGGTTGAGGTGCTGCAGCACGCCGAGCAGGAGCACGTCCTCGTCGGCGGGCTCGGCCTCGTCGAGGACCACGGCGGTCAGGTGCGCCAGCAGCTCGGTGCGCTCGGTGCCCCGGGGGACGTGCCGGGTGGCCAGGAAGGCCTTGCGCTCGGTGAGGCGGCCGGTCTCGGTCAGATGGGCGACGACGGCCTTGCGCAGGTCCGGCTTGCCGGCCGCCACAGTGGACACGAGCGGTCGGCCGGCCAGGGCGTCGACCTGTCCGAGGGAGGAGTCCAGGACGGGGTCGCCGGTGGTGCCGGCCGCGGTCACGAGCACGCGGGCCCGGTCCACGGGGACGTCCTCGAGGGTCACGATCCCGGCGGAGCGGTGGTCGGCCAGCGCGGCGGCCGCGAGGGCCACGCGGTGGTGGGAGGGGCTCTCGGAGAGCCCGTCCTCGCGGGTGAGCAGCAGGTGTGCCTTCTCGACGGTCAGCATGGGGCCAGAGTAGCAACGGGGGCGCGGTGGGACCCGGGACGGACGACGGCCGCGGCCCCTGGAGGGGACCGCGGCCGCCGTCGGAGCCGGGCAGGGTCAGCCGGAGTAGGGCTGGACGTCCTTGACCTCGACCTTGATGTCCTTGCCGTTCGGGGCGGTGTAGGAGACCTTGTCGCCCTTCTTGGCGCCGTTGATGGCCTCGCCGAGCGGGGAGCGCTCGGAGTAGACCTCGAGCGACTCGTCGTCCGCGGCGATCTCGCGGTTGCCGAAGAGGAAGGTCATCTCGTCGCCTGCGACGACGGCGGTCACCACGGTGCCCGGGTGCACGGCGCCGTCGTTCTCGGCGGCCTCGCCCACGCGGGCGGTCTCGAGCAGGTGCTTCAGCTCGGCGATGCGGCCCTCGTTCTTCGACTGCTCCTCGCGGGCGGCGTGGTAGCCGCCGTTCTCCTTGAGGTCGCCCTCATCGCGGGCGGCCTCGATGCGCTCGATGATCTCCTGACGGCCGGGACCGGAGATGTACTCGAGCTCCTTGGAGAGGCGATCGTACGCCTCCTGGGTCAGCCACGGGGCGTCGGACTGGCTGGTGGTCATGCTCTGTTCCGCCTTTCTGTCTCGGGTGATGCGGAGTCCGGGGCGCGGCGCACCGTATCCGGTGCGCGATCCGCGTCCGGCGGACGCGCCCGCATGCGAAAGACCCCGCCGACCAGGAGGACGCGCGTGACCCGAGGGCTCCGTGCGACGCCTGCCTGACTCACCGGCGGGGCGGGAATGCTCCGACGAGTCTATCCGGGCGGCGTGCGTCACACCAACGGCGGCCGCTACGCCGAGGGCGGAGCACTCCGGGAGGGCTCAGACCTTGCGGCAGGTCTCGACGATGCCGGAGTCGCCCCGCACCACGGTGCGCACGTCCACGGTGTAGCGCTGCTGCGCGTCCGAGGGGGAGTCCCGCCGGTCGGCCGGCAGGGTCTCCAGGCGGACGGTGCGGAAGCCGACGGGGGCGGCGTGGGAGTCGGTGACGAGCACATCGCACTCGGCCTGCACGCCCTCCGGGACGGAGGCCTGGAAGGTGACGGTCGCGTGGCCGTCGTCCTCGATGGTGAAGCCGACGTCCTTGTACTCGATGGCGCCCACGGACATGTTCAGGCCGATCCACACGGACAGCAGCACGGCCACGACCAGCCCGAGCCCGCCGAGGCCCGCCCACAGCCGACGACGGCCCGGACGCGTGTGGTTCGTGCCGTACCGGTTGGCTAATGTGGGGTCCTGCGCGCGGACCGCGGGGGCGTGGTGAGACATCCCCTCCACCCTAGCCGCTGCCCGCCGCCGGAGGCCGATGACGACGTCGGCCTGGACCCCTCACGCCGCCGCCCCCGCGGCGGCCCCGCCATCCGGACAGGAGTGTGCGATCCCCGTGACCGATCAGACCCCCCAGGCCCAGCCGGCCGCAGGCACCGCCCTGCCGCCCTCCACCGGGCTGCGTCTCATGGCGGTGCACGCCCACCCGGACGACGAGTCCTCGAAGGGGGCCGGCACCATGGCCGCCTACGCGGCGGCCGGGGCCGAGGTCATGGTCGTCACGTGCACCGGCGGCGAGGCCGGCACCCTGCTCAACCCGTCGTTCGGGGACACCACCCGGGCGGACCGGGACATCGCGGCCGTGCGCCGCGAGGAGATGGCGGAGGCCGCGCGCATCCTCGGCATCCGGCACGCCTGGCTCGGCTTCCTCGACTCGGGCCTGCCCGAGGGGGATCCGCTGCCGGCCCTCCCGGCGAACTGCTTCGCCGAGGTCCCGCTCCGGGATGCGGCGGCCCCGCTGATCTCGCTCGTGCGCCGGTTCCGCCCGCACGTGCTCATCTCCTACGACGAGGTCGGCGGCTACCCCCACCCGGACCACCTGCAGGCCCACGCCGTGACGATGGAGGCGTACCGGGCCGCGGGCCTCGCCGACGAGTACCCCGAGGCCGGGCCCGCCTGGGAGGTCTCGAAGGTCTACTACGACTGCGGCTTCAACCCGCGGAAGTTCCGCACGATGGCCGCGGTGGCCGAGGCCGACGGCGAGGACGTGCCGTTCGCCCGACGCCTGATGATGTTCGACGCGATGGACGCGATGCGCGAGGTGCTGCGCCGCCGCGAAGCCGGGGAGGACGTGCCCGACCCGGAGGTCATCCCGCCGTGGGTCACCGCGGACCACGACGTCACCACGCAGGTGGACGTCACCGGCTTCCTCGACGAGCGCGACGCCGCCCTGCGGGCGCATCGCACCCAGATCGACCCCGACGGCATGTTCTTCGACGCGCCCCACGACCTGCAGCGGCGCGCCTGGCCGTGGGAGGACTTCGCGCTGATCGACTCGCGCGTGCCCTCCGAGCTGCCGGAGCACGACCTCTTCGCCGGCCTGCGCTGAGCCGCCCCGGCTCGGGCCGTGCGGCCGGGGCCGGTAGAGTGGGGCGGCGTGACACCCCTGTCTGGCCTTCCCCTCGTCCTCACCGCGCTCGCGGCCGCGAGCCCCGCGCCGGTGCCCGCCGTCCCGGAGCCGACGCTGCGCCCCGGGCTCGAGGAGGCGGAGGTCACCCCCGGCATCGAGGGGTTCCTGTTCACCGCGCTCATGGTGGTCATGGCGATCATCGTCCTCCGCGTCATGGTCCGCTCGGTGCGCCGCGTCCAGCAGCGTTCCCCGGAGGCCGAGGCCATGCTCGTGGAGCGCCATCAGCAGCACCTGCCGGACGAGGTCCGCGCGGGCGGCGAGCACCTGGACGCGGACTCCGAGGACCGGCTGCGCCGCCTGCAGGAGAAGTACCCCGGGTACCTCCAGGAGCCGGCCCCGGAGCCCCAGGCCCCGGACACCGGACGCGACTGACCGTCGTCGGGCCCGTGCACGCCCGAGACTCGACGCCGGAGACTCCACGCCCGAACCCTTGAGGCCCGCAGACGCGCCGCTACGGCATGACCGTAGCGGCGCGTCTGCGGGCCTCGGCGCTGCCCGGCGGGGCGCAGACCCCCTTCCTCGACACGCTCAGGCGACGACGAGCACCGCCCGGTAGATGGCGACGGCGTGGCACACGAAGCCGGCCACCGTGAAGGCGTGGAACAGCTCGTGGAAGCCGAACCACTCGCGGTGGATCGTGGGGGCCTGCAGCGCGTAGAAGACCGCGCCCGTGATGTACGCGACGCCGCCGGCCACGATCAGCCACCCCGCCGCCGCATCCGCGGCGAAGAAGTCGCCCAGGTACAGCAGCGCCGCCAGCCCCAGCACCACGTACACCGGCGTGTAGAGCCAGCGCGGGGCGTCCGTCCACAGCACCCGGAACCCGACGCCGGCCACGGCCCCCACCCATACCAGGGTGAGCAGCACACGCGCCCGGTCCGGAGGCAGCAGGGCCAGGGAGAGCGGCGTGTAGGTGCCGGCGATGACCAGCATGATGTTCGTGTGGTCCAGCCGCTTGAGGACACGGGAGACCACCTCGTTCCACTGCACCAGGTGGTACGTCGCCGAGACCGCGAACAGCAGCAGGCCCGTCACGGCGTAGACCGCGCTGGCCCACCGCAGCGTCGCGGTCGGCGCGAGCACGATGAGCACGATGCCGGCCGCGAGCGTCAGCGGCGCCATGACCGCGTGGGTCCAGCCCCGCAGTCGGGGCTTGTACAGCGGATGCTCGGGGTCGCGGATGCGCTCGATGCGCCAGCGCAGGCGGCGGGCGGCGTCGGCGTCGGGGAGGGGTGTCACGGGGTCCATGCCTCCATTGTCGTCGGTCGGCCCGGGGCCGGGGCACGGGATGGTCGCTGTGTGTCGCGCGCGTATCCTGGAGGCTCGCAGGACCGTCCGAGAGGGGAGCGCGCCGTGGGTCGACCCGAGGCCTTCTACCGCCTGTACGAGCGGCGGCTGACGCGTGGCCTGGACCCGGAGCGGCTGCCCCGGCACATCGGTGTGCTGGTGGACGGCAACCGTCGCTGGGCCCGCGCGTTCGGGGCGTCCACGCAGCAGGGCCACCAGGCCGGCGCCGAGCGCATCCTGGACTTCATCGGCTGGTGCGACGAGGCCGGCATCCCCGTGGTCACGCTCTACATGCTCTCCACCGAGAACCTGCGGCGCCCGGCGGAGGAGCTCGCCCCGCTCCTGGAGATCATCCAGACGACGGCGGAGCGCCTCGCCCAGCCGGCCGAGGGCCGCGCCCCCGTGTGCGTACAGCCGGTCGGCGCGGTGGACCTGCTCCCCGAGCCCATGGCGCGACGGCTCGCCGAGGTGGCCGAGCAGACCAAGGGCCACGACGGCGTGCACGTGAACGTGGCCGTGGGCTACGGGGGCCGCCAGGAGATCCTCGACGCCGTGCGCGAGCTGCTGCGGGACGAGCACGCCCTGGGCCACAGCGCGGCGGAGGTGGCCGAGTCCGTCACCGTCGAGCAGATCGCGGACCGGCTCTACACGCGCGGCCAGCCGGACCCGGACCTGGTCATCCGCACGTCCGGGGAGCAGCGGCTCTCCGGGTTCCTGCTCTGGCAGTCCGCGTACTCGGAGTTCTACTTCTGCGAGGCCATGTGGCCCGCGTTCCGCAAGGTCGACTTCCTGCGTGCCCTGCGCGACTACGGCAGTCGTCAGCGCCGGTTCGGCACCTGACGGTCGGCGCGGCCCCACCACAGGCCCAGCAGCACCCCGACGACGGCCCCGGCCAGGTGGCCGGTCCACGAGATGCCGGGGGCCGGCAGCAGGCCGATCAGGCTCGAGCCCAGGTGCGTGAGCGCGACGAGGACGGAGACGACGACCGCCCCGAACCGCCGCACCGCGATCCCGTAGACGATCAGGAACGCGATCAGCACGTACACGATCCCGGAGGCGCCGATGTGCACGCCCGGGGTGCCGATCACCCAGGTCAGCAGGCCCGAGCCCAGCCAGGCGCAGACGAGCAGGGCCACCGGCCGGCGTGAGACCAGGGCGGCCAGCGGGCCGAGGACGAGCAGCGCCGTCGTGTTGCCGATCAGGTGGGCCCAGCCGGCGTGCAGCACAGGGGAGAACAGGACCCCGTCGAGGCCGGCGAGGCGCCGCGGGATCAGGCCCACGCCGGGGATGATCACCCGGCCGAGGAAGATCAGCACGAACTGCGCGACCCACATGGCCGCGATCAGCATGGCGGTGGGCGCGACGGCGCCCAGCAGGCGGCCGCCGGCGCGCTCGGCCAGGGTCGGGGCGGGGGCCGGGCTGCCCGGCAGATCGGGCAG
>NZ_JABFNH010000017.1:125115-126890 GCF_017168435.1 Micrococcus sp. KRD070
GGCGGTGCATGCTCAAGGGCCCTCCTGGGGACGGGGAGCGGGCGGCCGCCGGGACGTCGGCGGCGCGTCTCCAGTGTAGGGAGCGCGGGACGTCGGGGCCGTGGCGGGGCCCGGACGGACCGTCACCGCGACTTCATCCCGGGTTCACCGTGCCGGGCCCCGGTGGACGACGCCGCTTCCTAGCGTGGCCCGTGGGCGGACCCCCGTCCGCACGGTTCACCGGCACAGGAGGCAGACATGGTGGCAGAGCTCGTGGAGCACGCGCAGACCCGGCAGGAGCCGTCGAGCCGGCCGGGCCAGGCGCGTGCCGAGGCGGGGCCGGCGGAGGCGGCCGGCCTGCGGACCTACGTGGTGGACACGTCCGTGCTGCTCTCGGACCCGCGCGCCCTGCTGCACTTCGCCGAGCACGAGGTGGTCCTGCCGCTCGTGGTGGTCTCGGAGCTCGAGGCCAAGCGCGCCGACCCCGACCTCGGCTACTACGCGCGCACGGCGCTGCGCCTGCTCGACGACCTGCGCGGTCGCCACGGCGCGCTGGACCAGCCCGTGCCGATCACCCCCGAGGGCGGCACGCTGCGGATCGAACTGAACCACGTGTCCGTGGACGTGCTGCCCCTGGGCATCCGCGGCACGGACAACGACTCCCGCATCCTCGCCGTCGCGAAGGCGCTCGCGGACGAGGGCGCCACGGTGACGGTCGTGTCCAAGGACCTGCCGATGCGCGTGAAGGCGGCGGCCATGGGCCTCGCCGCGGACGAGTACCGTCACGAGCTCGTGCGTGACTCGGGCTGGCGCGGCACCGTCTCCCTCAGTGTGGCGCAGGAGCGGCTGGACGCGCTCTACGACGACGGCGAGGTCGACCTGGCCGGCATCCCGCTGGGGTCCCTGGCCGGCACGGGCGTCGAGACCGGGCCGGGGGAGGCCCCGGCCGAGGCGGACCGCCTGCCGGTCAACACGGGGCTGGTGCTCACCGCGCCCCGGGGCTCCGGCCTGGCGCGGGTCGGCGAGGGCGGCCGGGCCCGCCTGGTGCGCGGGGACCGCGACGTGTTCGGCCTGCACGGCCGCTCCGCCGAGCAGCGGTTGGCGATCGAGCTGCTGACGGATCCGGGCGTGGGCATCGTCTCCCTCGGTGGCCGCGCGGGCACCGGCAAGTCCGCGCTGGCGCTGTGCGCGGGCCTCGACGCCGTGATGGAGCGCCGCGAGCACCGCAGGGTGGTCGTGTTCCGTCCGCTGTACGCCGTCGGCGGCCAGGACCTGGGCTACCTGCCCGGCTCGGAGGGCGACAAGATGGGCCCGTGGGCGCAGGCCGTGTTCGACACCCTGGGCGCCCTGGTCTCCCCGTCCGTGGTGGACGAGGTGGTGGACCGCGGGATGCTGGAGATCCTGCCGCTGACGCACATCCGCGGCCGTTCGCTGCACGATGCGTGGGTGATCGTGGACGAGGCGCAGTCGCTCGAGCGGAACGTGCTGCTCACGGTGCTGAGCCGGATGGGCCGCAACTCGAAGGTGGTGCTGACCCACGACGTCGCCCAGCGGGACAACCTGCGCGTGGGCCGGCACGACGGCATCGCGGCCGTGGTGGAGCGCCTCAAGGGCCACCCGCTGTTCGGGCATGTGACGCTGACCCGTTCCGAGCGCTCCCCGATCGCCGCACTGGTCACGGACCTGCTGGAGGAGGGCCGGGCCTGAGCCGGGCGGCGGGGTCGGGCATGAAAAAGGGGCCGCTGCCGAAGCAGCGGCCCCCGGCGGGGGTGCTCGGCCCCGCGGAGGGGGGATGG
>NZ_JABFNH010000017.1:126990-132196 GCF_017168435.1 Micrococcus sp. KRD070
GTCTCGGGGCGGGTGTGGGGGGTCATCGGGTCTCCTTCGCGACGCCGTGCGCCAGGTCTTCGAGGACGGCGCGGTCGCCGGTGGTGGTCAGCACCACGGTGCTGCCGTCCACCTCCGCCACGAGCCGTCGCTCCGGTTTCTTCGGATCGGCGTGGAGGTCCCACGCGATCCCGTCGATCTCGATCGTCTCCGACGTCGGGACCTGGTCCACCCGCAGGCTCACCCAGGTGGGGTCGACGTCCTCGGCCTGCTGCAGGCCCGCGAACACCGTGTCCGTCACCACCCAGCCGACGTCCCACGTGGAGACGCCGTCCAGCTTCTGCAGGCGGGCGTAGTTGGCGTACCAGGACTCCGGCACCTCGGGCGCCAGCGCCGGCAGGTCGCCGTCGTCGTGGGGGACCGTGGCGGCCTCGGCGGCGACGTCGACGCGGTCCTCACGGGGCCGCTGCGGCGGCTCCGGGTTGAGCAGGAGGACCACGGCCACGATCGCCAGCAGAGCCGCCAGGGAGAGCACCATGGCCATCCACGGCTGCCGGGCCCGCTGCGCCTGCGTGGCGGTCAGGACGGGACGGGGGGCGGGGGAGTGGGGGTCGGCGGAGCTCACGGTCAGCATTGTGCCACCCACGGGAGGCCGCCCCCGTAGGATGAGGACCGGGGCAGAGCCGCCCTCACGCCCCGTCCCGTGCGGACGGAGCGCCGCGAGCAAGGATCGGAGCAGCGATGACCAGCGCGTCCTCGGAGAAGACCGGCTACGAGAATCACGTCCCGGACCGCAACCTGGCCATGGAGTTGGTGCGGGTGACCGAGGCGGCGGCCATCGCCGCGAGCCCCTGGGTGGGCTACGGGGACAAGAACAAGGCGGACGGCGCCGCGGTGGACGCGATGCGCGCGTTCATGGACACCGTGGCCATGGACGGCACCGTGGTGATCGGCGAGGGCGAGAAGGACGAGGCCCCCATGCTGTTCAACGGCGAGCAGGTCGGCGACGGCTCCGGCGCCGCCGTGGACGTGGCCGTGGACCCGATCGACGGCACCCGCCTGACCGCCATGGGCTACAACAATGCGCTCTCCGTCTTCGCGGTGGCCGAGCGCGGCACCATGTTCGACCCGTCGGCCGTGTTCTACATGGACAAGCTCGTGGTGGGCCCCGAGGCCGCCGACTTCGTGGACATGCGCCTGCCGGTGAAGCAGAACGTGAACCTCGTGGCCAAGGCCCTGGACAAGCCCGTCTCCCAGGTGACCGTGTGCGTGCTGGACCGCCCCCGCCACGAGGGCCTGGTCAAGGAGATCCGCCAGGCCGGCGCCCGGGTGAAGTTCATCCTGGACGGCGACGTCGCCGGCGCCATCGCTGCCGCCCGCCCGGGCACCGGCGTGGACATGATGATGGGCATCGGCGGCACCCCCGAGGGCATCGTCACCGCGTGCGCGATCAAGGCCACCGGCGGCATCATCCAGGGTCGCCTGGCCCCCACCGACGACGCCGAGAAGCAGAAGGCCCTCGACGCCGGCCTCGACCTCGACGCGGTGCTGACCACGAACGAGCTGGTCACCTCCGACCACTGCTACTTCGCGGCCACCGGCATCACCGACGGCGACCTGCTGCGCGGTGTGCGCTTCGCCGACGGCCGCGTGCACACGCAGTCCATCGTGATGCGCTCGTCGTCCGGCACGGTCCGCAC
Organism: Micrococcus sp. KRD070; assembly: GCF_017168435.1. Classification (NCBI taxonomy): domain Bacteria; kingdom Bacillati; phylum Actinomycetota; class Actinomycetes; order Micrococcales; family Micrococcaceae; genus Micrococcus; species Micrococcus sp. KRD070. The sequence goes on from NZ_JABFNH010000017.1 coordinate 128,670, forward strand.
CGTGGACGCCGAGCACGACGTGAAGAAGTGGTCCAAGTGGCTGGGGGACCGCGACGCCCGCTGAGCCCGCGGGCCGGTCTGCCGGGCTCAGCCCCGCGGCAGGCCGGCCACGTGCACCGTCGCCGGGGCGCCGGCCGCGGCGCGGACGGCCAGCGGGCCGGACGCCGTCTCCGCTGCGGGCAGGAACACGGCCTCGCCCGGGCCCAGCTCGATCTCCTGGCCTGCCAGGGCCAGGCTCGCCGTGCCGCGGGTGACCACCGCGATCCCGGGCCCGTGCACGTCGAGCCCGTGGACGGCGTCGTCCTCGAGCGTGGCCTGGAGCAGCTCGAACTCCTCGAACGGCGGGCGGAAGGCCACCACGGAGTCGGCCACGCGCTCGGGCTCGGTGGAGGGCACCGGCAGCGCCTCGAAGGTGACCACGCGGCGCAGCTCGGGCACGTCCACGTGCTTCGGGGTGAGCCCGCCGCGCAGCACGTTGTCCGAGGCGGCCATGACCTCCACGCCCAGCCCGTGCAGGTACGCGTGCACGTTGCCGGCGGGCAGATGGATGGCCTGGCCCGGGGCCAGGTCCACGCGGTTGAGCAGGATGGCCACCACCACGCCGGGGTCGTCCGGGTGGTGCTGGGCGACCTCGAGGGCCGTGGCCAGCGAGGGGTCGCGCTCGGCCAGGTCCGGCGCGGCCCGCAGCACGTCCACGACCTGCGCGACGGCGCCGGGGGAGCCCCACACGGAGTCGGGGTCGAGGATCGAGGTGAACGCGTCCTCCAGGTCTCCGGCGGCGAGGGCCTGGCTGATCCGGGCGGCGGCGACGGCGACGGCGGACGTGTCCCCGTCCGCCCGCTCGGTGAGGGCGCGGGCCAGGGCCTCGAAGCTGTCCGAGGAGACCTCGGGGGAGCGGAAGCCGCACATCGCCGCGAAGGGGGTCAGCGCGAGCAGCATCTCCGGCTTGTGGTTCGCGTCCTTGTAGTTGCGCTCCGGGGCGTCGACCGGCACGCCGGCGGCCTCCTCCGCGGCGAAGCCCGCGCGGGCCTGCTCCAGGGTGGGGTGCGCCTGGATGGACAGCGGGGCGCCCGCGGCGAGCAGCTTCATGAGGAAGGGCAGACGGCCCTCCGGCGCGGCGGGCCCGAGACAGCGCTCCGGGTCCGCGGCCACCACCTCGTCCAGGCCGATGTGGGCGCCGTCCGCCACGACGGCGACGCACGGGGCGCCCGGATGGTCGCCCAGCCACAGCTCGGCCTCGGGGCGGCCGGTGGGCTCGCGTCCCTGCAGGTCGGCGAGGAGCGTGGGGGAGCCCCAGGCGTAGTCACGGATCACGGGCTTCAGGACGTGCATGCGCCCAGCCTAGGTCAGCCCGTCGGCCCGCGCGTCGCGCCTCACGGGGCGGGGACGCACAGCCCGTTCGTCGAGGACGCGTGGTTCAGCACGTCCTCCTGGCCCAGGTCCTCGGCCGTCATCAGGTCCTCGGCGGTGAAGGGCTCGCCGTCGGAGCGGGTCGGCGGGGCCGGCCACGTGGCCGGGTCGTCCTCGTCGACGTCGGGGGTCTGCGTCTCCTGCGCGACGACGGCCAGCACGGTGAGCAGCGGCGTCGCCGAGACCCCGGTCGGCTCCGATCCGGCGGTCACGGACTCATCGGCCAGCATCTCGTCCACGCGGCGGTGGACGAGGTCGTAGTCGGGGTAGGTGGTGAAGTGGGTGCCCGTGTCGCCGAAGTCGGGCGGGCCGATGGTCAGCCGCCGCATCTTCTGGCCGCGCGAGCGCTCGGCGAGGTCCGCGAACGTGCCGAGCTGGGACTGCGGCAGGTCGGTGGTCACGATCTGCTGGCCCGCCGCGAGGATCCCCTCGAAGCGGGTGAGCACGGTGGCGGGGCTGAACTGCTCCAGCATCGCCGCCTGCATGCACTGCTGCCGGCGGATGCGGGCGTAGTCGGTGGACCAGTGCCGGGAGCGGGCGAAGGCGAGCGCGTCGTCGCCGTTGAAGTGGTGGGTGCCCGGCTCCCACCAGATGTTGCCCCAGGCGCCGTCGGGCCGGACGCCGCGGTGCACCACGTAGCCGCCGCTGACGACGTCCACCCCGCCCATGGCGTCGATCAGCTGGGCGAAGCCGCCCATGTCCATGAGGGCGTAGCCGGAGACGTCCAGGCCGAGGATGCCGCCGGCGGCGTCCTTCATGGCCTCGGCGCCGGGGTGTTCGGCGCCCGGGTAGAGGTCTGCGTGATGCTCCTCCACGTCCGTGTAGAGGGCGTTGAGGATGCACTCGTCGCCGCAGTCGAAGCCGTTGGGGTACACGTCCCACAGCGGGGAGCCCTCGACGAACGGCGCGTTCTGGAGATTGCGTGGCAGGGAGAACATCACGATGGCGCCGGTGCGGGCGTCCACGGAGACCACGTGCATGGAGTCCGGGCGCAGCCCCTGGCGGCCCTCGCCGGCGTCCGCGCCCAGGACCAGGATGTTGTAGCGGCCCTCGGCCTCCGGGACGGCCGGCCCCTCCTGGAAGACCTCGCCGAGCGCCCCGCGGCTCGTGTTCGCCGCCCAGCCGCCGTAGAGCAGGGCGCCGCTGGTGAGCACGAGCGCGAGCGCGGTGACCGCCGCCGTGATCTTCCGCGCGCCGGGGGCGAGCAGGTGCGGCCGGATCAGCCGGAACGTGTCCACCCAGAGCACCGCCCAGCCCACCGCCAACGCCGCCAGGACCACCGCGAGCCCCAGCAGCACGCCGTCCCGGGCCATGAGCGAGATCAGGCTCGCGCGGGAGACCAGCCACCACAGCAGCCCCAGGATCAGCACGGCCCACACGGTGACGGTGACCCGCAGCGCCACGCGGCCGAGCCGGCGGCTGCCGGCGACGAGCTGGGCGCCGCCGGGGACCAGCAGGGTCAGGGCGGTGAGGATCAGCGCCCGGCGGGTGCGCTCGGTGGGGGAGGCGACGCGCGGGTCCCGAAGCGGGTCGGGCTGCGCGTGACCGGCGGGCACGGATCCGGTGGCGGGCGACATCAGCGGTCGGCGGCCATCCGCTCGCGCAGGCGGGCCCCCTTGGCCCGGGCCTGGGCGTTGAGCTCGTCGGCGTGCTCGGCGAGGGCGGCGCGCAGGCGGTCGCCCTCCGCGGTGTCGGCCGAGGCGAGGATGCGGGCGGCCAGCAGGCCGGCGTTGCGGGCGCCGTCGATGGAGACGGTGGCCACCGGCACGCCGGCGGGCATCTGGACGATCGAGAGCAGGGAGTCCATCCCGTCCAGGCTCTTGAGTTTCACTGGCACGCCGATCACGGGCAGGGGTGTGACGGCGGCGAGCATGCCGGGCAGGTGGGCCGCGCCGCCCGCGCCGGCCACGATCACGCGGATCCCGCGCTGGTGCGCGCGGGCGCCGAACTCCACCATCTCGTGGGGCATGCGGTGCGCGGAGACCACGCCGACCTCGACGGGCACGTCGAGCTCGCGCAGGGCCTCGGCGGCCGCGCTCATCACGGGCCAGTCGGAGTCGGAGCCCATCACGACGGAGACGACCGGGGCGTCGTCCTGCAGGGGCTGGGCGGGGGAC
>NZ_JABFNH010000017.1:132296-156449 GCF_017168435.1 Micrococcus sp. KRD070
CGCTGCTGGTCGGCGCTCATGGTGTGTCCTTTCGAAGCTGGGTGGGCGCGGCGGACCCGCCGCGCCCACCCAGCTTCGAAAGGACACACCATGAGCGCCGACCAGCAGCGTCCGCACGGCTCCTCCGACGCCGAGCGTGGCTCCGAGGAGGAGCCCATCGTGTTCAACGACCGTCGCCGCATCGACCCCGAGACCGGTGAGCCCCGGGTCTCGGCGGAGAGCGCGGCAGAGCAGGCCGAGGACGGCGACGCCCTCGCCCAGGCCGAGCGCATCCTCGACGAGGCCGGCGCGCAGGCCGGGACCGAGGCGCCGCAGCCCGAGGCCTCGGACCGCGAGGCCGAGCTCGAGGCCGACCTGCGCCGGCTGCAGGCCGAGTATGTGAACTACAAGCGCCGCGTGGACCGCGACCGCGACCTGGCCAGAGACGCCGGCGTGCTCAAGGCCGTCACCGCGCTGCTGCCGGTGCTCGACGACATCGACGCCGCCCGCGCCGCCGGCGACCTGACGGACGGTCCGTTCGCCGCCATCGCGACCAAGCTCGACACCGCCCTGGCCGGCCTGGGCCTCGAGCGCCATGACCAGGAGGCGCTGGCCGGCGTCGAGTTCGACCCGGCCGTGCACGAGGCCGTGATGCGCCAGCCGCACGCGGAGGTGCCCGCGGACCACGTGGTCCAGGTCTTCCGCAACGGCTACGTCCGGGACGGCCGCGTGCTGCGCGCCGCCCAGGTGATGGTCTCCGCCGGAGACGAGTGACCCCGTCGGCCGGCGGCCCACCCCGCCGCCGGCCGACCCCCCTGACCGATGCACACGAGAGGAGGCACCATGGCCTCGCAGGATTGGATGGACAAGGACTTCTACGCGACCCTGGGGGTGTCCAAGGACGCCTCCGACGCGGACGTGAAGAAGGCCTACCGCAAGCTCGCCCGCATGTACCACCCGGACCAGAACCCCGGGGACGAGGCGGCCGAGAAGAAGTTCAAGGAGATCTCGGAGGCGTACGCCGTCCTGAGCGACCCCCAGGAGCGGCAGGAATACGACGCGATCCGCGCGATGGGCGGCGGGGCCCGGTTCTCCGCCCCGGGCGGTGCCGGCGGCGGAGGCTTCGAGGACGTCTTCGGCGGCATGTTCGGCGGCGGGGGCGGCCCCCGCGCCACGCAGTCCGAGCCCGACCTGTCCGACCTGTTCAGCGGGATGTTCAGTGGCGCCGCCGGCCAGCCCGGCGGCTTCGGCCCCGGCGGCTTCGGCGACGCCGGCTACGCACGGCCGCGCCCCACGAAGGGCGCGGACCGCACCGCCACCACCACGATCTCCTTCCGCGGCTCGATTCAGGGCACCACGGTGTCCCTGCGCGGCCCGGACGGCGAGACGATCGAGGTGAAGATCCCGAAGGGCATCCGCGACGGCCAGAAGGTCCGTGCCCGCGGCAAGGGCTCGCCCGGCCCGGCCGGCCGCGGCGACCTGCTGGTCACCGTGCACGTGCGCGAGCACGAGTTCTTCCGCCGGGACGGGGACGACCTGCGGATCACCGTGCCGATCACCTTCCCCGAGGCCGCCCTCGGCGCCACGATCGAGGTGCCGACGCTGGAGCGCCCCGTGAAGGTGAAGGTGCCGGCGGGCTCCCAGTGTGGCCGCGTGCTGCGCCTGAAGGGCCGCGGTGTCGAGCGCGGGAAGACGACGGGTGACCTGCTCGTGGAGCTGCGCGTCACCGTGCCCACCACGCTCAACGACGACGCCCGCGCCGCCGTCGAGGCCCTGCAGTCCGCCACTGCCGGCGACGATCCGCGGCGGGAGCTGGCCCGGAAGGCAGCCTGGTGAGCGCCCGCGACGGCGCCGCCCGTGCGGACCGGGGCCGCGAGGGGGGTCCCGACCGGCACGCCCCGGTCTTCGTGATCTCCGTGGCCGCCGAGATGGCGGACATGCATCCGCAGACCCTGCGCCAGTACGACCGGCTCGGCCTCGTGGTCCCCGCCCGCCAGGACGGACGGCACCGCCGCTACTCCCTCGCCGACGTCGAGCGGCTGCAGACCGTGCAGACCCTGAGCCGTGAAGGCATCTCGCTGGAGGGCATCCGCCGCGTGATCGCGCTGCAGCGCGAGGTCGAGCAGCTGCAGGACACCGTGGTCGAGCTGGCTGCCCAGGTGGACCGCCTCCACCACGCCTCCCGCCTGGCCCGCGTCTTCACCGTGGGCTCCGGCGGTGACGTCTCGGCCCGCTACGCCGACCGGATGGCCGTCCGCCGTCACGCCGCGGCACGGGCCGGGGCGGACACCGCGGGCGAGGCCTGCCCGAGCGGCCTGCGGAGGCTGCCCTCCGGCGTCGCAGGCCTCCGACGGGTGCCCACGTGGCAGTCCGAGCAGGACTGAGCCGGGCGTCGTTCGGGGCAGCCGCGCGGTCCCGCGTGCAGGAGCGGCTGCGCGCCGACATGGCCCGGCGCGACGGCCTCGGCCGGCAGGCCCGGAGCGCCCTGGACGGGATCGTCCACGCCCTCAAGCCGGAGGGCATGGACCCGCACCTGCCCGCCCGGCATCTGCTGGACTACGTCCTCGAGGGCCCGGACGGGCCGCGCGCGGTGGTCGCCGCGGGGGACCCCGCGACCGCCACCCACCTGACCTGGCTCGTCTCCGGCATGGGCATCCGCCCCCAGACGGCCTTGTGGGGGACGGCCCGGGAGGCCGCCCACCTCGCCGCCGCCCAGCGCGCCGCCGGCGCACCCCGCCCCGTCGTCATCGGGTGGCTCGGCTACCCCGCACCCACGCCCTGGCGGGTGGTGCTCGACGGCCCCGGCCGGCGCGGCGGCGCGATGCTCGCCGCGGATGTGCGGGCCTGGTGGGAGTTCCTGCGCCACGGGCCGGGGGAGGACGACGATGTCGCCCCGGCCCTGCGCGCCCGCGGGACCGCCGTGCACGGGGCCGTGGAGGCCCACTCGTACGGCTCGCTCGTGGCCGCGCACGCCCTGCGCCTGCTCGCGGACCGGGGCCTGCAGCCCGACGACGCGGAGGCCCCGTGGCCGGCCGAGCGTCCCGTCGAGGCCCTCGTGGTCTCGGGCACGGTCGGCCTGCCCGCCGCCCTGGCGGCCCGTTCCGCGCACCTCGGCCTGCGGTCCGGGCGGACGTTCCGCGCCCTGGCCCCGGGCGATCTCCTCGCCCGGGTCGGCCGCGCGGTCGGCCGTCGTCGGGACTGGACGGACGCCGCCGTGCTGCCGGTGGCCCCGCGGCCCGGCCTGGCGGGGGCCGCCGTCCGCGGCCACCGCACGGCCCGCTGGTCGCCGACGGCCCCCGAGGACGCCCCGAGGGGCTACCGGGACGCCGGGTCCGTGACGCTCGCGGCGACCGCGCGGGTGACCGCCGGCCTGCCGCTGTCGCCCGTTCCGGACGGCGCCGACCCGGCCGGGCCGGTCGCCCCGGCCTGAGCGACCCCGTCGGGCCCCGTGCTCAGCGGCGGCGGTACGCCAGGTCGAACACGAGCCGCCCGGCCCGCTGGGACTTCGCCTCGAAGCTCGTGATCGGTCGGCCCTCGAACCGGGGCGCCCAGCCGCCGTCGTGGTCCACGGGGTCCGCGGCCGCCGCGCCGGCCCGCGCCTCGCCCAGGCCGGCGCGCAGGGGGCGCTCCTCCTCGGCCGCGCTCTCCCATCCCGCGGGCAGCGGCTGGGCACCCACCTCGGTCTCCCTGCCCTCGCGGCGCACCCGCGTGAGCGGAGAGTCCTCGCCCGCGGCGCGCCCGGGGAAGAGGTTCTCGAACTCCGGGTGCGCCTCGAGCACCTCGCGCATCTGCACGGCGTAGCCCGACCAGTCCGTCGCCAGCCGCAGCACCCCGCCGGGGGTGAGCACCCGCGCCACGCGGTCCGCGAAGGCGGGGGAGACCAGGCGGCGCTTGTGGTGCCGCTTCTTGTGCCACGGGTCCGGGAAGAACACCCACACCTCGGAGACGGAGCCGGGCGTGAGCAGGGCGTCCAGCAGCTCGGGGGCGTTGGCCTCCACGGCGCGGACGTTCTCCAGGCCCTGCTGCTCCACGCGCGTCATGAGCGCGGCCAGGCCGGGCACGTAGACCTCGACGGCGAGCACGTTCCAGTCCGGCCGGTCGGCGGCGGCCTGCGCCGTTGACTCGCCCAGCCCGGAGCCGATGTCGACCAGCAGGGGGGCCTCGCGCCCGAACACCCCCGCCCAGTCCAGTCGGGCCTGGCCGTCCACCGAGGTGGCGCCGCGGCCGCGAGGCACGTCCACGAGGACCCGCTCCGCCTGGCGGTCCCACACGGCCTGCCGCCCCGCGGAGGGGGGATGGGGGACCGAGGAAGCCCGCCACCATGGCCCCTTGAAACGGGATTGAGGCCATGGGGTCTGTGTGAGCCCCGCACATCCATGAGACGGCCGGAAGCTCGTGACTTCAGAGTAGACCCGCGCGAGGGGTCGTCGCAATGGGCGGATCCGGTTGCGCTGTCGGCAGAACACCGCGTGGCCGGACCGTGAACGCGAGGTGGCCGGATCGCCCTGTGGACGGCGGCCCGGCGGGCGCGCCGCCCGGCCTAGGCTGGGCGCATGAGCGGGGTGGGGTGGGCGTGGACGCACGGCGCGCCGGCGACGGCGGTGCTGTGGTCCCTGGGGCTGGTGTGGTTCGCGGTGTGCGCGGGCGTGCTCGTGCGCACGGACCTGCGCGAGCATCGGCTGCCGAACCGGTGGACGCTGCGGCTGGCGCTGGGCGGGCTGGCGGCGATGACCGGGGGAGCGCTGCTGGCGGGCCGGGGTGACCTGGCGCTCTGCAGCCTGCTGGGCGGTCTCGGCTACACCGTGGCGATGCTCGCGCTGCACGTGCTCAGCCGCGGTGGCCTCGGGATGGGGGACGTGAAGCTCGCCGGCGGCCTGGGCGTGTACACGGGGGTGCTCGGTCCGACGGCGGTGCTCGCCGCGGGGGTGGGCGCGATCCTGCTCGGCGGAGTGGTGGCCGGGGTGCTGGTGCTCGCGGGCCGGGCGACGGGGCGGACGGCGCTGCCGTTCGGGCCGGCGATGGTGGCGGCGGCCGCCGGAGTGCTGGTGCTGGCGTGAACGACGAGCGGCCGCCCTCCGCACGGGAGGACGGCCGCTCGTCGTCGTGGCCCGGGAGGCGGCGTCGCGCCGCTCACCGGATCCGCCGGATCACTCCGGGTGGGTCATGGACATGGTGTCCAGGGCCTTGTCCAGCTGCTCCTCGGTGACCTCGCCGCGCTCGACGTAGCCGAGGTCCACGACGGCCTCGCGCACGGTCATCTTGTTCGCGACGGAGTGCTTGGCGATCTTGGCGGCGGCCTCGTAGCCGATCACCTTGTTCAGCGGGGTCACGATGGACGGCGAGGCGCCGGCGAGGAAGGCGCAGCGCTCCTCGTTGGCCTCGATGCCGTCGATCATCTTGTCCGCCATGACGCGCGTCGTGTTGGCCAGCAGGCGGATGGACTCGAGCAGGTTGGCGGCCATCACGGGGATGCCCACGTTGAGCTCGAACGCGCCGTTGGTGGAGGACAGGGCGACGGTGGTGTCGTTGCCGATCACCTGGGCGCACACCATGATCGCGGCCTCGCAGATCACGGGGTTGACCTTGCCCGGCATGATCGAGGAGCCCGGCTGCAGGTCCGGGAGGGCGATCTCGCCGAGGCCGGTGTTCGGGCCGGAGCCCATCCAGCGCAGGTCGTTGTTGATCTTCATGATCGAGAACGCGATGTTCCGCAGCTGGCCGGAGGCCTCCACGAGGCCGTCACGGTTGGCCTGGGCCTCGAAGTGGTTGCGGGCCTCGGTCAGCGGCAGACCGGTCTCCTCGGCGAGCAGCTCGATCACGCGGGCGGAGAAGCCCTTCGGGGTGTTGATGCCGGTGCCCACGGCGGTGCCGCCGAGCGGGACCTCGGCCACGCGGGGCAGCGCGGACTGGATGCGCTCGATGCCGTAGCGGACCTGCGCGGCGTAGCCGCCGAACTCCTGGCCCAGGGTCACCGGGGTGGCGTCCATGAGGTGGGTGCGGCCGGACTTCACGATGCCGGCGAAGTCCTCCGCCTTCTTCTCGAGGGAGGCGGCCAGGTGGTCCAGCGCCGGGACGAGGTCGTTCACGAGGGCGGCGGTGACGGCCACGTGCACGGAGGTCGGGAACACGTCGTTCGAGGACTGGGAGGCGTTGACGTGGTCGTTGGGGTGCACCTCGTCCTCGGAGCCGGCCTCCTTCAGGGCGCGGGTGGCGAGGGTGGCGAGCACCTCGTTGGTGTTCATGTTCGAGGAGGTGCCGGAGCCGGTCTGGAACACGTCGATCGGGTACTGGTCGTCGTGGTCGCCGGCGATGACCTGGTCCGCGGCGGCCACGATGGCGTCCGCGCGCTCCTGCGAGATGATGCCCAGCTCGGCGTTCGCCTTGGCCGCGGCCTTCTTGACCTGCGCGAGGGCGTGGATGTGGGCGGGCTCGAGGCCCTTGCCGGAGATCGGGAAGTTCTCCACGGCGCGCTGGGTCTGTGCACGGTAGAGCGCGTTCACCGGCACCTTCACCTCGCCCATGGTGTCGTGCTCGATGCGGAACTGCTGATCGGTGTTCTCTGCGGTCATGGTCACATCCTAGGACGGCGCGGGCGCCCGGTGCCGCACCGGACGCCCGGCGTCGTCAGACCGCCAGGTCGCCGTGCACGCGGCCCGGTCGCGCGGTGCCCTCGGACAGCGAGTAGGTGAGCCCGACGACGGCGGTGCGCCCCGACTCGACGGCCGCGCGGACGGACTGCGAGGTCTCCAGGAGGTGGTCGCAGGTCTGGTCCACGTGCTCGGCCACGAACTCGTCGACCTCCTCCAGCCCGCGGCGACGCCCGGCCAGCACGGACGGGATGATGCGCTCCACGAGGGGGCGCACGAAGCCGCGCGGCATGGTGCCGGAGATGTAGGACTCGACCGTCGCCGTGACGGCGCCGCACGAGTTGTGGCCCAGGACGATGACGAGCGGGATCTCCAGCACGTCCACGCCGTACTCGATGGAGCCCAGCACGGCGTCGTCGATCACGTGGCCGGCCGTGCGCACCACGAACACGTCGCCGAGGCCCAGGTCGAAGATGATCTCGGCCGCCAGGCGCGAGTCGGCGCAGCCGAAGATCACGGCGACCGGGGCCTGACCGGCGGTCAGGTCGCTGCGCCGCTCGGCGTTCTGGTTCGGGTGGCTCGGCTCGCCCGCCACGAAGCGGCGGTTGCCCTCGACGAGGACCTCCCACGCCTCGGCGGGGGTCAGGTCGGAGGTGGGGACGACGACGTCGGGGGCCGGCGTCGTCGTCCCCACCTCGCTCCTCGGGGGTCGGGGTGGAGCGGTCCGGCAGACGCAGGTCGGCGGGGGCGGAGGCGGCGTCCGCGGCGACGTGGCCCAGGTCGGACAGCCAGGCGGTCGCCGTGTCCCGAGGGATCCGCACCGTCAGCACGCCCGCGGCGGCCGGCGCCATGGACGCCTGGTCCGCCTCGAGCATCAGGCTGCCGTCCGGCAGGAAGACCACCGCGTCCCAGACGCGACGGTTCTCCACCTGCTCCGGGGCGTCGACCGCCGAGTCCAGGCGCGAGCCGATCACGTCCGGGTCGTTGGCCATGCGCTGGCGCACCTCGGCGCGGAACGCGTCCCAGCCGTCGGGGGTGAAGAGATCGGCGGTCTCGAGCACGCGGTCCTCGCGGGCCGAGTACCAGATCACGTGCGAGGTGGACACGGAGTCCGTGCCGCGCCGCTCCGTGGCGAGCAGGCGGGCCGCGGCGATGTCCTCGGCCACGACGGCGAGCTGCGGCTGGATCTCCAGGCGCGGGTCCGCGCTCGGGTCGGTGTCCCGGCGGTACTGGTCGATCTGGTCGCGCACGGCCCCGGCCATGGCGTCCGTCCAGGCCGGCGCCCCGGACACCTGCAGCCACGCCCCGTGGTGGTCCGGGTCCTCGCCCTCGAGCACGGCGACGCTCGCCTCCGGCACCCGCTCGAGGTCGTGTGAGGGGACCTCGACCGTGAACGGGGCCATGTCCATGGACGGCAGGGCGGAGGCCGCCGTCGTGGCGGGCGCAGGCTCGGGCTGCGGCTCGGTGCGAGCACAGGCGCTCAGCGCCACCAGGGCGACGGCGGCCAGGCCGAGGGCCGCGCGGCCACGGCGGGGGGAGGGCAGGACGGGGTGCATGCGATTCACTTCCGGTGGTCGGAGGACTCCAGGATGGCCTCGACGCGGGCGGCCATCTCATCCGCGGTCGGCGGGCGCCAGTCCGGGTCGTTCCGGCGGCGGGCGTCACGGCGCAGGCGCAGGACCACCCAGATCGCGAGGAAGGCCAGGATCAGGACCAGGACGATGTTGGAGAAGACGTCCGCGTACTCGGAGACGACGTGGAACCGCTCCCCGAGCGCGTAGCCGCCGTAGACGAAGATCGCGTTCCAGATCAGGGAGCCCAGCGCCGTGAACAGGGTGAACTTCGCGAGGTTCATCCGCTCGATGCCCGCGGGGATGGAGATCAGGGAGCGGAACACGGGGACCATGCGGCCCAGGAACACGGTCCAGTAGCCGTATCGGATGAACCAGCGCTCGGTCTTGGCCACGTCCTCCATGTCCACCAGCGGCATGCGGTCCGCGAGGCGGTACATGCGGTGGCGGCCGAGCCACGCGCCGAGGCCGTAGAGGGCCAGCGCTCCGACGATCGAGCCGACCGTCGCCCAGACCAGCGCGGCATGCGGGCTGAAGGCGCCGCCGGCCGCGGTGAAGCCTGCCAGGGGCAGGATCACCTCGGACGGGATGGGCGGGAAGATGTTCTCCGCGAAGACGGCCAGGCCGACGCCGATCGGGCCGACCGCCTCCATGATGTCCACGACGATGTTGCCGAGCCAGCCGTAGTCGGTGGGCGCGGCGGCGGCCACGGTCAGGGGTGCGACGAGGGGGAGCATGCGCCCCATTGTCCATCATCGACCGCCTCCGCGACGTGGTGGAGGCGCCGACGTCGTCCGCTCTGCGCGCACAGCCGCGCCTCCGGGCGGGCGGGAGCGGGCTGCCGTTGGTACTGTCGGAGGTGCAGACCGCTCACCGACCGTTCGCGCCACACCCCACTCCACGTGCGTGCCGCGGGCCCTACTGGAAGGAAGACTCCATGAGCATCGTCCAGATTCCGCTGCGCCTGGCCTCCGGCGCGTTCATCCTGAACTCCGGCCTGAACAAGCGCGGCATCTCCGCGGAGCAGGCCCAGGGCCTGCGCGACATGGGCGCCCGCGGCCTGCCCGCGCTGGCCAACCTGTCGCCGGAGCAGTTCAAGAAGTTCCTCGTGACCACGGAGATCGGCGTGGGCTCGGCCCTGCTGGCCCCGTTCGTCCCGGGCTGGCTCGCCGGCTCCGCCCTGACCGCGTTCTCCGGCGGCCTGTTCTCGATGTACCTGAACACCCCGGAGATGACCGAGGCCGACGGTGTGCGTCCGTCCCAGGAGGGCACCGGCGTCGCCAAGGACATCTTCCTGGTCGGCTCCGGCCTGGCCATCACCGCCGACTCCGTGGCCAACCGCCCCGGCAAACGCCGCAAGGCCGCCAAGAAGCGCGCCGCCCGCATCGAGGGCGCCCGCGACGCCAAGGTGCAGGCCATCCGCGACGCCCAGGACGAGAAGGTCGCCGCGATCCACGCCGCCCGTGAGGAGCAGGTCGCCGCGCTGCGCGAGGCCCGTGACGAGCTGAAGAAGCTGCGCAAGAAGGCCTGACGCCTCCGCCGCACGCGTGAGGGGCCCCGCCCGGACCATGGTCCGGGCGGGGCCCCTCACGCATGTGCCCGCCCACCGGGCGGGCAGGCTCAGAGGTCGATCTCGGTGGGGTGCAGCACGCGGCGCAGGAAGTCCTGGGTGCGCGGCTGCTGGGGGTCGGAGATCACCGCGGCGGCCGGGCCGGCCTCCACCACGACGCCGCCGTCCATGAACACGACCCGGTCGGCCACCTCACGGGCGAAGCCCATCTCGTGGGTGACCACGAGCATGGTCATGCCGTCGCGGGCCAGCTGACGCATGATCGCCAGGACGTCGCCGACGGTCTCGGGGTCGAGGGCCGAGGTGGGCTCGTCGAAGAGCATCAGCTGCGGGTCCATGGCCAGCGCACGGGCGATCGCCACGCGCTGCTGCTGGCCGCCGGAGAGCTGGTCCGGGTAGCGGTCCTCGAGCTCGGCCAGGCCCACGCGGGCCAGCTGCCGACGGGCGATGTCCGCCGCCTCGGCCTTGCCCCGCTTGAGCACCTTGAGCTGGGCCACGGTGCAGTTCTCCAGCACGGACAGGTGCGGGAACAGGTTGAACTGCTGGAACACCATGCCCACGTGGCGGCGCAGCACGTCCAGGTCCACGTCCTCGTCCGTGACCGTGAACTCACCGACCGTGACGACGCCCGAGTCGGGCTTCTCCAGCAGGTTCACGCAGCGCAGGAGGGTGGACTTGCCCGAGCCGGACGGGCCGATCAGGCACACGACCTCGCCAGGGGCGACCTCGAGGTCGATGCCGCGCAGCACGTGGTTGGCGCCGAAGGACTTGTTGAGGCCGGCCACATGCACGCCGGCGGCGTCCGCGGCGGCCACCGCGCCGAAGGATCCGGTGATGGGGTTCTGCTGGGCCATCTCAGTGCCCCTTCTTGGTCGAACGGGCCTCGAACCGGCGGGCCAGCAGGGACAGCGGCACGGTGATCACGAGGTAGAACAGGCCGGCCACGAGGATCGGCGTCATGCCGGCGTCGAGGGCGGAGATGCCGTCGCGGCCGAACTTGGTGAGCTCGTACTCGTGCGCGGCCAGGCCGAGCACGTAGACCAGCGAGGAATCCTTGGTCAGGAGGATGACCTCATTGGTGAGCGGCGGCAGCACGATGCGGAACGCCTGGGGGATCACGATGGTGACCATGGCCCGCCACGTCGGCATGCCGAGGGACCGGGCCGCCTCCATCTGGCCGCGGGGCACGGCCTGCAGGCCGGCACGCAGGGTCTCGGCGATGTAGGCGGCCGAGACCATGCCCAGGGCCGCCATCACGACGACGGGGATCGGCCAGGACACCCCGAACGCGAAGGGCACCCCGTAGCCGAAGGCGAGGAACACCAGCAGCGCGGGGACGCCGCGGAAGAACTCCACGTAGGCGGTGGCCAGCCACCGGTACGGGCCGAACGAGCTCAAACGCATGAGCGCGAGCACGATGCCGCCCAGCAGGCCGACGACGAACGAGGTGACCGTGTAGAACAGCGTGTTGCCCAGCCCCACGAGGATCACGTTGGGGAACATCGGGGCCACGGCGGGGAAGTTCAGGACGTTCTCGGCGAGCGCGCCCCAGTCGATGAGGACGGCCAGGACGACGAGGGCGAGGACGAAGACGGCCGCCTGGATGATCAGGGACAGCCGACGACGGCGGCGCGCGCGGCCGGGCTTCAGGGCCGGTGCCGGCGAGACGGGGGCCTGCGTGCTCATCGGTAGTCCTCCTGTGCCTGACCGAACCAGCGCTCCTGGAGCTCGGCCACGGTGCCGTCGTTGCGCAGCTCCTGCAGCGCGCGGTTCACGGCGGAGCCGAGCTGCGCCTTCTGCGGGCCGACCGCCATGCCGAGCTGCTCGCCCGTGGGCAGCGACTCGACCACCTCGAAGCGATCGTCGTCCTTGAGGGAGTAGAGCAGCACGGACTGGTTGCCCAGGGCGGCGTCCACGGTGCCGGCCTGGAGGGCCTGGATCTGCATGCCGCCGTCCTCGAACTGCACGGGGCTCAGGCCGTTCTGCTGGGCGTACTCGTCGCCGGTGGTCGCGGCCTGCACGCCGATCCGACGGCCCTTCGCGGAGTCGACGTCGGTGATGCCGGAGCCCTTCTTCGCGACCAGGACGAGGTCGTCGTCGAGGTAGGGGAGGGTGAAGGCCATGACGCGCTGGCGGGCCTCGGTGATGGAGATCGACGAGGCGTTCACGTCGCAGCCGGTGAGCGAGGCACCCGACTCGATGGCCTCGAAGGAGGAGTCGATCACGTTCACCCCGAGACCCAGCTCCTCCGCCACCGCCTCGACCAGCTGGATGTCGTAGCCGGTCAGCTCACCGTTCTCCTCGAACTCGAAGGGCGGGTAGGGGATGTCGGAGCAGACCGTCAGGACGCCGGGCTGGACGAGGCCGTACGAGGTGCTCAGGTCGTCGTCGGACACGATGCCGGCGGATCCGGCGTCGCCGCCGAGGACGGCGCAGCCGGTGAGCAGCGCCGCCGACGCGGTGAGCCCCACGGCGCCGAGGAGGCGGGAGTGGATGCGGGTCATGGAGTGCCTTCTGGGCCGCCGTCGGGAGGACGGGCGTGCGGGTCGGAGGGAGCCGGCAGAGTGACGTGTTCCGCCGTGATTGGTGGTCATCGTAGTGCGTCGGGGGCCGTCGCGGGCGCCGGGAGACGACTCGTCCCCGCGGAGCGAGCCGATCGACCGGTGGCCCTGCCGCGGCCCGCCTCGGCAGACGAAGACTGGCCTTGCGCTGTGGAGATTGTCAGGCTGGTCACATCGTCGTCACCCGGTCTGAGAGGTCTCTCATGCTCCGCACCGCCGCCCCCGCTCCCCCCTGTCCCTGCTCGCCGTGGGCGCCCTCGCGCTCGTCGGCTGCGGTGGGGGAGGCGGCGAGGCCTCGTCCTCCTCGGCCGACGCGTCCGAGTCCGCCCCGACGGGGGCCGGCTCGGGCCTCACGGCCGAGCAGGAGGAGCGCGTGGAGGCGCTCGAGGACGTCCTGCTCACCCCCGAGACCGCGCCCGACGGCGTGTTCACGGACATGGAGACCCAGGCCGGCGGCGGCGGGGAGCCGATCAGCACCAGCCTGAGCCTGACGGGCGTCACCCCCACGGGCGCCTGCGCGGACCTCATCGAGCAGATCAACACGCAGCAGGCGCCCGGGCTCGGCGGTGCGCTGGCCCAGTACGAGGTGGACCCGGACGCCGTCACCGGCCTGGCCGGCTCCCAGGCCGGGGCGTTCGGCATGGTCGCGGTCACCGACGACGGCACCGATCTGCTGGCGCCCTTCGGCGAGCTGGCCGACACGTGCGGCACGTTCGGCGACCCGGACGGCGTCGAGGCGGCCTTCACGAAGGTGCCCGGCGTGCCGGACGCGGTCCACATCGCCCTGGGGAACTCGGGCATGGACACGGCCGTGTTCACCATGACCGTCGGCGGCGTCACGGACGGGGACGAGCTCGTGTACCTCGGCATGGTGGGCCTCGACGAGGAGATCGCGGCCGAGACGCTGCGTGCCCAGGTCGAGGCGTTCGAGAAGCGGGAGCGCTGACCTCTCAGTCGTCGGGCCGGGGCGTCGGCTCGAGGCGGGCGCCGTCGTCGGACACCGGGTCCGCGTGGAACGGGCTGCCCGAGCTGACGTCCTCCGGGCCTCGCCGTCCCGACTCGACCGCGAGGAGGCGCCCCTCCTCGGAGAGCAGGGGTGTGGCCTCGATCGTGAGGTCCTCGCCGGCGCGCACGGCGTCGGCTACGAGCCGGGCCAGGCGGCGGTTGCGGGCCTCGTACCGTTCGGAGTCCTCGAGCACCGCGGTGTGCCGCGTCGCCAGCTGGATCTCGACGGAGGCGTCGATGCCGACGGCCAGCTGGCGGGCACGCAGCACCTCCGCGTCGAAGGCGGCCCCGGCCAACAGCACGATGCACGCCACCCACGCGAGGGCGAGCACGCCGATCGCGGAGTTGATCCGCCCGACCACGGCGAACTGGCCGAACCGGTCCGTGATCCAGCCCAGGGCCACGGTGGCGCCGAAGAGCAGGACCACCACGGCCACGGCGCCGAGCGAGAGCGGGCGGTAGCGGGGCTGCCGGACGTTGGGACCCAGGCGGTAGGCGAGGGTCACGATCAGGGCGATCACCACGAGGATGACCGGCCACTTCACCACGTTCCACGTCTGGACCGTCTCCTCCGGCAGGCCGACGGCCTGGCCGAGGCGCTGGGAGAGGTCCCCGCCGACGACCACCAGGATCGTGATCAGCACGGCGCCGAGCATGAGGGCGAGGGTCTCGACGAAGACCACGAGGCGGAAGTGGAGGAAGGGCCGGCCCTCGCGGGTGTCGTGGATGCGGTGCATGGCCCGGTGGAACGCGGCGACGGCGCCCGAGGCGGACACCACGGTGCCGACGGCCCCCAGGACGACGGCGCCGGTGCCGGGCCCGGCCGAGCCGAGGGTCAGGATCCACTCGCGGACGACGTCGGGCGTCAGCGACGGCCAGATCTCGGCGGCCAGGTGCGCCGCGGCGTCCACGGTCTCCTCCTCGACGCCCAGCAGCGAGACCACGGAGAGCAGGGCGATGACGGTGGGCAGCAGGGACAGCGCCCCGAAGAAGGTCATGGCGGCGGCCACATCCCAGACCTGCAGCTCGAAGAGCCGGTGCAGGGTGCGGCGCAGGACGTACAGCAGGGACACCCGCGGTCGGGTGTACGTGCGGAGGCGCCGGGGCGCCGCTGTGGAGCCGGCCATGGCACCAACGTACCGGCGCGAGGGGGAATAGCCCTGGTGCGTGGAGGGTTGAGCTATATAGACTCAACTTCGTCTGCGGCGGGAACGGCCCGCGGTCGACGGTTGTCCGACACCCCGGGACACGGGAGAGAAGGAGCCAATAGTCCATGGATGCCAAGTTCACCACCAAGAGCCAGGAGGCGCTCTCGGCTGCGGCCATGAACGCCTCCACCGCCGGCAACCCCCAGGTCGAGCCGGCCCACCTGCTGAAGGCCCTGATGGACCAGCGGGAGTCCGTCGCCGTGGCCGTCCTGAAGGCCGCCGGGGCCGACCCCGACGCCGTCTCCACGGCGGCCTCCTCGGCCATCCGACGCCTGCCCTCCACCCAGGGCAGCACGGTGGCCCAGCCCCAGTTCTCGCGCGCCGCCCTGCAGGTCGTGCAGAACGCGCGCACCCAGGCCGAGCAGCGCTCGGACGAGTTCGTCTCCACCGAGCACCTGCTGCTCGGCGTGGCAGCGGACTCCGGCGAGGCCGGTGAGGCACTGCGCTCGAACGGGGCGAGCCTCGAGGCGCTCGCCGCCGCCCTGACCCTGGTGCGCGGCGACTCCCGCGTCACCACCCAGGACCCGGAGACCACCTTCCAGTCCCTGGAGAAGTACGGCACGGACCTCACCGAGATCGCCCGCTCCGGCAAGCTCGACCCGGTGATCGGCCGCGACGCCGAGATCCGCCGTGTGGTGCAGGTGCTCTCGCGCCGCACCAAGAACAACCCCGTGCTCATCGGCGAGCCCGGCGTCGGCAAGACCGCCGTCGTCGAGGGCCTGGCCCAGCGGATGGTGGCCGGGGACGTCCCCGAGTCCCTGCGCGGCAAGACGCTGATCAGCCTGGACCTGGGCGCCATGGTCGCCGGCGCCAAGTACCGCGGCGAGTTCGAGGAGCGCCTGAAGGCCGTCCTCGAGGAGATCAAGGCCGCCGAGGGGCAGGTCGTCACGTTCATCGACGAGATCCACACCGTCGTGGGCGCGGGCGCGTCCGAGGGCGCCATGGACGCCGGCAACATGCTCAAGCCCATGCTGGCCCGCGGCGAGCTGCGCCTGATCGGCGCGACCACCTTGGACGAGTACCGCGAGAACATCGAGAAGGACCCCGCCCTGGAGCGCCGCTTCCAGCAGGTCTTCGTGGGCGAGCCCAGCGTGGACGACACGATCGCCATCCTGCGCGGGCTCAAGGAGCGCTACGAGGCCCACCACAAGGTGGCCATCGCCGACTCCGCGCTCGTGGCCGCGGCCACGCTGTCCCACCGGTACATCACCGGCCGCCAGCTGCCGGACAAGGCCATCGACCTCGTGGACGAGGCCGCCTCACGCCTGCGCATGGAGATCGACTCCGCCCCGGAGGAGATCGACGTCCTGCGCCGCCAGGTGGACCGCCTGACCATGGAGGAGCTCGCCCTCGAAGGCGAGACGGACCCCGCGTCCATCGAGCGGCTCGACGCCCTGCGCGCGGAGAAGGCGGACCGCGAGGAGGAGCTCACCGCCCTCACCGCCCGCTGGGACGCGGAGAAGGCCACCCTCAACCAGGCCGGCGACCTGCGCGCCAAGGTGGACGAGCTGCGTTCGCTCGCCGAGAAGGCCCAACGCGACGGCGACCTCGCCGAGGCCTCCCGCCTGCTGTACGGCGAGATCCCCGCGCTGGAGAAGCAGCTCGAGGAGGCGGACCGCGCCGCCCGCGAGGCCGACCGCTCGGCCACCGAGCCGATGGTCTCCGAGGAGGTCACGGCGGACGACATCGCCGAGGTGGTCTCCGCCTGGACCGGCATCCCCGCCGGGCGCATGCTCACCGCCGAGTCCGAGAAGCTGCTCACCATGGAGGAGCACCTCGGCGAGCGGCTGATCGGGCAGCGGGACGCCGTCGTCGCCGTCGCGGACGCGGTGCGCCGCTCGCGGGCCGGCATCGCGGACCCGAACCGGCCCACGGGCTCGTTCCTGTTCCTGGGCCCCACGGGCGTGGGCAAGACCGAGCTGGCCAAGGCGCTCGCGGAGTTCCTCTTCGACGACGAGCGCGCCATGGTGCGGATCGACATGTCCGAGTACGCGGAGAAGCACTCCGTCTCCCGCCTGGTCGGCGCCCCTCCGGGCTACGTCGGCTACGACGAGGGCGGCCAGCTCACGGAGGCCGTGCGGCGTCGCCCGTACTCGGTGGTGCTGCTGGACGAGGTGGAGAAGGCCCACCCCGAGGTCTTCGACATCCTGCTCCAGGTGCTCGACGACGGCCGCCTCACCGACGGCCAGGGCCGCACCGTGGACTTCCGCAACGTGATCCTGATCCTCACCTCGAACCTGGGCTCGCAGTTCCTCGTGGACCCGACCCTGGACGAGGCCGCCAAGCGCGAGTCCGTGATGTCCGTGGTGCGCGGGGCGTTCAAGCCCGAGTTCCTCAACCGCCTGGACGAGATCGTGCAGTTCGACGCGCTCACCGTGGCCGAGCTGACGCGGATCGTGGACCTGCAGGTCGAGTCCCTGCAGGCGCGCCTGACGGACCGCCGCCTCACCCTCGAGGTGTCCGACGCCGCCAAGGCGTGGCTCGCCGCGACCGGGTTCGACCCGGCCTACGGCGCCCGGCCCCTGCGCCGCCTGGTGCAGCGCGAGATCGGCGACCGCCTGGCCCGCGGCATCCTCGCCGGGGAGATCGCGGACGGGGACACCGTGGTCGTGGACCGTGTCGAGGGCGAGAACGGCCTCACCGTGACCCGGAAGGGCTGACGCCGGGACCGACGGACCGTGTTCCTCCTCCCTCTGGCGCGTCGGGGGCGGTTTCGGGTGGCATCCGGCCTGGATACCACCCGAAACCGCCCCCGACGGCATCTGCGAGACGGGCGGACGCCTCGGGTCAGCGGGTGCCGAGGGCGTCGGCGTCCTGCTGGAGGGTGCCGATCAGGTTCGCCACCGCGCGGGCCGTGTGGGTCAGCGTGGTGATGGAGACGTTGTCGATGTCGTCCTGGGGCGTGTGGTAGTTGTCGTCGCGGATCGAGAGCAGGCCCGTCGAGGCGATGCCCGCGTCCACGAACGGCGCGTAGTCCGAGCGGCCGTTGCTGCCCTCGGGCTGGTGCGTGTGGCCGTCGCGGTCGAGCTGCGCGCCGAGCAGGGACTCAGCACCGATCGACCAGTCGGCCGTGAGCACGCCGAGCGTGTTCTGGTGGTCCAGCGAGGCCACCATGTCCAGGTTGGTGTAGAGGATGATGTCCTCACGCTCCGCGGCGGTCAGGGTGTCCACGTAGTGGTGCGAGCCCAGCAGGCCGATCTCCTCGGCGCCCCACAGGGCGAAGCGGACCTTGCTCTCGGCCTTGTTGGCCTTGGCGGCCTGGCGCGCGACCTCGAGGGTCGCCGCGACGCCCGAGGCGTTGTCGTGGATGCCCGGGCCCTCCGGCACGCCGTCCAGGTGGGCGCCGAGCATCACGACGTCGTCGTCGCTGCCCGTGCGCGTCTCCGCCAGCACGTTCCAGGTGGGCCGCTGCTCCACAAGCTGCTCGAGGTCCAGGGTGACGGTGGCGCCGCCGGCGCGGGTCTGGGCCAGCAGGTCGGCGCCCAGCTCGCGGGTCACGCCCACGGTCCCGACGACGTCGCCCGGCGCGGCGCCCAGGGTGCCGTTCAGCGCGCCCTCGGCGTTGTTGTAGATGATGACGGCCTCGGCACCGGAGGCGGCCGCGACCTGGGACTTCTGGGCGAAGGTGCAGTCGCCCCGGGAGACCAGGGCGACGCTGCCGGTCAGGTCCGCGTCGGCCCAGTCCGCGTCGGCGCAGCCGGTGGCGGCGCCGGCGGGGGCGGCGAGCGGGGCGTCGGCGACCTGCGCTGACGGCGAGGACGTGAAGACGGTGTGCTCGAGGTCGCGCTGGACGGGTCCGGTTTGCTGAAGCCGGTCCCGCAGGGTCTCGGTGTAGGTGATCTCGAACTCCTGGAGCTCGACGTCGTAGCCGGCCTCCTCGAGCTCGCCCACGGCGTAGTCGAGCGAGGCCTGGAAGCCCGGCGTGCCCGCGGCGCGGTTGCCGTGCTCGTCCGCGATGGCCGCGAACGCCTCGATGTCCTGGCGGAGGTGGTCCGAGGAGATGGATCGGACCAGCTTCTCCGGTGAGTTCGGGTTGCCGCCGGCACGGTTCTGGCCGGGGCCCAGGCCCCGGTCGGCGGTCTGCGCGGCGGCGAGCGTGGCGGCCAGGGTGGCGGCGGCCAGCAGGGTGGGGGTGCGGCGCATGGGCATCCTCATCGTCGGGGCGGATGTGACGTACGCAACCTAGCCGCTCGTCCAGCGTCCGTACAGGGTGCGTGTCACGCCCGTCCAGCCGGATGCCGCGCGTGTCGCGGCCGCCCGCGCCGCACCCGGCGCCACTGCACGCCCCGCCGGACCGGGCCGGTCGTCGTCGTCCACAGGCCGTCCGGCGGGTCATGTATCCTTGTCCGCACGAACCATATTGACCAGTGAAGACCTCGGCGGGCCCCTGTGCGCCACAGATCCGAGGCGGCGAGAGATGCGAAGGGGGTCACGCTCATGGGGCGCGGCCGTCAGAAGGCGAAGGCCACGAAGCAGGCACGGGAGATGAAGTACTTCTCTCCCGGAACAGACCTCTCGGCACTGGAGCGAGAGCTCACGGGCGGACGCACGCGCGGCCCGGAGCAGGACCAGGAGCCCGAGTACGAGGATCCGTACGCGGACCTCTACGCGGAGGACGAGGACGACGACGCGCGGGCGCGATGACGCCCGCACGGCATCCGGCCCTGGACGGGCATCAGGCCGCCCTGCGGTCGATCGCCAGGGTGGTGGATGAGACAGCACCGCTGCAGGACCCCGAGACGGCGTCTCGGGGTCTGCTGCGTCTGATGGAGGAGTCCCGCCCGCTCGTGATCACCGGGGCCGGCGTGTCCACCGACTCCGGCATCCCGGACTACCGGGGGCCGAACGGGTCCCTGCACCGCCACCGGCCGATGACGTACCAGGAGTTCCGGGACGACCCGGCCGCCCGCCACCGCTACTGGGCACGCTCGTTCGTGGGCTGGCGTCGCATGGACCAGGCCCGGCCGAACGAGGCGCACCGCATCCTCGCGCGCTGGGCGGCCGAAGGGCGGATCGCCGGCGTCCTGACCCAGAACGTGGACGGGCTGCACGCCGAGGCCGGACGCGCGGCGGGGATGCCGGAGGACCGGCTGATCGAGCTCCACGGGGACCTGGCGCGCGTGGCCTGCCTGAACTGCGGGGCCACCGAGTCCCGCCGTGACCTGGACCTGCGGCTCGAGGCCGCCAATCCGGGCTACCTCGAGCGCGTGGCGATCGACCCGGACGCCGTGAACCCCGACGGGGACGTCTCCCTCGACCAGCACTGGGTGGAGGAGTTCACGATGGTCGGCTGCCGGGTGTGCGGCTCCGTGAAGCTCAAGCCGGACGTCGTGTACTTCGGCGAGTCCGTGCCCGCGGCGCGGCGCGCGGCCGCGGAGGCGATGGCCGACGACGGCGGCACGGTGCTCGCCGTCGGCACCTCGCTGGCCGTGATGAGCGGCTACCGGTTCGTGCTGCGGGCCGAGCGGGCCGGGCATGAGACGGGGCTGATCAACCTCGGCCCCACCCGCGCCGACGCCAAGGCCCGCTGGCGCTGGCGCGCCCCGGTCGCCGACGCGCTGGCCTGGCTCGACGCCCGCCTCTGACCCCCACCCACGTTTTCGTGCGGGAAACGGCGGGCGCCGGGGGTGTGGACACCGGGTGGCCCGGGGCCACGCACGACTCCTGCACAGGTGGCACCGCCGACGTCGTCGTCCACGGTGGGTGCTCCCGCGCGGCCGGGGTCGGCCGGGTTGAGCCATCGTCACGGGCATGGTCACGTCTTCCCTGCCCCTGTCGGACATCGCCGAGGCCGGCCGGCCGTTCACCCGTGGCGACCTGCGCGCGGCCGGGGTCTCGGAGCGACTGGTCCGCGGCGGTGACGTGCGGCGCGTGACACATGGGGTCCATCGGCTCCGGACTGACCACCTCGGCTCGTGGGCGGATCTCGGCTACGCCGAGGCGCCCGCTCCCTTCGCGCCGGAGGAGACGGCCGCGATCGTGGAGGCGAGCGGGGGAGTGGCCTCCCACCTCACGGCGCTGCTCCTGCACCGCGTGCCGCTGCCGCCGTTCCTGGCGGAGGACGGCACGGTGCACGTGTCCCGGCCGCACCCGCGCGGGGCGAGCGTCCGACCGGAGATCACCTCGCATGCCCGCCTCGTCCCGGCCGCGGACGTCACAGCCCTCCACGGGATCCGCCTGACGAGCCTGGAGCGATCCTGGGCGGATCTGGCCGCGCTGCTTCGTCCAGGCATGCTCGAGCCCGTCGTGGCGGCCGGGGACGCCCTCATCCATCGGCCGTGGTCGCCGGAGGGGCGTCGCTCACCACGGACCACGACGGCGGCCCTGCGGTCCGCGCTCCTGCGTGCCGGACGGTTCAAGGGAGTGCGCACCGCCCGTGCCGCACTCGAGCTGGTGCGGGTGGGCGCGGATTCCCCGCAGGAGACAGCCCTGCGACTGGCCCTGCTCCACGCCGGCCTGCCCGAGCCGGAGCTCCAGCTGGTGCTGCACTCGGGCCGGGCCCGGTCACCGGACGCGGATCTGGGGTGGCGGCAGTGGCGCTTGGTGGTCCACTACGACGGCGGTCACCACCTCGATCCTGCACAGCTCGCGGTGGACTCGTGGCGAGACGAGGGATGGGCGCGCGCGGGCTGGACGCAGATCTGGGCCACGGTGGACGACGCGCGGGACGACTTCCGGCGCGTCGTCGCCGAGGTGCAGACGCACCGGGCCCGGCTCGGCGGGCGGATCTTCGCGTCGTGAACCGCCGTTTCCCGAACGAAAACGCCCCGGAGGCCGCCGTTTCCCGAACGAAAACGCTCCGGAGGCCGCCGTTTCCCGAACGAAAACGCTCCGGAGGCCGCCGTTTCCCGAACGAAAACGCCCCGTGGGGGTCAGGCGGCGTACTGGCCGCGCATCAGCACGGCGCCGCCGTCGACGCCCTTGGCGCCCTGCACGAAGTCCAGGCCCGCGGCCGCCGCGTCGTCGGTGAGGGCGCCGATGGTGCCCATCTCCCACGCGTCGATGCCGGCGTCCACGAGCACGGAGATCGACGTCGCGGCCACCTCCGGGTCCACCACGGCCACCATGCCCACGCCGAGGTTGAGGGTGCGCTCGAGGTCGGACTGCGGAACGCGGCCGAGCTCGCCCACCAGGCGGAACACGGGCGGCAGGGACCAGGTGTCGCGCTCGACGGTCGCCATGAGGCCCTGCGGGAGCACGCGCGCCAGGTTCGCGGCCAGGCCGCCGCCGGTCACGTGGCTGAACGCGCGCACCGGCAGGTCCGAGCCGCCCTCGTGGCCGTTGAGGCGCTGCACCAGGTCGAGGCAGGCGCGGGAGTAGATGCGGGTCGGCACGAGCAGCTCCTCGCCGAGGGTGCAGCCGAGCTCGGTGACCTCGCGGTCCAGGGACCAGCCCGCGGCGTTCACCACGCGGCGCACGAGCGAGTAGCCGTTCGAGTGGATGCCGGAGGAGGCCATGCCGATCACGACGTCGCCGGACTGCACCCGCTCCGCGCCCAGGACCATGTCCGCCTCGACCACGCCGGTGGCCGCGCCCGCCACGTCGTACTCTTCCGCGGCCAGCAGGCCCGGGTGCTCGGCGGTCTCGCCGCCCACGAGCGCAGTGTCGGCCAGGCGGCAGCCCTCGGCCACGCCGCGCACGATGTCCGCGATGCGCTCGGGCACGACCCTGCCGCATGCGATGTAGTCGGTCATGAACAGGGGCTGGGCGCCGACCACCACGATGTCGTCCACGACCATGCCCACGAGGTCCTGGCCGATGGTGTCGTGCTTGTCCATCGCCTGCGCGATCGCCACCTTGGTGCCGACACCGTCCGTGGACGTGGTCAGCAGCGGCTTGCGGTACTGCAGCAGCGCGGAGGCGTCCCACATGCCGGCGAAGCCGCCGATGCCGCCCATGACCTCGGGGGTGTGGGTGGCCTTCACGGCGTCCTTCATCAGCTCGACGGCGCGGTCGCCGGCCTCCACGTCGACGCCGGCCGAGGCGTAGGTGATCGGGGCGGCGGAGGAGGGGGTCTGGTTCGGGGTCACAGCGGGGTCCTGTCCGTCTCGGTGAGCAGCTTCTCGTCGTCGGCGTCCGGGCCGGGCTCGCAGCCCGTGGCGGTCACGGTGGTGGTCTCGCCGTCCACGTCCAGCACCACGGTGGACGCGGGCGACACGGCGACCGGCTCCAGCAGGCCCTTGCCGCGCTCGCCCTCGTCGGCCAGCGGGATCGGGTAGTCACCGGTGAAGCAGGCGGTGCACAGGCGCTCGCGCGGCTGCCCGGTGGCCTCGATCATGCCCTCCTCGCTGATGTAGGCCAGCGAGTCGGCGCCGATGGATGCGGCGATCTGGTCCACCGCGGCGCCGTTGGCGATGAGCTCGGCGCGGGTGGCGAAGTCGATGCCGTAGAAGCAGGGCCACTTCACGGGCGGGGAGGAGATCTTCACGTGCACCTCGGCGGCGCCGGCCTCCTTGAGCATCCGCACGACGGCGCGCTGGGTGTTGCCCCGCACGATCGAGTCGTCCACCACCACGACGCGCTTGCCTGCCACCACGGTGGACTGGACGTTGAGCTTGAGGCGGATGCCGAGCTGGCGCAGCGTCTGGGACGGCTGGATGAAGGTGCGGCCCACGTACGCGTTCTTCACGAAGCCCTGGCGGAACGGCAGGCCCGAGGCGTCCGCGTAGCCCACGGCGGCGGGCGTGCCGGACTCGGGCACGGGGATCACGACGTCGGCGTCGACCGGCTGCTCGAGCGCGAGGCGGCGGCCCATCTCCACGCGGGACTCGTACACGGAGCGCCCGGCGATCGTGGCGTCCGGCCGGGCGAGGTACACGTACTCGAACACGCAGCCGGCCGGCTTGGACTCGGCGAAGCGGGTGGAGCGGATGCCCTCCTCGTCGATCGCGATCATCTCGCCGGGCTCGACCTCCCGGATGAACGAGGCGCCGACGGTGGCGAGGGCCGACTGCTCGGAGGCCACCACCCAGCCCCGCTCGAGGCGGCCGAGCACGAGCGGGCGCACGCCCTGCGGGTCGCGGGCGGCGTAGAGGGTGTGCTCGTCCATGAACACGAAGCAGTAGGCGCCGCGGATCTTCGGCAGCAGCTCGAGGGCGGTCTCCTCGAGGCGGTCCCCGGGGGCGCCGTGCAGCAGGGCCGTGACCAGGGCGGTGTCCGTGGTGTTGCCCTGCTTCATCTCACCGTGGGTGTGGCGGCCGTCCGCGGCGTGCACCATGCGCAGCAGCTCGGCGGAGTTCACGAGGTTGCCGTTGTGCGCCAGGGCGACCGTGCCGTCGTCGGCGGTGGCGCCCAGGGTGGGCTGGGCGTTGGCCCACTTGTTCACGCCGGTGGTGGAGTAGCGGCAGTGGCCGACGGCGATGTGGCCGCTCAGTGCGGTCAGGGTGGCCTCGTCGAACACCTGGGAGACCAGGCCGATGTCCTTGTAGACGGCGATGCGCCCGCCGTCCGAGACGGCGATGCCCGCGGACTCCTGGCCGCGGTGCTGGAGGGCGTACAGGCCGTAGTAGGCCAGTTTCGCGACCTCCTCGCCCGGCGCCCACACGCCGAACACGCCGCATTCGTCCTGCGGCCCCTGGTCCTGGGGGTCGAGGGCGGCGGTCAGGCGGCCGTCGCCTCGTCGGGTGCGCGGTGCGATCACTGCTCGGGGGTCCTTTCGGTGGGGGTGGTGCG
>NZ_JABFNH010000017.1:156549-185338 GCF_017168435.1 Micrococcus sp. KRD070
GGGCGGGCGGGGCACCCGCGTCCACACGGTCCAGGCGGACGTCCGCCACGGCCGGGTCGTCGGTGCGCTCGAGGACCACGGTGCGCGCGGTCGACCGGGAGCGGCGGTCCAGCAGCAGCCACACGAGCAGCCCGAGCACGCTCGTGCCGAGCATGCTCAGCAGCGATGCGAAGCCGAACGTCTCCGAGAAGGAGAGCGGGATGCCGGAGTACGGGTCCGCGGGCGGGGTGGGGGAGGCGTGGACCGCGGTGGTAATCACGAGTGCGATCAGCAGGCCGAGCGCGAGCGCCACCGCGAGCACCGCGGTCAGCCGCGGGGCGCGACGGACGGTGTAGGCGCGCTGATCGGGGGTCGGCTCGGGGGCGGAGGTCATGCGCGCCAGTCTATCGAGTCGGCCGCTGGGGCCAGTCCCGGGTGCCCGCGGCGGGATCGGCACAGCTGCATCCCGCGACGCGGAACGGTGCCGACGTTCGAACGGTCGGTGCCGCCGAGAGGACTGCCGGACACCCCTCGCTCACGGCCGCACGAGCGGCAGGTGCGCGCCGAGGTCGGCCCGCACGCCCGAGGCGCGCACGCCGCCGGCCGCCGTCGCGTCCTCCCAGGTCGTCAGCCCCGTGGCCAGGGACAGCCATGTCACGGCGTCCATCTCCACCACGTTGGGCGGGGTGCCGCGGGTGTGCCGGGGCCCGGGGAGGCACTGGGCGACGCCGAAGGGCGGCACGCGCACCTCCACCGAGTTCCCGGGCACGCGGGTCGCCAGCTCCTCGAGCGCGAAGCGCACCGCCATGGCCCGCGTGGGGCGCGGCAGCGCGGCGGCCGCCGCGGGGTCCTCCTCGTGGGCGCGTGCCCACGCCAGCAGCGCCGCGTGGCCCTCGACGACAGGCACCCGGCGGCGGGGCACGGAGCCGGTGGTCACGCCCGCGCCTCGAAGGCCGGCAGGACGTCCCCCACGAGGTCCCGCACCGGCGCGGCCAGGCGGATCTCGCCGACCGGCTCGCCCCGGCCGAGCACCGGGGGCACGACGGCGGCCAGCACGCCCGGCAGCGTCGCCCGGTCCACGTGGTCCGGGGCGAACCGGGCCAGCAGCGCGAGCGCGACCAGGTCGCCGGCCCGCGTGCCGCCGTCGAGTGCCTTGACGGCCACGGCCGTGCCGTCCGGCGCGGCCATGACGAGCACGCCGTCCGCGCCCGCCTTGGCGAGCAGGCCGAGCTCGCGCATCACCACGGTGTTGGAGCTCGTCTCCCCGTGGACGGCCCACGGGTGCTCGAGCATCGCGGTGGCGACGGCGGCCGCGTGCGGGTCCGCGTCGGCGCGGCCGGGTGCCGCGGCGACCCGCCCGATGCCGCGGGCCAGGCCCGCCAGCGAGATGACGGCGGCGGGGGCGCCGCAGCCGTCCACACCGGTGTGGGCCACCGGCTCGCCGCAGTATTCGGCGATCACCGCGTCCACCTCGCGCTGCAGGGGGTGCGCCGGGTCGAGGTACGTGGCGACGTCGTGCCCGGATGCCGCGCAGGCCGCGAGGAAGCCGGCGTGCTTGCCGGAGCAGTTGAAGGCCAGCGGGGTCGCGGCGGCGGCCTCGCCGTCGCGGCGGACCTGGGCCACGACCTCGGAGGTGTCCGCGGGCCAGGCCGGCGGGCACTGCAGGGCGGACGCGTCGAGGCCGGCGTCCGCGAGCATGCGCTCGGCCAGCGCCTGGTGCCGGAGCGTGCCCCGGTGCGAGCCGCACGCGATGGACAGGGCCTCGCCCTCCAGCGCCGCCCCGTGGCGCAGCGACGCGACGGCCTGGAACGGCTTCAGCGTGGAGCGCGGGTAGATCAGCGCGTCCGCGGGGCCGAGCCCGGCCAGCACCCGCCCGTCCGGGCCGGTCACGACGGCGGCGCCCGCCGTCCGGGACTCGACGAAGCCGTTGCGGACGGTCTCCACGAGCTCGACGGCGTCGGACAGGGCGAAGGTGTCGCCCGCGGGGGCGACGGTGGCGTGGGTCATGCGGTCCAGGGTAGCGAGGGCCCCGGACGCGCCGGGCGTCCGGGCCGGTGGGCCGGGTCGGGGACGGCGGCATCACCGGCTCACTCCGCGGAGAGCCGCCCGTCCACCATGGTCAGGGTGCGGTCCGTGGCGGAGAGGAACTCGTGGTCGTGCGTGACCATGAGCGTCGCCACCTGCTCCTCGCGGGTCAGCGTGCCCAGCAGGTCTACGACGGCGGCCGAGCGCTCACGGTCCAGCGCGGAGGTGGGCTCGTCCACGAGCAGCAGCGTCGGGGAGACCATGAGCGCGCGCACGATGTTCACGCGCTGCCGCTGGCCGCCCGAGAGCTGGTGCGGGCGCTTGCCGGCCTGGTCGGCCAGATCCACACGCTCGAGCAGCTCCAGGGCCCGGGCCTTGGCGGCCCTGCGGTCGGCGCGGGTGGCGTCGCGGTCCAGGTGCACGGTCAGCTCGAGCTGCTCGGCCGCGGTGAGGGACGGGATGAGGTTCGGCTGCTGGAAGATCATGCCGATCTCCTGGCCGCGCAGCGCGGTGCGCTCCTTCCGGGACAGCCCGGCCATCTCGCGACCGGCCACGGACACGCTGCCGGAGGTGGGCGTCACGAGGCCCGCGGCCACCGCCAGCAGGGAGGACTTGCCCGAGCCGGACGGGCCGACCATCGCGGTGAAGGTGCCGGGGAGCAGGTCCAGGCTCACCTCGTCCAGGGCGCGCAGAACGCCGCGCTCGCCGTCCGGGTACTCCAGCACGAGGTCGCGCACGGACAGCGCGGGGGTGGCGTCGGACGCGGCGACAGGGCGCTCGCCGGCGACGCGGTGGGCGGCCGCGGCGGCCGGGGTGCGGAGGGCGTCGAGGTCGGCCTGCGGGGCGGTGAGGGTGGTCATGGGGAGGTCCTTTCTCCAAGCGGGGGCGAGGCGGAGCCGAGGGGGACGACGGCGCCGGGCGGCGCCGTCGTCGGGGCGGTCAGTTGCCGCCGAGGGCGACCAGCGGGTCGATCCGGGTGACGCGGTAGACCGCCACGACGGCGGCGAGCATGCCGAGCACGAGGACCCCGGCGGCGGGCACCGCGGTGGTGGCCCACGAGAGCTCGAACGGGACGGCCCGCCCCGCGAACGCGCCGATCACGGTGGCCAGCCCGGTGCCCACGGCCACGCCGCCGACGAGCACGAACGCGGCCTGCGCGAGCGAGTCCTTCAGCACCCAGCCGTTCGAGCCGCCGAGGGCCTTGAGCACCGCGATGTCGCGGGTGCGCTGCACCGTCCAGATGGACAGGAACGCGATCACCACGAGCGCCGAGATGCCGTACAGGAAGCCCTGCATGGTCATCAGGGAGCCGTTCTCGGACCGGTAGCTGGGCAGGGCGGCGTAGGAGCCCTTCACGGTCTCGGCGACGGTGCCCGCGGCGTGGTCGCCGGCGGCGGCCACGGCATCGAGATCGGCGTCGGCGGCGAAGCGCACCAGGCCGGCGGTGCCGAGCACCGCGTCGTCGGCGGTGTGCGAGATGGCGTTCCAGTCCTCGAGCGCCAGCCACGTCACGGGGGAGTGGGAGTAGTACTCGGTCGGCACGACGTCGGCCACGGTGTAGACGGAGCCGGAGACCGCGACGGCGTCACCCGTTTGGGCGTGGAGGGAGTCGGCCACGTCCTGGCTGAGCACGATCTGCCCGGGCTCGACGCCGGCCGGCGCGTCGGAGCCGCCCGGGGTGAGACCGATGAACGCGGTGGTGGCCACGCCGGTGGTGGGCTCGCCGGACACGTCCGCGCGACCCTGCGGGTCTGTGTCCACGGGGTGCTCGAGGCCGATGGCCCGACCCTGGCTCACGCCGAGCGGCTCGACGGAGGCCACGCCGTCCGTGGCCGCCCACGCGTCGCGCTGGGCCACGGTGAACTCGGACTGGGTGAACGACGCGGTGGGCTCCTGGTCCGCCGCGCCGCCGAAGGCCAGACGCTGCACGCCCTGCTCGCCGAGGCGGTCGATCGCGGCGGTGTTCTGCCCGCCCAGGCCGGCCGTGAGGCCGGAGAGCATGACGAGCAGCAGGCTGATGAGGGCCACCACGGAGCCCATGAGGGCGAACCGTCCGGTGGCGAAGCGGAGGTCGCGGAGTGCGAGGAACACGGGGCGCGTCCTTTCCTGACGAGGTCTGTCCTGAGGTTGCCTCCACGGTCGCGCGCGGGGAGGGGTCGCCACATCGCCCGCGGCGGCTGGACCCGGTCAACCGAATGGTTGATCCCGGCGGCGGAACGGCGCGGCCCCGGGGCCACGAGCCGTCGTCGCGTCCGGGGCGCGCCCTAGGGTGGAGCCATGTCCGCCGCCCCCCGCGCCGCCGTGCCCCCCGCGGCCACCGAGACCGGCACCACTGCCGTGCTCGCCGGCCTGCGCGTGGCCCTGCACGTCACGTTCGCCGCGCTGCTCACCGTGGGGCTGGCGCGCGCGCTCGCGGACCGGTCCCCGGAGGCGTCCTCCGGTCCGTTCCCGGCCACCACCCTGGTGCTGCTGACCGCCGCGCTGGCGGGCGTCTACCTGGCCGGGACCGTGCTGGAGCGGCGCCGGTGGGCCCGGGGCGACGACGTCGGCCGCGGTCCGGCGGTCGCCTGGCTGGCCCTGGTGCTGCTGCTGTGGGGCCTGCTCGTGGCCCACCACGGCGACTTCGCGTGGGTCGCCTTCCCCCTCTTCTTCGTCGTCCTGCACGTGGTCGACCGGGTGGCCCGGCAGGCCTGGGTGCGCCACGTGGTCGGGCCCGCGCTGGTGGTGGCGATGGCCGTCGTCGTGGTGGCCGGGATGGCGGCGGGCGCCGGCGGCGTGCGGGTGCCGGCCGTCATTGGTCCGCTGGTGGGCGCCGCCGTGGCCGTGGTGCTCTCCGGGGCGTACCGCGCCCTGCACGCCGAGTCCGAGCGCCAGCGTGCCGTGGCCGAGCAGCTGCGCGCCGCGCAGGCCGAGCTCGCGCGCACCGAGCACCGGGCGGGGGTGAGCGCCGAGAGGGAGCGGTTCGCCCGCGAGATCCACGACACCCTCACCCAGGGGCTGGCCTCGATCGTGCTGGTCTCGCGCGCGGCCCAGGACGCGCTCGACGCCGCCGACCCCGCCCTCGCCCGGCAGCGCATGGAGACCGTGCGCGCCACGGCCGCCGAGAACCTCGCCGAGTCCCGCCGCTTCGTCCGCGACCTGCGCGGCACCGGGGCACCGTCCCTCATCGAGGCGCTCGAACGAGCGGTCACCGGGTTCGCCGACCGGCAGGCCGCCGCCGGGACACCCGTGGCCGCGGACGTCGAGGTCGTGGGCGAGCCGGTCGCGGTCGCCGAGGCCGTGGAGACCGCCGTGCTGCGAGCCGTGCAGGCCTCCCTGGCGAACGTCGGCGCCCACGCGGGCGCCCATCGCGCCCGCGTCACGCTGGGCTACCTCGGCGACGAGCTGACGGTGGACGTGGCCGACGACGGCGCGGGGTTCGACCCGGCCGTCGTCGCGGCCCGCGCCCGGGCCGGAGCCGCCGGTGCCGACCCGGGGGTGGGGACCGGCGTGGGACTGGCGAGCGTGCGCGAGCGCCTCGCGGCGGTGGGCGGCGAGGCCACCGTCGAGTCGGCCCCCGGCGAGGGCACCGTGGTGGCGCTGCGGGTGCCGCTGGTCGCCGCCGGGGCCGGCCGGAGCGCTGATCCCGAGCAGACCGAGAGCGAGGAGACCGCATGAGCGTGCGCGTGATGCTGGTGGACGACCACCCCGTGGTCCGGGCGGGGGTGCGGGCCGTCGTCGAGGCGCACCCGGACCTGACCGTGGTGGCCGAGGCCGCCGACGGGGCGGAGGCGATCGGCGTCCTGGAGGCGGGCGAGCCCGCGGTGGACGTCGTGCTGATGGACCTGCAGATGGGCGCGGGGATGGACGGCGTGACCGCCACCCGCGCGGTGCGGGAGCGGTGGCCGGGGGTGCAGGTGCTGATCCTGACGACCTTCGACACGGAGGCGGACATCCTCGCGGCCGTGAACGCGGGCGCTGCCGGCTACCTGCTCAAGGACGCCCCGAGCGAGGAGATCGCCTCGGCGGTGCGGCAGGCGGCGGCGGGGCGCAAGGCGCTGGCCCCGCAGGTCGCGGCCACGCTGATGGGGCGCATGTCCGGCGGCTCCGAGGTGCTGTCCGAGCGGGAGATCCAGCTGCTCGAGCTGATCGCGCGGGGCGCCACGAACAAGGTGGCCGCGAAGGAGCTGTTCATCTCCGAGGCCACCGTGAAGACGCACCTGGTGCACATCTTCCAGAAGCTCGGGGTGGACAACCGCACGCGCGCCGTCGACGAGGCCCGGCGACGGCGCATCATCCGCTGACGGACAGGCCGGGGCGGCCGGCCCTGGAGGGCCCAGCCCTGCTCAGCGGCGCCGCACGTACCGGGTGATCACCGCCGCGGCGACGGCGGCCAGCGCCAGCACGCCGAGCGCGGCGGGCAGGCTGAGGTCGCCGCGCTGGACGCCGAGCCCCCGCAGCGTCCAGAAGACGATCAGGGCGCACGTGAACATCACGCCGACGAA
Organism: Micrococcus sp. KRD070; assembly: GCF_017168435.1. Lineage (NCBI taxonomy): Bacteria > Bacillati > Actinomycetota > Actinomycetes > Micrococcales > Micrococcaceae > Micrococcus > Micrococcus sp. KRD070. The sequence goes on from NZ_JABFNH010000017.1 coordinate 163,038, forward strand.
CGTCCAGGCCGAGCGCAGCCCGGGTCCCAGCCCCGCGCCGGGCCGGTGGCGGGGGTCACGGGGGTCGCCGTCGTCGCCGGGCTGACCGTGGTGGAGGGGAGGCATCGTCATGCGCTCCACCGTAGGGGCCACGGGCCGGGCCGGGCCAGGGCCACCGCGTAGGCTTGAGGCTCGTGAAGACCCTTGTGCTCGGCAACGGCGGCCGCGAACACGCGCTGCTCACCGCCCTCTCCCGTGATCCGCAGGTCAGCGCCCTCCACGCGGCGCCCGGCAACGCCGGCATGGCCGACCTCGCCACCCTCCACGCCGTCGAGGCCACCGACCCGGCCGCCGTCGTGGAGCTCGCGCGCGAGCTGGGGGCCGACCTCGTCGTCGTCGGTCCCGAGGCCCCGCTGGCCGCCGGCGTCTCCGACGCCCTGCGCGAGGCCGGGTTCGCCGTGTTCGGCCCCTCGCAGGCCGCCGCGCAGCTCGAGGCGTCCAAGGCCTTCGCCAAGGAGGTCATGTCCGCCGCGGGCGTGCCCACCGCCGGCTCCCGCGTGTGCACCACCGCCGCGGAGGCCGCCGCCGCCCTTGACGAGTTCGGCGCCCCGCACGTCGTCAAGGACGACGGTCTGGCTGCGGGCAAGGGCGTCGTGGTCACCTCCGACCGCGCCGAGGCCCTCGCCCACGCCGAGGCCTGCTTCGCCGCCGGCGGCACCGTGGTGATCGAGGACTTCCTGGACGGCCCCGAGGTCTCCCTCTTCGTGATCTGCGACGGCGAGGACGCCGTCGCCCTCACCCCCGCCCAGGACTTCAAGCGCATCCACGACGGCGACGCCGGCCCCAACACCGGCGGCATGGGCGCGTACACGCCGCTGCCGTGGCTGCCCGAGGGCTTCACGGACGAGGTGATGGACCGCGTGGCCCGCCCCGTGCTCGCCGAGATGGCCCGCCGCGGCACCCCGTTCACGGGCGTGCTGTTCTGCGGCCTGGCCGTGACCGCCAAGGGTGTGGAGGTCATCGAGTTCAACGTGCGCTTCGGCGACCCCGAGACCCAGGCCGTGCTCGCCCGCCTCGAGACGCCCCTGGGCGGGCTGCTCGCCGACGCCGCGGCCGGCCGGCTCGGCGCGGACCGTCGACTCGAGTGGAGCGACGACGTCGCCGTGGACGTGGTCATGGCCTCGGCCGGCTACCCGGCCTCCTCCTCGAAGGGCGACGTGATCAACGGGCTGGCCGACGCGGCCGGCCTCGAGGGCGTGCACGTGATCCACGCGGGCACCGCGGTGTCCGGTGAGGACGTGGTGACGGCGGGCGGCCGGGTGCTGGCCGTCGTCGGGCGCGGGGCGGACCTGGCCCAAGCGCGCGAGCGCGCCTACGCGGGCGTCGAGCGCATCCGGTTCGACGGCGCCCAGTGGCGCACGGACATCGGACTCAAGGCCGAGCGCGGCGAGATCACCGTGCCCGGGACGGAGGGAGCGAAGTGAGCGGGGAGCGCGTGGGGTTCACGGGGGCCGAGGCCCTCGAGCTGCCGGGCTGGCGGCACGTCTACTCGGGCAAGGTGCGGGACCTGTACGAGCCCGCCGACGCCGAGCCGGGGCGGTCCGCGACGCTGCTCGTGGTGGCCTCCGACCGGATCAGCGCCTACGACCACGTGCTGGAGCCGCCGATCCCGGACAAGGGCGCCATCCTCACCCGGCTGACCCTGTGGTGGTTCGAGAAGCTGGCCGAGGGCTACAACGGGGCCCACGCCGAGCCGGTCGAGCACCACGTGGTGAGCACGGACGTGCCCGCGGCCGTGGCCGGGCGGGCGATGATCGTCAAGCGCCTGGACATGTTCCCCGTGGAGTGCATCGCCCGCGGCTACCTGACCGGCTCCGGCCTGGCCGAGTACCGCGCGTCGGGCACGGTGGCCGGCCTGCCGCTGCCCGCCGGGCTCGTGGACGGCTCGCGGGTCGACCCGCCGATCTTCACGCCGTCCGCGAAGGCCGAGGTCGGCGAGCACGACGAGAACATCACGTTCGAGCAGATGGTCGAGCGCGTGGGCACCGAGGCCGCCGAGCGCCTGCGGTTCCTCACCCTGGACCTGTACGCCCGCGCCGAGGCGATCGCCCGCGAGGCCGGCATCATCCTGGCGGACACGAAGGTCGAGTTCGGCGTGGACCCGGCCACCGGCCAGGTGGTGCTGGGCGACGAGGTCCTCACCCCGGACTCCTCCCGGTTCTGGGACGCCGAGGACTACGAGCCCGGCCGCCCCCAGGCGAGCTTCGACAAGCAGTTCGTCCGCGACTGGCTCACGGGCCCCGACTCCGGTTGGGACAAGACCAGCGGGGAGGCCCCGCCGGCGCTGCCCGCCGACGTCGTGGCCAAGACCCGCGACCGCTACGTGGAGGCGTACGAGCGCCTGACGGGCCGCCCCTTCGACGCCTGACCCGGACTTTCGAACGTGGGGTAGGCCCTCTGCCACGTTCGAAAGCGCGTCGGGCGCGCCACCCATCAGGCGAGCGAGTCCTCCCAGGCCCGGTGCAGCGCCGCGAACCGGCCGTCGGCCGCCACCAGCTCGGCGGGGCTGCCGTCCTCGATGATCCGGCCATCGTGCATCACGAGCACCCGGTCGGCGGTCTCGACGGTGCTGAGCCGGTGGGCGATGATCAGCGCCGTCCGGTTCCCCAGCAGCCGCTCCAGCCCGGCCTGCACGAGCCGCTCGCTCGGCAGGTCCAGCGACGACGTCGCCTCGTCCAGGATCAGCACGGCGGGGTCCGCGAGGAACGCCCGCGCGAACGACACGAGCTGCCGCTGCCCCGCGCTCAGCCGCCCGCCGCGCTTGGCGACGTCGGTCGCGTAGCCCTCGGGCAGCCCCAGGATGAAGTCGTGCGCCCCCACCGCCCGGGCGGCCGCCTGGATCTCGGCCTCGGTGGCGTCGGGCCGGCCGAGGGCGATGTTCTCCGCGATCGACCCGGAGAACAGGAACGCCTCCTGGGTCACCATCACCACGTTGCGCCGCAGATCCGCCTGGCTGAGCTCGCGCAGCTCCACCCCGTCCAGTGTCAGCGAGCCGGTGGACACGTCGTAGAACCGGGCGATGAGCTTGGCCAGCGTCGACTTGCCCGCGCCCGTCTGGCCCACCACGGCCACGGTCTGACCCGCCGGGATCACGAGGTCGAACTCCGGCAGCACCACCCGGTCCGGCCCGTAGCTGAACACCGCGTCCCGGAACTCCACCCGCCCGGACGCCACGCCCGTCCCCGGAGCGTCGGCCCCGGGCAGCGGCGTGGGCTCGGCGGCCTCCACCACGGTGGGCTCCTCCTCGAGCAGGCCGGAGACCTTCTCGAGCGCCGCCGTCGCGGACTGCAGCGACGAGTAGAACATCGCCACCATCTCCATGGGCTGGAACACGCGCCGTCCGGCCAGCAGGAGCGCCACGAGCACCCCCACCTCGAGGTCGCCGTCGAGCACGCGCAGGCCCCCGGTCACGAGCAGCGCCGCCACCGTCAGGTTGCCCGTCGCCACGAGCACCGGCTGCAGGATGCCGAACAGGTTGAGCGTGGCCACCATGTCGTCCCGGTAGGCCGTGGCCAAGTCGCGGTACCGCGCGTCGTTGTCCCGTTCCCGCCGGAAGGCCTGGACCGCGCGGATGCCGGTCATGGTCTCCACGAAGTGCACGATCGACCGCGCCGAGGACACCCGCGACCGCCGGTACGCCTCCTCGGACCGCACCTGGTACCAGCGCGTCACGATCGCCACCGGCACGGCCGCGCCCAGCAGCACGAGGAACGACGGCGGGTCCAGCAGCAGGATGGACGCCGCGGTGAACGACATGAACATCAGCCCGGACACGAGCGAGGACAGGCCCTGGTCCAGCAGCTCCCGCAGCGCCTCCAGGTCCGAGGTCTGCCGCGAGATCACCCGCCCGGACGTGTACCGCTCGTGGAAGCCGAGGCTCAGCCGCTGCGTGTGCCGGAACACGCGCAGCCGCAGGCTCAGCAGCATGGCCTGGCTCGCCCGCGCGGTGAGCCACGTGTACGCCCCCAGCAGGCCGCCGGAGACGAGGGCCGCCGCCACGTACGCCCCGCCCACGGGGACGAGGATGGGCCAGACGGACTCGCCGGCCCGCACGGCCTCGACGACGCGCGGCAGCTCCGCGTCGATCGCCCAGGCGATGATCAGCGGACCGGCCGCCCGCGCCGCGTTGGACACGAGGACGAAGACCACGGTGAGCAGCAGCGTCCCCCGGACCGGCCGCGCGAGCTCGCCGAGCAGGCGGAAGGATCGGCGCCGGATGTGGCGGCGCTCCGCGCGGGTGTAGTCGAGGTCCTCTTCGGCCCCCACGCCGCGCACGCGGCTCACGTCGGCGGCGCTCATGCCTGCTCCTCCGGTCGGCTCGAGATGATGTGCCGGTACACGGCGCTGCGGGCCAGCAGTTCGGGGTGCGTCCCCACGTCCTCGATCCGCCCGTCCGCCAGCACCGCGACCCGGTCCGCGAGGGCCACGGTGGAGGGACGGTGCGCCACGATCAGGGTGGTCGTCCCGTCGAGGACCTCGCGCAGGCGCGCGGTCACGGCCTCCTCGGTGCGCACGTCGAGGGCGGAGAGGGGGTCGTCCAGCACGAGCACGTCCGGGCGTGCCGCGATCGCGCGGGCGAGGGCGATCCGCTGGCGCTGTCCGCCGGAGAGGCTGAGGCCCTCCTCGCCGATCTCGGTCTCGACGCCGTCCGCCAGGTCCGCCACGAAGCCCGCCTGCGCGGTCTCGAGCGCGAGGTCGAGCAGGGCGTCCGCCGCGGGGGAGTGGAGGCCGTCCGCGAGCACGTCCGCCGGGGCGCCGAGCAGCACGTTCTGCCGGATGGTCGCGGAGAACAGTGTGGCGTCCTCGAACGCCACGGACACCCGCCGGCGCAGCTCCTCGAGCGGCATCCGGCGCACGTCCACCCCGTCCACGCAGACGGAGCCCGCCGTGACGTCGAGCAGCCGGGGGACCAGCTGCAGCAGCGTCGACTTGCCGGCGCCGGTCGCGCCGACCAGGGCCATCGTCTCGCCGGGCACCAGCTCGAGGTCGACGCCGTCGAGCAGGTCGCGCTCCCCGCGCCCCGGGTCCGCGTCCGGCCAGCGGAAGCGCACCCCGCGGAACGCGAGCGCGCCGGTGGCCGGGGGCACGACGGCGGCCTCCCCGGTGGGCGAGGCGATGTCCACGGGCGTGGCGAGGACGTCCACGTGGCGGTCGATCGCCGTGCGGGCCGAGAGCGTCATGCCCATCAGCTGGCCCACCGACTCGACCGGCCCGGCCAGCACGGCCGCGGTGGCGAAGTAGGCGGCGAGCGCGCCCACCGTCAGCTCCCCGGTCGCCACGAGCCACAGGCCCAGGGCGAGGCCCAGGCCCAGCACCGTCTCCGGCAGGGCCACGATGAGCGCGATGAACCGGGCCAGCACCGAGGCCTTGTGCACCTCGGTGCCCTGCAGTGTGCGGGCGCGCCCGCGGAAGCCGTCGAGGGCGTGCGCGCCGCGGCCGAACGCCTTGAGGACGCGGATGCCGTGCACCGACTCCTCGACGGACGTGGCGAGGTCCCCGGCCTGGTCCTGGGAGAGCCGGGACGCGGCGCGGAAGTCGTTGCGGAACCCGAACGACGCCCACATGATCGGCACGGCCGCGGCGAGGTAGAGCAGGGCCAGCTGCCAGGACAGCAGGAACAGCAGGACGAGGCCGACGGTGATGGTCACCACGTCCACCACGAGCATGACCGAGCCGAACGCGATCCACCGCCGCAAGAGCGAGAGGTCGCCCTGGGCCCGGGAGAGCAGCTGCCCCGAGGGCCACGCGTCGTGGAACGCCACCGGCAGGCGCTGGAGCCGTTCGAACAGGGCGATGCGCGCCCGGTTCTCCACCCCGGCGGCCGGCGGGAGGATGAAGTACCGGCGCAGGCCGATGAACGCGGCCTCGGCGAGGCCGAGCACGGTGAGCAGGCCGGCGGCCCGCCACACGTCCGCGCGGGAGTCGGGGGAGGAAGGCCGGGCGAGCACGGTCTCCGTGAACACGGTGTCCACGAGCAGGTGGATGACCTGCGGGATGGCCAGGGCCACGAGGCCCGCCGCCATGGCCGAGGCGAGCCCGAGCACCCAGCGCGCCCGCACGCCCTCGAGGTACGGTGCGATCCCGCCCAGGGCGTCACGCAGGGACGAGGCGCCGGGAGAGGTGGTGCGGGTCACGGGGCTCCACTGTACCCGCGGCCCCGGACGGGACAGGCGGCTCAGCCCCGCGGGACCAGGTCCAGCACCACGGCCTCGGGCCGGCACGCGAACCGCACGGGCGCGGACGGCGCGGTCCCCAGGCCGGCCGACACCTCGAGCGGGACGGTCCGCCCCGCGGCCGTCCACGTCGAGACCCCGGAGGCCTGCCGGCGCGGCAGGTCGCAGTTGGTGACGAGCGCGCCGAGGAACGGCACGCAGACCTGCCCGCCGTGGGTGTGGCCGGCGAGCAGCAGATCGGCGCCGTCGACGGTCATGGCGTCCAGCACGCGGCGGTACGGGGCGTGGGTGACGCCCAGCCGGAACCGCCCGTCGCCGCCGGGCCGCCCGGCGCCGTCGTCGTGTGCGGGGCCGGGGAAGCCGGCCCAGGCGTCCAGACCGAGGTGCGGGTCGTCGGTGCCGGCGGCGAGGACCTCGAGCGTGGTCCCGGCGCGGGTCGGCACGGCCAGGGCGACGCCCCGGTTCGTCAGGTCGGCCCAGCCGGCGGCGCGGAACGCGCCGAACAGGACGTCGGAGGGAAGCCGGGGCCGGTCCGCGTCCATGCGCGAGGGGCCCGCGAAGTACCGCAGGGGGTTGGCCGCCTTGGGCGCGTAGTAGTCGTTGGAGCCGGGCACGAACACGCCCGGCCGCGCCAGCAGCGGCCCGAGCGCGTCGAGCACGAGCGGCACCGACGCCGCGGCGGACACGTTGTCCCCCGTGTTGACCACGAGGTCAGGCTCGAGTACATCCAATCCGCGCAGCCACGCCCGCTTGGCCCGGTGCCGGGGCAGCAGGTGGATGTCCGAGAGGTGCAGCACCCGCAGCGGCGCCGACCCGGCCGGCAGTACGGCCAGTCGGTGCGTGCGCACCGTCCGGGCCTCGGCCTCGACGAGGCCCCAGGCCAGGCCGAGGCCCGCCGTCGTGGCCATCCCGACGGCGGCAGGCGCTGCGGAACGGAGCATGCGGCGGGTGCGGGAGGCGGCGGGGCGCATCGCGGTCAGTAGCCCGGGACCGCCTCGGGCAACGGCCCGCCCCGGTCCAGGTCGTCGATGTGGAACTGGCGTCCGTCCGGGTGCTCGCCGGCCTCGCCCGGGTCCTCCGACTGCGGGCCGTCCCACTCGGGCAGTTCACCCGGCGGGAACTTCTCCTTGGCCAACTGGTTGTACTCGAGCCAGGACGGGCCGTTGATGGAGGTCGAGTAGAACGGGTTGCGGACCTCGCCGTTGACGGTCTCGCCCGTCATGGTCTTCAGGTTGTTGTAGCGGCCGGTCCACACGGCGGTGGCCAGCTTGTTGGTGAACCCGACGAACCACGTGGAGGACACGTTGTCGTTCGTGCCCGTCTTGCCGCCGAACTCGTAGCCGGCGCCCTCCTCGGCGATGTTGAAGCCGCCGATGTGGCGCAGGACCGGCATCAGCTCCCGGACGTGGTCCGGGTCGATGACCTGGTCGCACTGCGGGTCGGCGACGTCGTACTGGTTGCCGACGGTGTCCGTGACCTCCAGGATGGCGCGCGGCTCGCAGTACAGGCCGTTCGCGGCGATGGCGGCGTACGCGCCGGCCAGGGAGAGCGGGGCCACCGAGTCCTTGCCGAGCAGGAAGGACGGGTCGTCCGGCTGCAACGGGGAGCTGTCCAGGGCGCGGGTGACGCCCAGCTGGGTGGTGAGGCTCGTGATGTCGCACAGATCCAGCTGGTACGCGGTGGCGACGGTCGGCGTGTTCACCGACCAGAAGAGGCCCTCGTCCACGCGCACCTGCCGCAGCATGCCCGGGACCACGTTCTTGAACTGCCAGGTGCCGCCGACCGTGGTGTAGCCGCCCGGGCGGCACGAGGCAGCGAACCGCGTGCCCGTGGGGTAGACGTTCCGGGAGGCGTCCACGGAGTCGACCAGGCGGTTGCCGTTGCGCAGCCACGTCAGTGCCACGAAGGGCTTGAGCGTGGAGCCGGCCTGGAAGCCCTGGCCGCCACCCCACTGCTTGTCCACGTTGAAGTTCAGCGAGGTGTGGCCGAGCTCGTCCTGGATGGCGTACTCGGTGTTCTGGGCCATGGTGCGGATGTTGCCGGTGCCGGCCTCCACCGAGGTGAGCGCGTGGCCGGCGCCCAGCGACTCGTTGTTGGGCACCGAGGCGCGCAGGTTCTTCTCGGTCTCCTTCTGGAGCGTCGAGTCGATCGTCGTGCGGATGGTGAGCCCGCCGCGGTCCAGCAGGGCCTGGCGGGACTGGACGTCCGGGCCGAACGTGGGGTCGGCGAGGATCTGCCGCTCCACGTAGTCGCAGAAGTAGGTGCCGAACTTGGCGTAGAGGCAGCCCGAGGGGCGGGACTCCATGACCACCTCCATCGGCTGGGCGACGGCGTGGTCGTACTCCTCCTGGGAGAGGTAGCCGTTGTCCTTCATCGCGTTCAGCACGAGGTTGCGCCGCTCCGTGGCCTCCTCCGGATTGCGGGCCGGGTCGAACCGGGTGGGGGACTGGACCATGCCGGCCAGCGTGGCGGCCTCCCAGCTCTCCAGGTCGGCGGCGGACTTGCCGAACACGTACTGCGAGGCGGCCTCGACCCCGTAGGCACGGCCGGAGAACAGCACGATGTTGAGGTAGCCCTCGAGGATCTCGTCCTTCGACATCTGCTCCTCGACGGCGACGGCGAGCTTGATCTCCTTGACCTTGTCCGCGATGTTCTTGGAGCCGGAGAGGGTGAGGCGGGAGTCGCCGCGGATCTGCTGCACGTTCACCAGCATGTTGTTCACGAACTGCTGGGTGAGGGTGGAGGCGCCCTGCGTGGAGTCGGAGGTGGCGTTGTTCACGGTCGCGCGGATGAGGCCGCGCGCGTCCACGCCGTCGTGATCGTAGAAGCGCTCGTCCTCGATGGCCACGATCGCGTGCTGCATGTGCTCCGAGATCTCGTCCAGCGGGACCGGGGTGCGGTTCTCCTCGTAGAAGACGGCGATCTCCTCACCGTCCTCCGAGAGGATGCGCGACGGCACGGAGACCGGCTCCGTGGGCAGCTCGTCCGGCAGCTCGTCCAGCATCTCCCGGCCCGACGCGGCGGCGACACCGGCCAGGCCCGCGACGGGCAGCAGGAGGGCCGCCACGAGCAGGCCGGCCACCGCCGAGAGGCCCACGAAGGCGAGGAGGCGGCCGAGGGCGCTCGAGGGCGCGGGGAAGCGGGTCGTGCGGGAGGCCATGGGCGCGAGTGTAGCGCGGGCACCTGGGACCTCTTCCGGGGTCCGCGCCGGTGGCTAGGTGTTGTGGGTCATGAGGTTCTTGCCACGGGGTACGGGCTGAGATGAGACGAGCGGGCCTCTCCGGGCGTGTCAGATGGTCTGTGTAAGCCGTACCGAGAGGAACGGTAAGAATCATGACCATGATCGACGAGAAGAACCCAGGCGAGCCCTCGGGCCAGGACCTGGTCGAGCAGCTGAAAGCCTCAGCCGGCTCGTCGAAGGTCAGGCCGTCACGAACTGGAAGCAGGCCCTCGCCCAGCTCGCCGCGGCCTACCCCGACCGGATCAACCCCTACCTGTGACCACCCCGCTTACACAGACAAGTTGACACGCCCGAAGTTCCTCAACAACCCACCTGCCCGAAAAGACCCACTCATGACTCACGCTAACGCACCCCTGACCCCGACCGGCCGTCTCAGGATGGTCCACCGCCACCTGCACGACGGGATCCCGCAGGCACACGTGGCAGCCGAGTTCCGGGTGAGCCGGCCCACGGTGGCCACCTGGGTCGCCCGCTACCGCGCCCAGGGAGAAGCCGGCCTTCAGGACCTGCCCAGCCGGCCGCACCGTTCACCTGCCCAGCTCGACCCCGAGGTGGTGGCCCAGATCCAGACCCTGCGCCGGGAGCGCAAGTGGTCAGCCCGCCGCATCCATCACCACCTCGTCTCCGAGGGCCACCGGGTGTGTCTTCGTACCGTGGGACGGTGGCTGCACCGGGCCGGGATCTCCCGCCTACGGGACCTGACCCCGGCCGGAGAAGACCTGCGCCAACGACCCCAGAAGATCACCGCGAGAGGGCCGGGGCACATGGTGCACCTGGACGTGAAGAAGATCGGGCGCATCCCCGAGGGGGGCGGCTGGCGTGCTCACGGCCGGGACTCCGAGAACGCGCGAGCAGCCAAGCGCGGGCCTGGCCGACGGGTCGGCTACACCTACCTGCACTCGGCGATCGACGGGTTCACCCGCCTGGCCTACACCGAGGCGTTGGAGGACGAGAAAGCGGTGACCACGATCGGGTTCTTCTGCCGGGCGCGGGCGTTCTTCGCCGCCCACGGGATCCGGATCGACAGGGTGATCACGGACAACGGCAACAACTACCGGGCCGTGGACTTCACCCGGAAGGTGGTCTCGCTCGGGGGCCGGCACCACCGGATCCGCCCCTACACCCCGCGCCATAACGGGAAGGTGGAGAGGTACAACCGGCTGATGGTGGACGAGGTCCTCTACGCCCGCCCGTACACCTCAGAGCAAGCTCGGCGTGAGGCCCTGGCGGTGTGGGTGAACCACTACAACTACCATCGGCCTCATACCTCCTGCGGAGACGCTCCTCCGGCCTCACTGGCCCCGGCCCGAGTCAACAACGTCATGCCCTCCTACAGCTAGGGTGGGTCCCATGACTCAGCAGACGCAGTGGGAGTACGCCACGATCCCCCTCCTCATCCACGCGACCAAGCAGATCCTCGACCAGTGGGGCGAGGACGGCTGGGAGCTCGTCACGGTGATCCCGGGCCCCGAGGGGAACAACCCCGTGGCCTACCTCAAGCGTCCGAAGGCGGCGTGAACGTGACGGAGCAGTCCTCGGCCCCCACCTGGGGCGACGGCGCCGTCGCGGCCCGCCTCGCGGAGCTCGGCATCGACCGACCCGCCGTCGCGGCGCCGGTCGGCTCCTACGTCCCGGCGCTGCGGGACGGCGACCTCGTGCTGACCTCCGGCCAGCTCCCCTTCGTGGCCGGCGCCCTGCCCGCCACCGGCAAGGTGGGCGCGGAGGTCACCCCCGAACGCGCCCAGGAGCTCGCGCGGGCATGCGCCGTGAACGCGGTGGCCGCGGTGCACGAGCTGGTGGGCGACCTGGACCGGGTCGCCCAGGTCGTCAAGGTCGTCGGCTTCGTGGCCTCCGACCCCGCGTTCACCGGTCAGCCCGGCGTGGTGAACGGCGCCTCGGACGTGCTGGCCGAGATCTTCGGCGAGGCCGGCCGCCACGCGCGCTCCGCCGTCGGCGTGGCCGTGCTGCCCATGGACGCTCCCGTCGAGGTGGAGATCACCGTCCGTGTCCGCTGACCCGGCCGGCCTGCTGCTGCCGGTCCCGGGGCAGGAGGAAGACCTCACCCGCCAGTGGCTGGACCGGCGCTTCCGCCAGGTCCGCCCGTCCCGGCCCGCGTCGTCCGTCGTGCTCGTGCGCGACGGTGACGACGGCCCGGAGGTCTTCCTCCGTCACCGCGCGGGACGCACCCCGCTCGGCCGCGTGGGCCTGCCCGGCGGCGCGCTCCTCGAGTCCGACGCCGACTCCTGCCCGTGGTACGGGCCCGAGCCCTCCCAGTGGGCCCGCACGTTCGGGACCACGGACCGGCGGCGTGCGCGGCAGCACGTGGTGGCCGCCGTCCGCGAGCTCCACGACGAGGCCGGAGTGCTCCTCGCCGGTCGCTCCGACACGGACGTCGTGTCCACGGCGCGCATCGAGACCTGGGGCGGGGGCCGCAGCTCCCTCGAGGAGGGCTCGGAGAGTCTGCCCCATCTGCTGGCCGCGCGTGGCCTCGGGGTGCGCGCCGACCTGCTGCGCCCCGTCATGCGCTGGCGATCCGCGCCCCACGTCCACCGACGCTTCGACACGGCCGTGTTCGCCACGATGACCCCACCGCTGCAGTCCGCGCCGGCATCCGAGGAACCCGGTCCCGAACTTCAGGCGTGGGTGCCCGCGCGTCGCGCGCTCGCCGGCCCGCTGCGGCTGCCCGGACCCGCCGGGGCGGAGGGCACGGCACCCTTCGACCAGGTGGCGACCCCGCTGACGCAGGTGATCGTGCGTCGGGTCGCGGCGCACCGGACGGCCGCCGCCTTCCTGCTCTCCGTCACGCCCTGTGTCCGGCGTGGTCCCGTGCCGGAATACCATCTGGCCACCGAGGCCGGCGACGACGGCACCCCCCGGATGCGCGTGGAGCGGGCCACCCGGGACTGACCGGGGTGGCCCGCTCCACGGCAGGGCGGGGGGCGTCAGCGCGAACGCTGACGCAGACGCTGCAGGTCCAGGATGACCACGGCGCGGTTCTCCAGGCGGATCCAGCCGCGCTGGACGAACTCGGCCAGGGCCTTGTTCACGGTCTCGCGGGACGCGCCCACCAGCTGGGCGAGCTCCTCCTGCGTGAGGTCGTGCGCCACCAGCAGGCCGTCCGCGGCCGGCCGGCCGAAGCGGTCCGCGAGGTCCAGGAGCGCCTTGGCCACGCGGCCCGGCACGTCCGAGAACACCAGGTCCGCCAGGGACTCGTTGGTCTTGGACAGGCGCTGGGCCAGGGCCTGGAGCAGCTGGACCGACACATCCGGCGACGAGGCGATGGCGCGGCGCAGGTTCTCATGGCGCAGACCGGCCAGGCGCGTGGCGGACACCGCGGTGGCGGTGGCGTTGCGCGGGGCGGGGTTGAACAGGGCCATCTCGCCGAAGATCTCGCCGGGGCCGAGCACGGCCACGAGGTTCTCGCGGCCGTCCGAAGCGGTGCGGCCGAGCTTGATCTTGCCGGACATGATCACGTACAGCTGATCGCCCTGGTCGCCCTCGTGGAACGCGGACGCGCCGCGGGAGAGCTCCACCTCGGTCAGCTCCGAGGTGAGGATGGCGAACACCTCGTCGTCCAGGTTGGTGAACAGCGGAGCCTTCCGCAGAACCTCGAGATCCATGTGTGCGTGTCCTCTCTGTGGGCAGTTCCTCACACCGCGGCGGAGGAGCCGCCCGGTTCACTGGCGTCCATTGTGCCCCATACCCCCGTGCGGGCCGATACCCTGGATCCTCCACCGGGCGCGCGGGCGGTCCCCGTGCGTGGCCGGTGCCGTCGCATCCGAAGGAGGTCGCCCATGCCGCTGGGTCTGACGTGGCTGGACGTCCTGCTCATCGTCGCGCTCGCGATGCTCCTGGTCCAGGGCCACCGTCGCGGCCTGTGGGTGGTGCTGGGCAACCTCGTCGGCCTGGTCGGCGGTGCCGCGATCGCGTTCTACGCCCTGCCGGAGGTGGCGGAGTTCGTCACCGCGCCGCAGTGGCGGTGGGCCGCGCTGATCGCCACCCTCGTCCTGCTCGTGGCGGCGGGCCAGTACGTGGGCGCCGCCATCGGCGAGGCGATCCGGCTGCGCGTGAACCTGCCGGCCCTGCGACTCGTCGACCGCCTGCTCGGCGCGCTCGCCGCCGGTCTCGCGGGCGCCCTCGTCCTCTGGCTCGTGGCGTTCTCCATCGCGGCCTCCGGCTCCACCGCGGTCACCCGTGAGGTGAACCGCTCGCAGGTGATCACGGCGCTGGACACCGTGATGCCCGACTCGCTCCTGGCCTGGGCCGCCCGCTCGCGCTCCGCCGTCGCCGACCTGGACGTGCTGCCGGAGCTCGAGCTGCCCGCCCCCGTCCCGGAGTCCGACGACGGCGTCCGCGCCGCCCCGGCCCCGGCCGCGACGCCGGGTCTGCCCTCGGCCGCCTCCTCCCCGTCCGACACCGCGACGTCCGCCCCGTCCGCCTCGGCGACCCCCGAGGAGCCCGACGACGCCGCCGCGCCGTCGGCCACGACGACCGCCCCCGCCTCGTCGACGTCGACGGCCGCCCCCTCGACTCCCGCCGCCTCCTCGGCGTCGGCCGCCGTCGTCCGGCTGACCGGGACGGCCGCGCAGTGCAACCAGGTGCAGAGCGGCTCGGGCGTGGCCGTGGCCCCGGACCGCGTGCTCACGAACGCGCACGTGGTCCTCGGCGTGGACGCCCCCACCGTGACGGACCGCGCCCGCGGCGTGCACGCGGCGCGGATCGTCCACCTGGACACGGCGCACGACCTCGCCGTCCTGGCGGTCGACGACGCGAACCTGCCCGTCATGCCGGTCGGCGCCGAGCTGACGGGCGGCGCGTCGGCCTCCGTCCTGGGCTATCCCGACGGCGGCCCGTTCGCCTCCACCCCCGCGACCGTGCAGGCCGTCGGCGAGGTGCCGCTCGGCGACGTCCTGACCGGTGCCGCGAGCATGGTGGACGTCTACACCCTCGCGGCGGACATCCGCCACGGCTACTCGGGCGGCCCGGTGGTGGACACGGCCGGGAACCTGGCCGGTCTGGTGTTCGCCCGGGCCCCGGGCTCGGACGCCGTCGGCTACGCCCTGACGGCGGACACCATCGCCCCCGTCGTCGCCGCGGCCCCGGAAATGACGGCCACGGTCCCTTCGGGGGACTGCGTCCCGGGCGGCTGAGCCGGCGCCGCGCCACGCGCCTGATGCCCGCATTCCGGACCGGACTGTCCGGCAACGGCCCGTGTCGACTATTGTGTCCTCCGTCACACTCGAGTTTTCCCGACCCCCGGAGGTCCTGCATGTCCAGCACCGTCTCCGCGCCCGCGTCGGCGCCGAAGCGCACCCGGGAGGAGTTCACCGGCCGGTGGGCCTTCATCCTGGCGGCCATCGGCTCCGCCGTGGGCCTCGGCAACATCTGGCGCTTCCCCTACGTCGCCTATGAGAACGGCGGCGGCGCGTTCGTCATCCCCTACCTGATCGCGCTGCTCACCGCGGGCATCCCGCTGCTGTTCTTCGACTACGCGATCGGCCACCGCTTCCGCGGCTCCGCGCCGCTGGCGTTCCGGCGCCTGTCCCGGTGGACCGAGACCGTCGGCTGGTGGCAGGTGCTCATCTGCGTCGTCATCGGGATCTACTACGCCGCGATCATCGGCTGGGCGATCATGTACACCTGGTTCTCCGTGGACCAGCGGTGGGGCGACGACCCGGAGACCTTCCTCATGGGCGACTACCTGCAGGTCGCCGACGACCCGTCCCCGTCCTTCGACGTCGTCTCGGGCGTCTTCTGGCCCATGCTCGCCGTCTGGGTGATCACGCTGCTCATCATGGGCTTCGGCGTGCGCCGGGGCGTGGCCCTGGCCTCGATGGTCGGCATCCCGCTGCTCGTCGTGATGTTCCTGATCCTCGTCGGCATCGCCCTCACCCTGCCGGGCGCCGCCCAGGGCCTGGACGCGCTGTTCACGCCGAACTGGGCCGCGCTGGCGGACCCGGGCGTCTGGATCGCCGCCTACGGTCAGATCTTCTTCTCGCTGTCCGTCGGCTTCGGCATCATGATCACCTACGCTTCCTACCTCAACCGCCGCACGAACCTCACCGGCTCCGGCCTGGTGGTCGGCTTCTCCAACTCGGGCTTCGAGATCCTGGCCGGCATCGGCGTGTTCTCCGCCCTGGGCTTCATGGCGCAGGCCTCCGGCGTGTCCGTGGCCGAGGTGGCCGGCAGCGGCATCGGCCTGGCGTTCATCGCCTTCCCCACCCTGATCTCGCAGGCCCCGCTCGGCGCCCTGATCGGCGTGCTGTTCTTCGGCTCGCTCGTGGTCGCCGGCTTCACCTCGCTGATCTCGATCCTCGAGGTCGTCATCTCCGCCGTGAAGGACAAGCTCGGCTGGGGCCGCTGGACGGCCACGATCGTGGTGATCGGCCTGTCCGGGGTGGTCTCCCTCGCCCTGTTCTCCACCACCACGGGCCTGCAGATGCTGGACACCATGGACGCGTTCGCCAACAACTTCGGCATCGTGGGCGCGGCGCTCCTGTCGGTGCTCCTGGTCACCGGTGCGCTGGGCTCGGCCCGTCGCATCACGGCGCACCTCAACGCCGTCTCCTCCTTCAAGGTCGGCCGCGGGTACGTGCTGCTGATCGGCGTGCTCATGCCGATCGTGCTCGCCTACATCTGGCTCTCCTGGATCATGAAGGTGATCGCGGAGGGCTATGAGGGCTACCCGGGCGACTTCCTCGGCGTCTTCGGCTGGGGCATCGCGCTCGGCTCCGTCGCCCTGGCGATCCTGCTCTCCCTGATCCCGTGGTCCCGCAAGTCCAACCTCTACGCCGAGGACCTGGACAGCGAGATCCACGGCGACCTCATCCCGCACAACGCCGTGCCCGAGGGCACCGTCCCCACCGGCGCCCTGCCGGTGGTGCCCGCGGCCGCCACCCGGAAGGAGCTCTGACCGATGAGCACCGCAGCGATCGTCATGATGTCCCTGGCCATCCTCCTGGTGTGGGGCGGCCTCGCGGTCTCCGCCGTCCACCTGCTCCGCCACCCGGACGACTCCTCGGGCGACCTCGCCATCGAGGACGAACTGGCCCCCGCCGTGTGGGAGCGCGAGGATGGCCGTCTCGACGCGCAGCACCGGTGAGTCGATGAGGGCCCCCGGTCCGTCCGCAGCGGCCCCGTCCGCGGCCTCGGTCGCCGACGGGGCCGCGGGCGTGGTCTCCGCCTCCCTGCCGGTCGTGGCGGTGGACGGGAGCCTGCCGGCCCCGCCCTACCGGCAGATCGTGGACGCGGTCCTGGCCGGCGTCGCCTCCGGATCCCTCGCCCGCGGGGACCGACTGCCGCCCGTGCGTGCGCTCGCGGCCGAGCTCGGCGTGGCACCGGGCACCGTGGCCCGGGCCTACAAGGAGCTCGAGGCGCACGGCACCATCCGCACCCGGGGGCGCGCGGGCACGTTCGTGGCCGCCTCGGCGGACGCCCGCGCGGACGCCGCGCACCAGGCCGTGCGCCGCTGTCTCGACACCCTGCTCGAACGCCTCGGCTACACGCCCGACGAGGCCGTGGAGCTGGTCCGGCGGGACGCGGCCGCCCGCGCCTGAGCCGGGCCCGCCCACCGACGACGCCGCCCCGGACCGCACACAGCGTGCGGACCGGGGCGGCGTCGTCGTGCCGGCTCAGGCCTTCGGTGCGAGCGTCTCCACGATGCGCTGCATGACCGTGGGGTCGGCCAGCGTGGTGGAGTCGCCCGGGTCGCGGCCCTCGGCCACGTCCTTGAGCAGGCGGCGCATGATCTTGCCGGAGCGCGTCTTGGGCAGCTCGGGGACCACGAGCACGCGCTTGGGCTTGGCGATGGGGCCGATGTTCTTGCCCACGTGCTGCCGCAGCTCCTCCTCGACCTCGGCGACGTCGCGATCGGCCGCGGCGGCGTCCTCGGTGAGCAGGACGAACGCGACGACCGCCTCGCCCGTGGTCTCATCCTTCGCGCCGACCACCGCGGACTCGGCCACGGACGGGTGCGCCACGAGGGAGGACTCGATCTCGGTGGTGGACAGGCGGTGGCCGGAGACGTTCATGACGTCGTCCACGCGGCCCAGCAGCCAGATGTCGCCGTCCTCGTCGTAGCGGGCGCCGTCGCCGGCGAAGTACATGCCGGGGAAGCGGGACCAGTAGGTCTCCTTGAAGCGCTCCCGGTCGCCCCAGATGCCGCGCAGCATGGACGGCCACGGCTCGCGCACCACGAGGAAGCCCGCGCTCGTGTCCGTCATGGGCTCGCCGAGCTCGTCCACGACCTCCAGCACGACGCCGGGCACCGGCCTCTGGGCGGAACCGGGCTTGAGGGTGGTCACGCCGGGCAGCGGGGTGAGCATGTGGGCGCCTGTCTCGGTCTGCCACCAGGTGTCCACGATGGGGCAGCGGCCGGCGCCGATGACCTCGTGGTACCAGCGCCAGGCCTCCGGGTTGATGGCCTCGCCCACGGAGCCGAGCACGCGCAGGCTGGAGAGGTCGTACTCGTCCGGGATGTGCCGGCCCCACTTCATGAACGTGCGGATCGCCGTCGGCGCCGTGTAGAGGATGCTCACGCCGTACTTCTGCACGATCTCCCACCAGCGGCCCTGGTGCGGGGAGTCCGGGGTGCCCTCGTAGATCACCTGGGTGGCGCCGTTGACCAGCGGCGCATAGGCGACGTAGGAGTGCCCGGTGACCCAGCCGACGTCGGCGGTGCACCAGAAGACGTCCGACTCCGGGTGCAGGTCGAAGGTGTCGTGGTGGGTGGCCGCGGCCTGCACGAGGTAGCCGCCGGTGGTGTGCAGGATGCCCTTCGGCTTCCCGGTGGTACCGGAGGTGTAGAGGATGTAGAGCGGGTGCTCGGCGTCGTGCCACACGAGCTCGTGCTCGTCGGACTGGGCGTCCACGACGTCGTGCCACCACAGGTCGCGGCCCTCGGTCATCTCGACCTCGGCCTCGTTGCGGCGGACCACGAGCACGTGCTCGGCGGTGTGGCCGGGCGCGGAGAGGGCCTGGTCCACGGCGGGCTTGAGCATGGAGGGCTTGCCGCGGCGGAAGGAGCCGTCGGCCGTGACGACGAGCTTGGCCTCGGCGTCGTCCACGCGGGAGCGCAGGGCGTCGGAGGAGAAGCCGCCGAAGACCACGGAGTGGACCGCGCCGATGCGCGCGCACGCGAGCATCGTGATGACGGCCTCCGGGATCATCGGCAGGTAGACGGCCACGCGGTCTCCCTTGGTCACGCCGAGGGACTCGAACGCGTTGGCGGCGCGCCGGACCTCGGCGGCCAGGTCGGCGTAGGTGTAAGTCCGGGTGTCGCCGGGCTCGCCCTCGAAGTGGATGGCCACGCGGTCGCCGTGGCCGGCCTCGACGTGGCGGTCCAGGGCGTTGTACGCGGCGTTGGTGGTGCCGCCGACGAACCACTTCGCGAAGGGCGCGTCGGACCAGTCCAGGACGTCGGTGAAGTCCTGCTCCCAGTGCAGGATCTCGCGGGCGCGGCGGGCCCAGTAGGCCAGGCGGTCCTCGGCGGCCTCCTCGTAGAGGTCGGCTCCGGCCACCGCCTGGGCGGCGAACTCGGTCGGGGGCGGGAACGTGGGGATCTGCTCGTCCATCGACGGGGTCCTTTCGGGGTGGTGCGGTCGGTGCGCGGCACGGATGTGACGCGTCCCACACTAGTCTCCCGCCTCAGCATGCCGCGCGCGGCGTCGTCGCCACAAATCCTCAGGTCCTGTGTGTCGCATCGCACCCAGAAGCGGGGGCCGGACGCGGTGCGGACGTCGGCATGTGCCCCGCTCCCTAGGATGGTCGGACCTGAGCGGATCGCACGAGGGCGGGAGGACGCGCGGATGGAGACGGAGTCGACGGGCACGCCGACCGGGGAGACCCGGCTGGCCCTGGTGCGCCGGGCGCGGCGGATCGACCGGATCCTGGCCGAGACGTACCCGTACGCCGTCGCCGAGCTGGACTTCGAGACGCCGTTCGAGCTGCTCGTGGCCACGGTGCTGTCCGCCCAGACCACCGACGTGCGCGTCAACGCGGCCACGCCGGCGCTGTTCGCCCGCTTCCCGGATGCCCACGCGATGGCGGCGGCCACCGAGCCCGAGCTGCAGGAGCTCGTGCGCTCCACGGGGTTCTACCGGAACAAGGCCTCGGCGATCCTGCGGCTGTCCCAGGAGCTCGTGGCCCGGCACGACGGCGAGGTCCCCGCCCGTCTCGAGGACCTCGTGGCGCTGCCCGGGGTGGGGCGCAAGACCGCGTTCGTGGTGCTCGGCAACGCCTTCGGCCAGCCCGGGATCACGGTGGACACGCACGTCGGCCGGCTGGCCCGACGCCTGGGGTTCACGGACGAGACCGACCCGGTGAAGGTGGAGCACGCCGTGGGCGCCCTGTTCCCGCGCCGTGACTGGACGATGCTCTCCCACCGGCTGATCTTCCACGGCCGCCGCGTGTGCCACGCGCGCCGCCCGGCGTGCGGGGCGTGCCCGATCGCCCGCTGGTGCCCGTCCTACGGCGAGGGGGAGACCGACCCCGAGCGGGCGCGCGCCCTGCTCGCCTACGAGCTCAAGCCCGGCCGGGAGGAGCTGCTCGAGCTCCTGCGCGCGGGGCGGACGCGCCGCGAGCTGCGCGCGCTCGGCCACGGACTGGAGGCCTGACCGCCCGGCTGGTCCACCCGCTCAGCCCGCGGTGAGGCCCGCGAGGATCGCGTCGACGGCCCGGCGCGCGTGCACCCCCACGCCCGCGAGCGTGGCCGAGGCGGCCCCGCACCAGTCGTCGTAGCCGAGCAGGTGCAGCCCCGGCACGTCCACCGAGGCGGTCGGCAGCGCACGCTCCGTCGCCGGCGCCCCGGAGGGGCGGCGGGTCAGCTCGAGGCTCCGCAGGTGGCGCAGGTCCGCCCGGAAGCCCGTGCACCAGACGACGTCGTCCACCGGGTGCTCGGTGCCGCGCACCCGGGCCGCGGCGCGGCTGGCGGCGGGCCAGCCGTGGCTCGCGCCGGCGTCGTGGTCCCAGCGGACGCCGTCCGGCGTGAGCGCGGTGGGCGCGGGGACCGCGTGGAGCCCGGCCTCGTCGCGGGCGCGGATCACCGAGGGCACCATGACGATGTCCCCGAGGTCGCCCACGCGCGCCTCGGAGCGGCCCAGCACGCGCGCCGAGGCCCGGTCGAAGAGCACCCGCCCGTCCACGTCGTCCGGCATGAACCGGGGCGGACGCCGGGTGGCCCACGTGGTGGCGACACCCGCCAGCAGCAGGTCAGCCGCGATCTGGGCGCCCGAGTTGCCGCCGCCCACCACGAGGACGCGCCGCCCGGCGAACGCGTCGGGGGAGCGGTACGCGGCGGAGTGCCGCTGCGTGCCGCCGAAGCGGTCGGCGCCCGGGAGAGCCGGCACGAACGGGCGGGTGAACGAGCCGGTCGCGGAGACCACCGCGCGGGCGCTCAGGGCCGTGCCGTCCTCGAGCCGCAGGGTGAACGGCGGGGACGCGGCGGCGTCGTGCGTCACCGCCGCGACACGCACGCCCCGGCGCACCGGCAGCCCGTAGCGGTCCTCGTAGTCGGCCAGGTAGGCGACGACGTGCCCGGCGTCCGGGGTGCCGGGACCGGGCGACGGCGGCATGGGTCGGCCCGGCAGGGAGGAGTGCTCGGCGGGGGAGAACAGGCGCAGGGAGTCCCAGTGGTGCGGCCACGCGCCGCCGGGCTGGGCGGACGCGTCGAGCAGGACGAACGACGGCGGCGGGCCCGGCCGGCGCCCGCGGTCGACGTCCCGCGCGGCCCGGGCCAGGAAGTAGCCGACCGCCAGTCCGGCCTGTCCGGCGCCGATCACCGCGACGTCCACCGGATCCGGGGACGCGGCGTCCGCCGGGGGCGAGGTCAGGGGAGCCGTCATGCCCCGAGGCTACGACCGGCGGCTAGCGTGGGGGCTATGCCTGAGACCCCCGCGAGCCCCCGCCCGACCTCCCGCGACGCCGCCGGGACGTCCGAGGCGTCGCTGACGGGTGCGCGGGACCAGCTGGCGGACCTCGTGGCCCGGTGGGGCACGGCCCCTGCGGACGCGCCCGGTCACCACGACCCGGCCTCGCTCACCACCATCCCGCCCGAGGCCGTGCCGATGTGGGGCTTCGAGTGGCCCCGGTCCGGCGATCCGCGCCCCTCCGCCGTGCTGATCCTGTTCGGCGCCCTCGACGACGTCCCCGCCCGTCACGACGCCGAGCGCGTGCACCCGCACGTGGACGTGCTGCTGACCCAGCGCGCCGCCACCCTGCGCCAGCACGCCGGGCAGATCGCGTTCCCCGGCGGTCGCGTCGACCCCGAGGACGCCGACGTCGTGGCCACGGCCCTGCGCGAGGCGCAGGAGGAGACCGGCTTGGACCCGGCCGGCGTGGAGGTCCTGGGCGTGCTGCCGGCGGTGCCGGTGGTGGTCTCCGGGCACGTGGTGCACCCGGTGCTCGGGTGGTGGCGGGACCCCAGTCGCGTGGCGGTGGTCGACCAGGCCGAGGCCGCGGCCGTGTTCCGGATGCCGGTCGCGGACCTGGTGGACCCCGCGAACCGGTGCCGCGTGGCCCGGCCCGGCGGCCGCCGCGGCGAGACGCCGGGCTTCCTCGTGGGCGAGCGCCTGGTGTGGGGGTTCACGGCGGCGCTGCTGGACCGTGTGCTGGCGCTGCTGGGCTGGGACGTGCCGTGGGACGACTCCCGCGTGCGCGACGCGCGGACCCACGAGATCCTGCGCGGTTGACGGCTGCGCGGCGCCGTCCGCTCCTGCACAGGCGCCGGGGGGTGGGCACGTGTCCCCAGCCGGACGACCGGGGCAGGCGGGCGCGCGGGCGAGGCGGTGGACTGGACGGGCCGGCGGCCGCGGACCGCGGCGGCCGCCCCCCATCCCGCAGGAGGTCCGCCA